>NZ_JACCSU010000038.1 GCF_013812825.1 Sphingomonas sp. | reverse complement strand
CGGCTGAAGCGGATCGGGCGCGGGCACTGAGCGCGGCCCGGGCGCCCGCGGTGGCACGCGCGGGGGCTGGGGCGGCACCTGCTGCGGCTGCGGCTGCGGCGCGCGTTCGCTGCCACTCCGGAGGATTTCATTGGGCCACCCTTCCGGCGGCACCTCGCCGGGCCGGACGACCCCCGGCTGGACGACCCCGGGGTCGGCTGGGTCGATCGGAATGCCGTCGGCGTCGACCAGCGGCTCCAGCCCGAGCTCCTCGGGCGGAAGCGCCCAGATTTCTTCCTCGGGCTCGAGCTGCCAGTCCGGCATCGGCACTTCGGTTTCGAACTGCTCGACCGGGCGGCGGGCGACGGCGACGACCATGAAATCGTGGAACGCGCGCGCCGGCGCGGTTCCGCCCTGCAGCCCGCCGATCGGCCGGGCGTCGTCGCGGCCCATCCACACTCCGGCGGTGATGCCGCTCGAGAAGCCGATGAACCAGCCGTCCTTGTTGGAGCTGGTGGTGCCGGTCTTGCCGGCGACCGGCCGGCCGATCTGGGCCGCTCGGCCGGTGCCGGTGAGGACCGCCGACTGCAGCAGATCGGTCATTTCCGCAGCGACCCAGGGAGCGACCAGCACCCGCTCCTCGCTGCCCTCGTGCTGGTAGAGCTGGCGCCCGTCGGCGGTCACCACCCGGCGGATCGCGTAGGGCGCGACCGAGACTCCGCGGTTGGCGACCGAGGCAAAGGCGCGGGTCATGTCGATCAGCCGAACGTCGCTGGTTCCAAGCACCATCGAGGGAAAGGTCGAGATCTTGCCGCTGATCCCGAACCGGCGCGCCATGTCGGCGATGGTCGCAAAGCCCAGGTCGGCGCCGATCTTGGCGCTGATCGTGTTGATCGAGCGCGCGAAGGCCTCGCGCAGGGTGACCGGCCCCAAGTGGGTGCGGGTCGCGTTGCGCGGCCGCCAGCCGTCGATCTCGATCGGCTCGTCGACGATGCTGTCGGTCGGCTTCATCCCCGATTCGAGCGCCGACAGATAGACGAACAGCTTGAACGCCGAGCCGGGCTGGCGCTCGGCCTGGGTGGCGCGGTTGTACAGCGAGTCGACATAATCGCGGCCGCCGACCATCGCTCGGACGGCGCCGTCGCGATCGAGCGCAACCAGCGCTCCCTGGGCGGTGCGCGGGGTGTTGGCGGCGATCGCCCGGTCGGCCGCCCGCTGCATGTTGGTGTCGAGCGTCGTCCAGACGTCGATCGGCTCGCTGGTCTCGTCGATCAGTGTATCGAGCTGCGGCAGCGCCCAGTCGGTGAAGTAGCGCACGCTGTTCTGCTTGGTGGTCGGCTGGAGCCGGATTTCCGCCGGGTCGACCGACGCCGCCGCCGAACGGCTGACGAAGCCGTTCTCGACCATCGCGTTGAGGACGATGCTCGAGCGGCGCCGGGCGGCCTCGGCGTCGGCGGTCGGCGAATAATTGGACGGCGCCTTGACCAGGCCGGCGATGATCGCCGCTTCGCCGAGCGACAAAGTGTCGGCGCTGTGGCCGAAAAAGCGCCGCGACGCCGCGTCGATGCCGTAGGCGCCGCCGCCGAAATAGACCCGGTTGAGATACAGCTCGAGGATCTGGTCCTTGCTGAACTTGCGCTCCAGCGCCAGCGCCAGGACGCCTTCCTTGAGCTTGCGCCCGAAGGTGCGGCTGTTGGTCAGGAAGATGTTGCGCGCCAGCTGCTGGGTGATGGTCGAGCCGCCCTGTCGCCAGGCGCCGGTATCGAACCGCACCTTGATCGACCGGGCGATGCCCAGCGGATCGATGCCGACATGGCTTCGAAAGCGCTTGTCCTCGATGGCGATCATCGCGGTTCGCATCTGCGGCGGGATCTGCTCGTAGCGCAGCCACTGGCCGAAGCTCGGGCCAAGCGAGACCAGCACCGCGCCGTTGCTCGACCGGACCCGGATCATCTGCCCGAGGTCCGAGCGTTTCGAGAGCTCCGAATAGCCGGGCAGCGAGGCGACCGCGACGGCGACCGCGACGATCAGCGCCAGCAGTCCGACCAGCCCCGCGTAGACCAGGACCTGGAGGGCGGTGACGAACGGCCGGCGCGGAGCGGTGGGGATGGGGGGCATCGAGCCTCAAGCGATAGGAAGTCGGGCCGTTTGGGACAATAGGCGTGCGACGATCGCGCGTCGCGCTCCTGGTCCTGCCGCTGCTCGGGTTAGCGGCGGATTAACCCAGCTTTAGCCAGTCGCCTCTAGGATCGCTGGCGATGAGCAGGACGTTGCTCCTTTTGCCGGTCCTCGCGCTTGCCGCGGGGATGTCGACCGTGCCGCTGTTTCCGGCGAGCGCGCAATGCCGGCTGTGCGACTCTCCGACCACCAGCCGCGAGGAGGGCTCCGCCTCGGGCCCGATCAGCCTGGAGATCGAGACCAGCCTCGATTTCGACCGGCTGATCCTGCTCGGCGCCGGGAGCGGAACCGCGACCCTGCTCCCCGACGGCTCGCGCAGCGTCAGCGGCGTCATCAGCGACATATCCGGCCGGGCGATGGCCGGCAGCGCCGTTGTCCGCGGCGAGGCCGGGCGGACGGTGCGGGTCGAGCTGCCGCGCCGAATCGAACTCTATTCGTTGAGCGGCGGACGAATCACCATCGAGGATATCGTCAGCGACCTGCCGCCGGTCGCGCGGCTCGACTCGGCCGGATCGCTATCGTTCCGATTCGGTGGGCGGTTGAGGATTATGGGCGACGCCGAGGGCGACTATCGCGGCGACGTTCCGATCACCGTCGAATATCTCTGAGGCAATCGCCTCCATTTCGGTGGAAATCCAAACCGACCGTTAACCAGTCCCAAAAGGAAAGCCGTAAGCGCGCGGCGTTAATAGGGGACCCACGGATGACCCAACCAGCGGTCGGGCAGCCGCTGACATTTTTGGACCAGTGGGGAAATAGACATGATGAACACTCTTCGTATCACCGCGGCGGTTGCCGCACTGGCGCTGTCGGCGACGCCGGCGCTGGCCGCTCCGGTTGTGCCGGACAAGCAGGCGACCGCCACCGCGCGGATCGTCAAGCCGCTCAGCCTGACGTGGGTGCAGGACCTCGACTTCGGCACCGTCACGCTGGTCGATGCGGGACCGACGACGGTCACCGTTGCGCTCGACGGCAGCCGCACCTGCCCCGGCACGGCCGTGACTTGCTCGGGCGCCTCGACAGCGGCGAAATACAAGATCACCGGCACCAACAACCAGACCGTGACGGTCAACTCGAGCAACGTCAGCATGACCGGCCCGGCCGGCTCGACGCCGCTGTTGCTCACCGTCAACGCGCCGGCCAGCGTTGCTCTCGGCAATTCCGGTTCCACCGGGACCGAGTTCGCGATCGGCGGCAGCATCTCGGTTGCCGGAAGCCAGGCCGAAGGCACGTACATCGGCACATTTGCGGTGACCGTGAATTACTAAGTGGACGACGTTCGCCGCACCCGCGGCGCGAAGGATGGGGTCGCCGGCAACGGCGGCCCCATTTCGTTTGGTCGCGACACCGCGTTGAACGGCGTTGGTTGACCGAAAATCAACCATTCTGGATGTAAAACCGAGCGATCGCTCCAGGCGGAGCAAAGCGGGGATCGCCACCATGATGTTCAGACCAACGTTCGCGGCAGCTGTGCTGGCCGCTTCTCTATTGGCCGCGGTGCCGGCCGGCGCCGGCGTCGGCGACCTGCTGGTTGCTCCGACTCGGCTGGTGCTCGACGGCCGCAAGGGCGCCGAGGTTGTCCTCAACAATATCGGCGACGAGCCGGCCACCTACCGGATCTCGGTCGAACTGCGCCGAATGACCCCCGACGGAGGCCTCATCGAGGTCGACCAGCCGACCGCCGAGGACAGGCTCGCGCAGGAGATGATCGTCTACGCGCCGCGACGGGTGACCCTGGCGCCGCGCCAGCCGCAATCGGTGCGGGTGTCGGCGCGCGCGCCGCAGGGGCTGCCCGATGGCGAATATCGGGTCCATCTGCTGTTTCGCGCCATCCCGCCGGCGCGCTCCGCGGCCGCCGCGCCGGAGGAGCCGGGCAAGGGCCTGCGCTTCGCCCTGATCCCGGTTTACGGAGTTACCATTCCAGTCATCGCCCGCTTCGGCAATCTCCAGGCGAAAGCCGGGATTGCCAACGTTCATCTCGACACCAGCGCCGGCAGGCTGGCGGTGGCGCTGGACCTCAGCCGCTCGGGCGATCGCTCGACCTTCGGCGAGGTCCGGGTGCTCAAACCCGGAGTCAAGGACCCGATCGCCATCCAGAAGGCCGTCGCCGTCTACAAGGAGGTGACGACGCGCAAGGTGACGATCCCGGTCGACGAAGCCTTTCAGGGTGACGTTCGCGGCCCGGTCATCGTGCAATATGTCGAAACTTACGCCGACGGCTCGCACACCATCGCCGAAACCCGGACGGTGCTGCGCTAGGCGCAGTCGGAGACCAGAGAGCGACGCTCATGGCTCCCGGCCGCAAGTGGCTGCGCAGGCTCGGCGCGCTCGGCGCGCTCGCCGCGCTCGGCTGCGCCGGGGCGGTCGGCGCATCCGCCTCGATTCCGGCCGGCGAGAGCTGGACCGCGCATCCCGACGAGCAATTCCTGCTCGACGTCCGGATCCGCCAGCTCCGGCTCGGCGAGGGAGTGCGCGCCTACAACACGCCCGAAGGCACGTGCATCGTCTTTGGCGACTTCCTGACCACGCTCGACGTGCCGATGAAGGTCGATTTGACCGCCAAAAAGGCGCAGGGCTGGGCGTTCAAGGAGCAGAACCGAATCGCCATCGATCTGGCTGCCCGGCAAGCGAGCTATGGCGCCAGGGCCGAGCCGATCGCGCCTGGAACGGTGCGCGAAACACCCGACGGCTGGTGCGTCGACAGCTCGGCGCTCACCCGCTGGTTTGGAATCGCCGTCAAGCCGATGACCTCCGGCTCGGTGCTGATGCTGAGCTCCGAGGCCAAGCTGCCGGTCGAGCTCGCGATGGAGCGTCAGCAGCGCGCCGCGCAGATCAAGCCGGCCAAGTTCGACCTCTCGACTCTTCCGCAGGTGCGCCTCCCCTACCGGATGTGGCGAGCGCCGGCGCTCGACTTCGTCGTCAGCGGCGGCGTTACCTATCGGGCCAGGGACGGCCTCAAGGTCGATCGCCGCACATCGGTGTTCGCGGCGGGTGAAATCGCCCATCTGTCGTATGACGCGCAGCTATCCACCGATAACAAGGGCATGCCGCGCACCCTTCGGCTACGCGCGCACCGGTCGGACCCGGAAGGCGGGCTGCTCGGGCCGCTGAACGCTACCCATTTCGGCCTTGGCGACGTCGCCGGGCTCGACAGCCGGTTGACCGGCTCATCCGCCAGCGGCCGCGGCGCCGTGGTCACCAACCGGCCGCTGGTCCCGCAAACGGCGTTCGACCGCACTCGCTTCGAAGGCTACTTGCCGAGCGGCTGGGACGCGGAAATCTACCGCAACGGCGAGCTTCTCGCCTTTGCCAAGCCGACCGGCGACCAGCGCTACCGGTTCGAGGACGTGGAGCTTCTCTACGGCGAAAACCGGATCCACATCGTCCTTTACGGACCGCAGGGGCAGGTCCGGACGCGCGAGGAGCTGATCAACGTCGGCCAGGACCATGTGCCGCCGGGCAAGACCTGGTACTGGGCCGGGGCCAACCAGCCGGGGCGCGATGCCGCTTCGTTCGAGCACCCGCCCGACGAGGAGCGCCAGCCCAGGGCGCAGGCGGCCGTTTCGGTCGAGCATGGCATCGACGAGCGCACCTCGGCGGGGGCGCTCGCGAGGCTGATGCTGGTCGGCGATGAGCGGTTGAGCTTCCTCGAGGGCACGGTTCGGCGATCGGTCGGCTCGGCGATGATCGAACTCGGCGTCGCCGGCGAAAGCTCGGGCGGAAAGGCGGCGCGCGCGCAGTTGCTCGGCAAGTTCGGCAGCGTCAACGTCAGCGCGGAGGCGCTTGCTGCAAATGATTTTCATTTGCGAGCCGATCGGCGCGAGACCGTGCGCGACGTCCGGCTCAGGCTCGACGCGCCGCTTCGGCTGGGCCGCCAGGTCCTCCCCGCGCACGCCGATTTCCGGCTGACCGACCGGGACGGAGTCCGCCACTTGGAGGCCGCAGGCCGGCTGGCGGCCAACATCGACCGTTTCAACCTGGCGACCGACCTTCGCTACCGCAGGCAGTATCTGCGCTCCGGCCCGTCACCGCCGGGAGAGGTCAATTTGGCAATGATCGGCGCCGGGCGAGTCGGCAACGTGCGCCTGCGCGGTTCGACCAGCTTCGACATCACTCCCGACGCCCGGTTCCGCTCCGCGGAGCTGTCCGCCTATTGGTCGGCATCGGAGACGACCGACTGGGAAGGCGGTGTGATCTATGACGCGGCCGCAAAGCGTGCGCGGGCGCGGGTCACCAATGTCCGGCGCCTGAATTCCATGGCCGTGGCACTGACCGCCGAAGCGGCGAGCGACGGGTCGGCGGCGCTCGGCTTTAACCTCAACTTCTCGCTGGACCCCGGTGGCGGTTTCAAGCTGTCGCGCCAGTCGCTGGCCGTCGCGGGCGCGGTCAATGCAAGAGTTTACCGCGACCTCAACGACAATGGGGTGCGCGATCCCGCCGAGCCGCTCGAAAAGGGAGCGCTGATCACCACCGGCCCGCGGTTGTCCGAGAGAACCACGGATTCCCAAGGGTCGGTGCTGGTCGGGGGACTGGCCGCCTACACTCCGGTCACGGTCGGGATCGACGAATCAAGCCTGTCCGACCCGATGCTGGTGCCGAAGAAGGCACTCCAGGTCGTGGTGCCGCGGCCCGGGGTCCCCGCCCACGTCGAGATCGGCCTCGTCGGCGGCGGGGATATCGAAGGCGCGATCGTCAAGAGCGGCGGCCTTGGCTTTGAAGGACTCGACCTCGAGCTGGTCGACGGCGCCGGCAAGACCATCGCCACCACCCGGACGGATTTCGACGGCTTCTTCCTGTTCCAGCGCGTGCCCTATGGCGAGTATCGGATCCGGCTGTCCAAAGAGACCGCCGAAGCGACCAGCCTTGCGGCCGATCTCAAGGTCTCGGTCTCGGTCAGCGCGGCGAAACCGGTCGTCCGGCTGGGCTCGATCCACGTCGAGCCGCCGCCGCGCATCGCCTTGCTCGAATAGACCGCGCGCCAGCCGATCTGTCGTCTCGGACGACTTTTTGCCTCTGTTCGCCGGGCGATTGCGCGCGCTTACCCACTCATCGCCAGGACTGGCGTGGACCTGGAACCGCTCCCCAGATGCTAATTGCTAATGCATCGCAAGAACGGGCGGGCTGCCAGGGCGCCAGGGACGGAATGGTGCGGTCGAGAAGACTCGAACTTCCACGGCCTTTCGGCCACAGCGACCTCAACGCTGCGCGTCTACCAGTTCCGCCACGACCGCACGTCATGAAAAGCTCGGCGGCCCCCAAAGACTAACCATAAAGGGCCGCCCACTGGCGAGGCGCGGCGTCTAGCAAAGGGCTTGGGGGCAGGCAATGCCGCCCGATCGCTCCGCCGGTCCGGCCTGGATTCGTCCCGGATCCATCCCAGCTCTGTCCCTCTGCGGGACAGGAAGTTAAGGCCGTCTTTACCATAAGCGCGCCCGCGCGTTACGCGTATCGGATGGTCATTTTCGCTTCGCTCGCAATGGCAACCGCCGCGCTCGCCGTCCCCTTGGAGCGGGTTGAGCCGCGACCGGCCGCGCCGGTTCGCCAGGCGCGGGCGACGGTGACCATCCTTGCCGCCGCCCGGCTACGCTTTTCGGAGATCGAGCGCGAGCAGCCGCAAATGCTGCGCCCGAGCGTCGTTCGCGGCGCCGACGGGTCGCTCGAAGTGCTGAAGCTGGTCGAATTCGAGTAGAATTTCAGGTTTTGACCGAGCCCAGAGTGATGGTCAGCTCATCGCCGCCGGCCGGGACGTTGACCTCGGCGCTGTTGAACGTCGCGCTCGCTCCCGGCGGCAGGGTCCGCGCCGGCGGAGCGATCGTCCAGCTGTAGACCAGCTCGCCGGTGGCGCTGCGCAGCTGGGCGCGGATCGGCGGCACGTCCTGGTTCTCGTCGGTCGGATTGATCACCCGTCCGCTCACCGCCAGCAACTCATTGCCGCTGGCGAGCTTCTGGCGGTCGCTGTGAGTCATCATCAGCTGCAGCGGAGTTTCGCCCGCTCCCGCGATCCCAATGCGCTGCTTCCATTCGGCCGGAGCCAGGAACCAGAATGCCGCGGCGAGGGCGGCAATCAACAGCGCGACCAGCAAGACCGTCAGCAACGGGCTGCGCGAGCGCGGCGGCTCCTCCGCTTCGTAGCGGAACGGTCGGAAATCGTCGTCGAGCGGCTCCTCGACGATCGCCGGCTCCTCATAGTCCGCCGCCGGCATCGGTGCCGTTGGAGTCGCTTCGACCAGGCCATCGGCCGGCGGCGCGACCGGGTCGATCGGCGCAT
>NZ_JACCSU010000021.1 GCF_013812825.1 Sphingomonas sp. | reverse complement strand
GTCGCGGGCGCCAGCCGAGTGCTGTCGATCGACCTCCACGCCGGCCAGATCCAGGGCTTTTTCGACATCCCCACCGACAATCTGTTCGCTTCGCCGGTGATCGCCGCCGACATCCAGGCGCGCTTTTCCAACCACAATTTGACCGTCGTCTCGCCCGACGTCGGCGGGGTCGTCCGCGCACGGAGCCTAGCCAAGCGGCTCAGCAACTCGCCGCTGGCGATCATCGACAAGCGCCGCGAGCGCGCCGGCGAGTCCGAGGTGATGAACGTCATCGGCGAGGTCGACCAGCGCACCTGCATCCTGATTGACGACATCGTCGATTCGGGCGGAACGCTGTGCAACGCGGCCGCCGCGCTCAAGCAGGAGGGCGCCGAGCAGGTCGTTGCCTACTGCACGCACGGGGTGCTGTCGGGCGGCGCGGCGGCGCGCATCGGCACTTCGGAGCTCTCCGAGCTGGTCGTCACCGACACCATCTGGACCGGCGAGGCCGATGCCAAGAACGGCAAGATCCGCCGCCTGACCATCGCCCCGCTGCTCGCCGAGGCGATCCGCCGGATCGCCGACGAGGCCAGCGTCTCGAGCCTGTTCGACTAAGGCGCGTGCCATCCGTCCTGATCACCGGCACCAACCGCGGCATCGGGCTCGAATTCGCTCGGCAGTATTCGGCGGCCGGCTGGCAGGTGATCGCGACGGCTCGCGAAACCTCGGCCGAACTGGCGGCGCTGGAGGTGGGCGTCGAGACGCTCGACTTGCGCGACCTGGACGCCGTCGCATCGCTCGCCGCAAGCATCGAGCACCCGCTCGACCTGCTGATCGCCAACGCCGGTACGATGCTACCCGAGACCGGCGAAACCGCCGCCGACGGGAACGCCTGGGCCGAGATGATGGTGGTCAACTGCATCGCCCCGTACGTGCTCGCCAAGGCGCTGCTGGGCCGGGTCGCCGACGCGCGCGGCAAGCTGATCGCCATCTCCAGCGGCATGGGCAGCATCGCCGAGAGCTCGGGCGGCTACGCCCCGTACCGGACCTCGAAGGCGGCGCTCAACATGGCGTGGCACAGCCTGGCGATCGAGGCGAAGCCGCTGGGAGCGGTGGCGGCGACGATCGACCCCGGCTGGGTCAAGACGCGCATGGGCGGCCCCAACGCGCTGATTCCGGCCGAGCAGAGCGTCGGCGAGATGCGGGCGCTGATCGAGCGCGTGGGCGCCGATCAATCGGGCGGTTTCCTCAAGCGCGACGGAAGCCCTCACCCCTGGTGAGGACGTCTGGTGAGGACGTCCCGGCCTATTGCCGCCGGATCGGAGCGCCGATCGACCAGCGGTGGCCGAACGGATCCCTGAGCTGGCCGTAGCGGTCGCCCCAGAACTGGTCGGCGAGCTCCAGCGTCACCTCGGCTCCAGCGTCGACCGCTCGGTTCCACCAGCCGTCGGCGTCGTCGACTTGGAGGTGGAGCATGACTCCGGCCGGTTCGCCGGCGGGTCCGCCGCCGTGCTCGGGAAAGTCGTCGTGCATCATCAGCGACGAACCATTGATCTTCAAATGCGCGTGCATCAGGCGGCCGTCGTCGGACGGCATGCGCATCAGCTCCTCGGCGCCGAACGCGGCTGTGTAGAATTCGATGGCTTCGGCCGCTCGCCGATCGCGGATCGTCAAATGCGGGGTCAGCCCGGTGCCGGGTTCCTGGGCTGGGTTTCGGTCCATCTTGCGCCTCCTTGCCTTCGTCCCGCTGCGCCCTTATACGCCCGCGCTTTCCAGATCCGTGGAAAAGTGAACGGCCCGGCCGGTTAGGGCTGCCGTGGCGGTTCGATAACGTCGCATCCTTCGGGGGTGCCATTAGGAGACGAAAATGCCCAAGCTCAAGACCAAGAGCGGCGTCAAGAAACGCTTCAAGCTCACGGCCACTGGCAAGGTCAAGCACGGCGTCGCCGGCAAGCGCCACCGGCTGATCAGCCACAACGCCAAATATATCCGCCAGAACCGCGGCACCGAGATTCTCGCCGACGCCGACACGGCGCGCGTGAAGCTCTGGGCGCCGTACGGCCTCAAGTAAGGAGCGCGAGCCATGACACGCATCAAGCGCGGCGTCACCACGCGCGCCAAGCACAAGCGGATCCTGGAGAATGCGAAGGGCTATTACGGCCGGCGCAAGAACACCATCCGGATCGCCCGCCAGGCGGTCGAGAAGGCCGGCCAGTACGCGTACCGCGACCGCAAGGTGAAGAAGCGCAGCTTCCGCGCCCTGTGGATCCAGCGGATCAACGCCGCGGTCCGCGCCGAAGGCCTGACCTACGGCCAGTTCATCCACGCTCTGAAGCTCGCCGGCATCGATCTCGACCGCAAGGTGCTCGCCGACATCGCCATGCACGAGGGCGAGGCGTTCAGCGCCATCATCGCCCAGGCCAAGGCGGCGCTGCCCAAGGACGACAACAAAGCCGCATAAGGGCTTGCCGCACGACAGCCAACGGCAAGGGCGCGGGAGGCTGGTCTTCCGCGCCCGTTTGCTTATGGGGCGCAAGGATGAGCGACAGCGAACAGCTCTTGCGGGACATCGCGGGCGCCGGCGACCTCGCCGCGCTCGAAAAGCTGCGCGTCGCGGCGCTCGGCAAGTCGGGGACGATCACCGCGCAGCTGAAGTCGCTGGGGTCGATGGACGCCGAAGAGCGGGCTGCCCACGGCCCGAAGATCCACGCTTTGCGCGAGGCGGTCACCGCCGCGATCGCCGAGCGCAAGGCGGCGCTGGAGGCGGCCGAGCTCGACCGCCGGCTGGCGACCGAGAAGCTCGACCTGTCGCTGCCCGCAGCGCAAGCGCCGCAAGGGACCGTGCATCCGGTCAGCCAGGTGATGGACGAGCTCGCCGAGATCTTCGCCGACCTGGGCTTCGCGGTCGCCGAAGGGCCCGAGATCGAGGACCAATGGTATAATTTCACCGCTCTCAACATGCCCGAGGCGCACCCGGCGCGGGCGATGCACGACACCTTCTATTGTGAGCCCCGGGACGGCGAGAGCGAGCCGCGGGTGCTCCGCACGCACACCTCGCCGGTCCAGATCCGCGCGATGCAGAACCAAGGAGCGCCGCTCCGGATCATCGCTCCCGGCCGGGTCTACCGCTCCGACAGCGACGCCACCCACACGCCGATGTTCCACCAGATCGAGGGGCTGGTGGTCGACCGGGCGATCCACCTCGGGCATTTGCGCTGGACCCTGGAGACGTTCCTCAAAGCGTTCTTCGAGCGCGACGACGTCGCCATCCGGATGATCCCCAGCTACTTCCCGTTCACCGAGCCGTCGGCCGACGTCCACGTCGGCTGGTCGTGGGAGGGCGGCCGGCGGGTCATCGGCGGTTCCGAGAACTGGATGGAAGTGCTCGGATCGGGGATGGTCCATCCCCGAGTGCTGGCCAATGCCGGGCTCGATCCCGACGAGTGGCAGGGCTTCGCGTTCGGCACCGGCGTCGACCGGCTGGCGATGCTCAAATATGGAATGAGCGACCTTCGGGCCTTCTTCGACGCCGACCTGCGCTGGCTCAAGCACTACGGCTTCAGGGCGCTCGCCGTGCCGACCCTGTCGGGCGGAGTCGGCGCGTGAAGTTGCGGCCGATCTTCCCCTCCCGGTTACGGGAGGGGACCGAGGGGTGGGGGGGGG
>NZ_JACCSU010000008.1 GCF_013812825.1 Sphingomonas sp. | reverse complement strand
GGCTGGGACGGCGGCGCGCGCGGCAGCACGCTCGGCCTTGCCGCGGCTTCCGCGTTCGGCTCGCACATCGGCCTGCTCGCCGACGCGACCATCGGCTCCGACCAGAATGTCGAGGTCCACCGGCTGGTCGCGGCGGTCGATTGCGGGCGGATCGTCAATCCGCAACTGGTGCGCCAGCAGGTCGAGGGCGGGCTCATCTATGCGCTCGGCCTCGCCAGCGTGCGCGAGCCCGAGTGGGCGGCGGGGAATCCGCGCTCGCGCCCGCTGGGGGCAATCGGCCTGCCGCGAATCGCGCGCACGCCCCAGATCCATGTCCAGCTCATCGCGAGCAACGCCGCTCCGGGCGGCATCAGCGGCCTTGGCGTCGCCGCGCTCGCGCCCGCGGTCGCCAACGCGATCTACGCCGCGACCGGCAAGCGCTTGCGAAGCCTGCCATTCGACCCGATGGCGGCCGAATGATCGGAGTCCTGCTCGTCAATCTCGGAACGCCCGAGGCGCCCGACGCCGCGTCGGTCCGGACCTACCTCGCCGAATTCCTGTCCGATCCGCGTGTGATCGAGATCCCGCAATTGCTTTGGCAGCCGATCCTGCGCGGAATCGTCCTGCGCACCCGGCCGGCCAAGTCCGCGCGCGCCTACCAGGAAGTGTGGACCGACGAAGGCTCGCCGCTGCTGGCGATCAGCCTGCGCCAGGCGGCCAAGCTGCGCGAGCGCTTCGGCGACGAGATCATCGTCGGCCTCGCCTTCCGCTACGGCAGGAAGTCCATCGGCGACGCGATCTCCAGGATGGTCGACGCCGGTGTCGACCGGATCCTGTTCGCGCCGCTCTATCCGCAATTTTGCGCGGCGACGACGGCGAGCTCCAACGACGCTTTGTTCGCGCAGCTGGAGACGATGCGGTTCCAGCCGGCGGTGCGCACTCTGCCGCCCTATTTCGACGATCCGCTCTACATCGGCGCATTGCGCAGCAACCTCGAGCGCCAGCTCGGTGCGCTGGACTTCGAGCCGCAGCGCCTGCTCCTGAGCTTCCACGGAATGCCGGAGCGGACCCGGCAGCTCGGCGATCCCTACTACGACCAGTGCCTGGCGACCGCCCGGCTGCTCGGCGAGGCGCTGGGCCGCGACGTCGATGTCGCCTTCCAGTCGCGGTTCGGGCGCGCCAAATGGCTCGAGCCGGCAACCGACGCGACGCTCGCCGAATATCCGGGTAAGGGCGTCCAGCGCCTCGCCATCGCCGCGCCCGGATTCTCCGTCGATTGCCTCGAGACGATCGAGGAGCTCGGGATCCGCGGCCGCGACAGCTTCCTTGCCGCCGGCGGCACGCACTTCGCTCGACTCGATTGCCTCAACGATTCGGCCGAGGGAATGACCATGCTGGAGCGGCTGGTCGCCCGCGAACTTGAAGGTTGGCGGCCGGCGACCTAAGCCGCCCTGGCTTCAGCAATGAGGAGGAATTGATGGCTCGAGTGGCGATCGTCACCGGCGGCACGCGCGGCATCGGCGAAGCGATCAGCATCGCCCTCAACGGCATGGGCATGAAGGTCGCTGCGAATTACGCCGGCAACGAGGAGCGCGCGAACGCGTTCACCGAGCGCACCGGCATTCCCGCCTACAAATGGGACGTCGCCGATTTCGACGCCTGCCAGGACGGCGTTCGCCAGGTCGAATCCGAGCTCGGTGCGATCGACGTGCTGGTCAACAACGCCGGCATCACCCGCGACACGACGATGAAGCGGATGGACCGCGACAAGTGGCAGCAAGTGATCGACACCAACCTGGGCGGCTGCTTCAACATGGCCAAGGCGGTGTTCGAAGGCATGCTCGGCCGCGGCTACGGCCGGATCGTCAACATCGGCTCGATCAACGGCCAGGCCGGCCAGTACGGCCAGGTCAATTACGCCGCCGCCAAATCCGGAATCCACGGCTTCACCAAGGCGCTCGCTCAGGAAGGCGCGCGCTCGGGCGTCACCGTCAACGCGATCGCTCCGGGCTACATCGACACCGACATGGTCGCTGCCGTGCCCGAGGACGTGCTGGCCAAGATCGTCGCCCGAATCCCGGTCAACCGGCTCGGCAAGGCCAACGAAATCGCCCGCGGAGTGGTCTTCCTGGTCGACGAAAACGCCGGCTTCATCACCGGCTCGACCTTGTCGATCAACGGCGGCCAACACATGTATTGATGGTGACAGAGCTTAGGGAATCGATCGGTTACGCCCCGCCCGTCAAGCGATCGGTGCTGATCGCCGGGCACCCGACCTCGATCAGTCTCGAGCCGATTTTCTGGGGAGCGCTGGAAATCGCCGCCCAGGACCTGGCGCGGCCGGTCAACGCACTCGTCGCCGAAATCGACGCCGCGCGCCTGGAGGTGCGATCGCCGCCCAATTTGACCTCCGCGATCCGCCAGTGGCTGTTCGCGCGCACCTTGGTCGGCTGAGCTTCTAGCTACCGCGACAGCAGGATCCGCGCCTGGCTGGCGATCTGGGCGAGCATCGGCGCGCTGACCGCGCCTTCAGCTCGGGCACGGTTGAGCAGCTGGCGGAACTGGGCGATCCGCGCCGCCTGACTCGCCACCCACTGGTTGACCGCCTCGTCGGGCTGGGCGGTCCGGCGGCGGGAGAGGAAGTCGATCCTAAGCTGCTCGAAATCGCGCGCCAGGCCGGCGGTCAGCAGCCGCTCCCATTGATTGCCGGGGACGAAGCGCGCGACCTGCTGCTGGGCCCAGTCGAGGCCTAGCGCCTCGCCGAGCTTGGTATAGGCATGGGTCAGAGCCACCTCGTCGACCTTGCGCCGGGCGGCCAGAGCGGCGAGCCCGAAGACTCCGTCGAGCTCGAACAGCCGGACCAGGCCGCGGACGATTTCCTCGCTCGCTCCAAGGCCGATCAGCCGGTCGCGCCGGGTCGCCGCTTCGTTGCGCACCTCGGTTCGGATGAGCTTGGTCGCGGCGCTGGCGATCTTGCGAACGCCTGGCTCGTACAGCTTGCACAATGCGCTGACCTGGGTCTCACCGCCCGCCGAGCGGAGGATGTCCGACAGATGCGCCCGGATGCTGCTGGCGGCAATCGAAAACAGTTCGATACGCACCGACTCGGGCAGCGCCGCCTGGTCGATCTTCGTCCATAATTGATCGAGGTCGAGCAGCCGTTCGGCGACCAGGAAGGAGGCGATCACCTGGCCGAGCGAGGCGCCTTCCTCCTCGGTCAGCTCGAGCGCCATGCTCGGCCCGAGCCGGTTGACGAAGCGGTTGGCGGCCTTGGTGCCGAGGATTTCGTGGCGCAGCCGGTGCGCTCGGATGGCGGTGGCATGGGCCTTGCGCATCGGCTTCGGGAAGGCGCCGAACAGCTGGGGCTCGAGCATCTTGTCATCGGCGAGGCGCAGCGGCTCGGCCGCATCCTTGAGGACGATCTTGGACATCGACAGCACGACCGCGAGCTCCGGACGCATCATACCGCGCCCCTCCTGGATGCGGCGAAGCAGCTCCTCGCTGCTCGCCAGTCCTTCGACCTTGCGATCGAGGCGCCCGGCGCTCTCGAGCAGCTCGATGGTGCGCACATGCCCGGGCACCGCGAAGGCGCCGCCGCTCTCGGCGATCGACAGCGCCAGGCTCTGCAGCCGGTTGTCCTCGAGCACGATCTCGGCGACCTCGTCGGTCATCCGCGCCAGCAGCGAATTGCGCTTCGCCAGCGACAGCAGCCCCTCGCGAATCTCGCGGTTCAGCGGGATCTTGATGTTGACCTCATTGTCCGAGCAATCGACGCCGGCGCTGTTGTCGATGAAGTCGGTGTTGATTCGGCCGCCGCGGTCGGCGAACTCGATCCGCCCCGCCTGGGTGATGGCGAGATTGGCGCCCTCGCCGATGACGTTGGCGCGAAGGTCGCTGGCGTCGGCCCGGAAGGCGTCGTTCGCCGGATCGCCGACTTCGGCGTGCAACTGGGTCGACGCCTTGACGTAGGTGCCGATGCCGCCGAACCAGATCAGGTCGACCGGACTCTTGAGGATCGCGTTGATCAGCCCGGCCGGGTCGATGGTTTCCGCGTCGATCCCGAGCGCGTCGCGCTCCTGCTTCGACAGGCTGATCGATTTCTGGGTGCGCGGGTAGATGCTGCCGCCCTTGGAAATCAGCGAACGGTCGTAATCGTCCCAGCTCGACCGCGGCAGCTCGAACAGCCGCTTGCGCTCCGTCCAGCTTCTGCCCGGATCGGGGTTCGGGTCGATGAAGATGTGGCGGTGGTCGAACGCGGCGATGAGCTTGATCGCCTTCGACTGCAGCATTCCGTTTCCGAACACGTCGCCCGACATGTCGCCGCAGCCGACCACCTTGACCGGATCGGATTGCACGTCGACGCCCAGCTCGAGGAAGTGGCGCTGCACCGAAATCCACGCGCCGCGCGCGGTGATGCCCATCGCCTTGTGGTCGTAGCCGTTCGAGCCGCCGCTGGCGAAGGCGTCGCCGAGCCAGAAGTTGCGCTCGAGCGCGATCGCGTTGGCGATGTCGGAGAACGCCGCGGTGCCCTTGTCGGCGGCGACCACGAAATACGGGTCGTCGCCGTCGTGGATGACGACCTTGTCGGGATGGACCGGCTTGTCGTTGACCAGATTGTCGGTGATCGACAGGCACGAGCGGATGAAGATCTGGTAGCTTTCGCTGCCTTCGGCGAGCCACGCGTCGCGGCTCGACGGCGGCGGCAGCTGCTTGGGATAGAAGCCGCCTTTCGCTCCGGTCGGGACGATGACTGCGTTCTTGACCATCTGCGCCTTCATCAGGCCGAGGATCTCGGTGCGGAAGTCGTCGCGCCGGTCCGACCAGCGGATGCCGCCGCGGGCGATCGGCCCGCCGCGCAGGTGGATGCCCTCGACGCGCGGCGAATAGACCCAGATTTCGCGCCACGGGACCGGCGCCGGAAGCCCCGGCAACATCGACGAATCGATCTTGAAGGCGACCGCTTCGCGAGCCGCGTCGGCAAAGGCGTTGGTGCGAACGGTCGCCTCGACCAGCGAGCGCAGCCGGCGCAGGATTCGGTCGTCGTCGATCGAACGGACCCGCGCCAGCGCCTCATCGAACTGTTCGCGCCGCTTGGCGACCCGGGAATCGCGCCGCGAGCCCGCCGCCGGGTCGTGGCGGGCGATGAACAGCCCGATCAACGCCGAAGTGGCCTTCGGCGCCCGGCGCAGCGCATCGACCACGGTCACCAGCCCGAACGCACTCCCGGTCTGCCGCAAATAGCGGAACCAGGAGCGCAGCCACTGCACCGGCTTGGCGTCGAGGCCGGCGAACAAGGTCAACTGGTTGAACTCGTCGTTTTCCGCCGCGCCGCTGAGCACGCAGGCGATCGCCTCCTCGATCTCACCGGCCCGGGCGAGGATGCTGCCGAGATCGGCTTCGCTGCCGATCTCGAGCTGGAAATCGTGGATGTAGCCGAGCGAGCCGCCGCCGAGCGCGGTCGGCATCTCCTCGAGGACCCGGAAGCCGAAATTCTCGAGCACCGGCACGGCCACCGACAGCGGGATCAGGCCGCCCTTGCGATAGGTCTTGAGGTGGAGCTGGCCGGGCGGGTCGGACTCGGACCGCCAGATGCGCACTCCCCGGGCCCTGTCGTCCTCGAGCGCGCTCAAGCGCAAGATGTCGACGGCCCCGTCCTCGGGGCTCGTCCGCGCCCGGTAGCTCTCGGAAAACGCCGACAGATAAGTGAGGCTGAGCCGAGTCGCGCGGGCCGGGCCGGCGGCTGCGATCAATTCCGCTTCGACCGCGGGCGCCCAGCCGCGCACCATTTGGACCAGAGCGGCGTCGAGCGCGGCGGGATCGGGGAGCGGCGTGTCCTCCTCGATATATTGGGTGTAGCGGATGAGCGCGAGGTCGCCGTCGCCGAGCTCGACCGACCAGCTGGTCACCTGCGAGCCGATCTTCGTCTCCAGCATCGTCGCGATCGCCGTCCGGCGCGAGGTGGTCAGGTCCTCGCGCGGCAGCCAGACGAACGAGAACAGATGCCCTTTCAAGATGCTCCGGACCTGGAGCAGGGCGGGCCGCGGCCGGTCGGCGAGCGACATCGCCATCATCACCAGCTTGCGCATCGAATCGAGGCTGAGGTTGATCAGCAGGTCGCGCGGCAGCGAGGCCACCGAGTGGCGCAGCGCCTTGCCCGAGTGACCCTTGGGATCGAAGCCGAAATCCTTGTCGAGCCGGTCGAGCCGCCGGCGAAGCACCGGCACTTCCTCGGCCGGCAGAGTCAGCGCCTGGCTGGTCCACAGGCCGGCGTAGACTCCGATGCCGACGATCTTGCCGTGCTCGCGGACCGGGACCACCACCAGGTCGAGTGGGACCCGGCGATGGACGCTCGACTTGCGCTCCGCCTTGGCGAGCAGCGGGACATCGCCGCCCTGCTCGAAATAGCGCATCGCGCCGAGGCAGCCGGCGTCGTCGGTCGGCGGTCCCGGAATGCTGAAGATGCCGAGCGTTTCGGAGGGCTCCTGCTGCGGCTTTTCGACCTGGTAGCCGAGCAGAGTCATGGCGCCGCCGGCAAACCATTCGAGCAGCGCCCGGCCCTCCGGATCGGGGATTTGCCTGGCGTCCTCGCGCATCTTCGCCTGGAGCGCGCGCCAGTCGCGGACCGACGAACGGACGTCGACCAGCACCGCCCGCAATTCCCTCGCCAATTCCTGGCGCGCTCGGGCGTCGGCGCGGTCGAGCTCGATATACATCATCGACTCGCGCCGGTCCTCGTCTTCGCACAGCGGCTCGATCTCCATCAGCCGCCCGTTCTTGTCGCGGGTCACGCACAGCACCGGGTGCAGCAGGCGGTGAATGGTCAGCTGGCGGCCGGCGATGGCGTTGGCGATCGAATCGACCAGGAAAGGCATGTCGTCGTTGACGATTCCGATCCGCATGCGGCGCCGGCCGGCTTCGCCGCCGGTGGATTCGATGGCGAGGGTAACCTCGCCCTTGCGGCGGCGGACCGCGACCCCGGCGAGGAACTCGGCGGCCTCGCGCTCGCACTCGCGGGTGAAACCCTTGGTCTCGCCCGGCAGCGCGTGGCTGGTCAGCGCCTTGCGAAGCGAATCGATCAGCGGCTTGGCGACGCGCGAATGGACCGTCATTTGTAAGAGCTCGCTCCGCCGACTGCCGCGATGGCGCGCCTATAGACGCCCGCCCGTGACCGGGACAAGCACGTCCTGAGCTAGTCGAGGGCCGCTTGGGCTGGAACCCGGCGGTCAGGCGGCTCGGCGGATCGCCCGCTCGACCAGCGCCGGATCGGAAATCACCGCGACCGGCTGGTGCTCGCCATCCACGCTGCGGCGGGTCAGGATGAGGCAGAATTCCTCGTTGTCCGGAAGCGAGCGCAGCGACACCGGCTCGGCCGCCCGGAGCCGCTCGCGGGCCGCCTGGGCCCGGCTGTCGGTGCGGGGTTCGGGCCGGCGGGCCTGGCGCTCGGCGGCGACCAGCGCCTTCAATCCCCCGGACTGGTTCTCGATCAGCGCGTCGAAGCCGCCGAGCGCAACCTGCCGCCGCTGGGCGTAGGACAAGGCCGATGCGAACTCGGTCAGCCGGGTTTTGTCATAGTCGATCCCGAACACCAGCTTGACGATCGGAGTCATCGGCGCGCGCGCCTGGGCCCTGACGCCCGATTCCTCGAGGAGCTCGGCATAATCGTCGGGGTCGCGCTGGGCGGCGATGGCGAAATCGTAGGCCCGGCTCAGCGCCCGGTAGAGCGCCGCCCGGCTTCGGTGGTCGGCCGATTTGACCTCCTCGGCGGTTTCGCGCGCGGCGCACAGCCAATCGGCAAGGCCGGCGCCTTCGTCCAGCGTGATTTGCGGAACGGCAATTTCCTCGCCGGTCTCTGCCGGGAGTTCGTCGGCCCAGATCGGAAGCGGCTCTGCCGTCGCGACCGGCTCGGGCGAGCCGGGCTCGAGCTCCGCCGGCCCTTCGCGCTCCGGACCGCTGGCGACGACCGCGGGCATGATCGGCGGGCTGGCCTCGGCGATCAGCGCCCGCTTCCAGTTGATCACTCCGTAGATGAAGTCGATCGTGTCGCCGTCCGACGAGAACGGCATCAGGATCCCGCGATAGCAGATCGGCACGCCCGTCTGGTTGACGAACTCGGCCTCGAAGCCGACCGGCGCCCGGTTGGCGATGATCTGCAGATAATGGTCGGTCAGCCGCGACAGCAGGCTTCGGCTGGGGATGTCGGCGATCGTCCGGACCGTTTCGGGAAGCCCGCATTCCTCGCGGATCGCGGCGCCGATGTAGGGGGTCGCCGGGTCGTCGCGTCCGCTGGTGAAGTCGAGCAGAACGCTGTTGTCGGCGAAATCCGTGACTTCCGCTGGCTCGAGGTCCTCGATCGACGGGTAATCGCGCCCCTCGAGCAGCGACACCCAGTAGTTGTAGGCCCGCACGTGCATCCGCCGCTCGTCCGTGCCGATCGCCGCGGTGACGTCGTCCGCCGCCGGCGTTTCGGCGGCCGACGGCTGGTCGAACTCGCTCGGATGCTCGCGAAACCCGTCCATTCGCAAAAGTCCCAATTCCCCAGTTGACCAGAGGAATGGCGGACAAGCTTTACAAAAGCGTTAAGCATATCCGTTCAGAGGCCCTAACGAGCCCGTCCTTGCCGAGCCGCCGGGCCACTGGTAGGGCGCGGCTTTCCGGGCATTGCCGCTTTAGCTCAGCTGGTAGAGCACATCATTCGTAATGATGGGGTCAGGTGTTCGAGTCACCTAAGCGGCACCACCCCTTTTCCAAGCAAAATCTGGCGCTTACTCTCTGAACGGCGTCCGGCCGCTCGGCGAAAAATGCCCTTCTAGAGGCGCGCTGACCCACTGAGTCGGCAGTCCGGGGCTAAGGGCCTTTTCAATTCATCTCGACAAATCAGACTTTTAGAAGCGCCCTGCCAAGCGCTCCGACCCACTGCCTTGCCAAAGTGCCCTCACAAGGACGCTTCGATTGTTGGCTGCGGAAAGGCCTTTAGAACCATCGAATTCGTAATGATGGGGTCAGAGGTTCGAGTCCTCTAAGCGGCACCGGCCCTTCCACAAGGCAATCGCTGGCCTTCCTGCGGAAAGCACGCAGTCCTTAGGTCGCGCTTGGGTAAGGTTTGGGGCGCATAACCTTGTCCGGGGCCCAACTACGGCGAATTGATACTAGAAGCTCCCTGGAGAGCCGGCCTCGGTTTAGATCCCCCACTCCATGGGGCCCGAGCGCTCGCCTTGCTGTCCGTTGAACCTAGAGCCGCCGAAGAGGTAGCTGGGAAGCTCGGCCAGAAAGGAAGCTCCTTCGTGCGGCTGTATCGTCAGCGCCCTGGCCTCGTCTATTCGACCTCTCCCCCAGCGACCGGACCGCGAAAAAGCTTCGTACTCCACGAAGTATCGAAGCCAGAGTTGCCCACACTTGCGGCACTTCAAAATCGAAACATCGGCATACCGTCCTTCGGTGAGATCGGGGTCTAGAGTCCGCCACTCCTCAAAAGAACGGTGCTGAGCGGTCGCTGAAGCGCAGCCGCACGGCGTTTGATCGTCCATCCAGCACCTCCATCTCCTCCACGGGCTTGCTGTAATCCTCCAATCCAGGGCACATCCAGTCTCACCGGGGAGATTGTCGTTGAATATAGGCTCTTATCTCGAACAGGTTCGCTCCAAGTATTCCAGCGGACATGCAACCGAGCACAGCTATCGTCCGGCCCTTCAGGCACTTTTCGAGAGCATTGACCCTGCTCTCACCGTCATCAACGAGCCGAAGAAGTCCGAAGCGGGTATGCCCGACTTCCTGTTCCAGCGCGGCGACGTTCCAATCGGCTGGGCCGAAGCCAAGAACATCGACAAGGATGTTATCAAGCTCAAGGGCTACTCGATCGAGCAGCGCAAGCGCTACGAGAAGGCCTTTCCCAACCTGGTCTATACCAACGGTGTCGATTTCGAATTCATCCGCGAAGGGCGGCAGGTCCACTTCGTCTCGATTGCGTCATTCCTTGGACAGCTCGGGGGCCTCCAGCCGCTTCCGGACAAGTTTGAGGAGCTGGATCGGCAGCTTCGACTGTTTGCCGAGCAGAAGCCGATCAGCATCCGCTCTGCCGCGAAGCTGGCGGAAATGATGGCGGCAAAGGCGGCTATCATCAAGGACGAGATCGGCATCGCGCTCGCCGACGACCCGGATTTCCGCTCCGGTCTCGGCGGCCAGTTCAAGAGCTTCAAGGCCAACCTACTGCCAAACCTGATGCCGGACGAGTTCGCCGATATCTACGCGGAGACGATCACCTACGGCATGTTCGCTGCGCGCTTCCACGACGATGACCTCAGCACCTTCAGCCGGCAGGAGGCGCTGGAAAAGCTGCCGGCCTCCAACCCGTTTCTTAAGGGCCTATTCCGTTACATCGCCGGCACCGAGCTACCCCGCCGCCTCGAGTATATTGTTGACGATCTGGTGCAGGTGATGCGAGCTAGTGATCCGCATTCGCTGTTCCGCGACTTCGGCAAGTTCACCGCGCGCAACGATCCCTTCGTGCATTTCTACGAGGACTTCCTTGCCGCCTACAATCCGAAGAAGCGCAAGAGCCGCGGCGTCTGGTACACGCCCGAGCCGGTGGTCGATTTCATCGTCCGCGCGGTGGACGACGTGCTCAAGACCGAGTTCGGGCTAGCCGACGGGCTGGCCGATACCAGCAAGGTCACCGTGGACTGGGACACCGGGCAGGATGATCCGAAGACCGGTAAGCCGCGCACGATCCGCAAGGACGTCCACAAGGTCCAGATTCTCGATCCGGCGACGGGCACCGGCACCTTCCTCGCCAAGGCGGTGCAGCTCATTTCCGACCGGGTGAAGATGCGCGCGCCGGGCAAGTGGTCGAACTATGTCGAGCAGGACCTGCTGCCGCGACTGCACGGTTTCGAGCTGCTGATGGCCAGCTATGCGATGTGCCACATGAAGCTCGACATGATGCTGACCGAGACCGGCTACAAGCCCAGCGCCAGGCCGCCGCGCCTGTCGGTCTGGTTGACCAATTCCCTAGAGCCTGCCGAACGCGAAGTGCGCGACCTTTTCTTCCAGCCGCTCGCCGACGAAGCCCGTGGTGCCAGCGAGGTCAAGCGGCAGTCGCCGATCATGTGCGTGATCGGCAATCCGCCCTATTCGGGCGAGAGCGAAAATAAGGGCGATTGGATCATCGCGCTGATGGATGATTACAAAAAGGAACCGGGAACCGAATGCGCACTGGAAGAACGGACATCGAAATGGATCAACAAGGATGAGCACAAGTTCATAAGGTTGGCCGAGGAGTATATCCGGGCAAGCGGTAGCGGCGTGGTCGGAATGATCACGAGCCACGGTTATTTGAGCGACCCGACCCTACGCGGAATCCGGTGGCACCTGCTCAATACTTTCGACTCGATCTATGCGCTGGATTTGCACGGCAATACCAACCGCAACGAGACGCCGCCGGATGGCGTCATCGACAAGAACGTTTTTGACATCAAGCAAGGCGTGTCGATTATCGTCGCCACCAAGCTGCCTGCGACAACCGACGACCGGCCAAAACTGGCGCGCGTCCGCCATGCCGACCTCTGGGGCAGTCGCGCCGCCAAGAACGATTCGCTTTGGTCGGGTGACATCGACCATGGTGAGTGGCAGACGATCGAACCGAAGGGTCCAATGTGGCGCCTCCTTCCGCGCAACGGTGCGCTTGAAGAAATTTATGAGACCGGCTTCGGAATTGACGAGCTTTATATGGTCTTCGGCAACGGAATCGTCACGGCAAGAGATGATTTCGCGATCGGTGACATCGGTACTTTGCGCTCCAACTTTCGCAAACTCGTGGAAACCCCGCAGGATGAGCGCGCGCTTCACGAGGCGTCGCGCATTCGGCGTAAGAAGGGTTGGGATATTCTGAAAGCTGGCGCATCCGCGAAAGCCCTTGGTAGGCCGGATTCGATCCTTGCCAAGGTCAATTATCGTCCCTTCGACAGCCGCCACATCCTCTTCCACGACGATCTGGTATGGCGGACGGTGCGCAAGGTAATGCGCAATTATCGAGGACGTGAGAACCTCGGTCTGCTCGCCCCAAAGGCGATGCGCGATCGCGGATTCGCTCACACTTTCGTTACCGATGCCTTGAGCGAAGCAATCTTTCTGTCCGGCGCGACCGGTTCGAACGCGATGAACTTTCCGCTCTACCTTTATCCAGAAGCGGCACCAACTCAGCACGACGCTTTCACATCGGGATCACGAACGCTCAACCTCGACCCTGAGCTCTACGCCGCCATCTGCAACGCCGCCGGGATCAACCCCGCCGACCAGGCCGGGCCCGCCGACGATTTCCGAGCCGCCACCGGCGAGGCGCGGCCGAGCGAGGTCAAGCTGTTCGACTACATCTATGGCGTGCTGCATTCGCCCGCTTATCGCGAGACCTTCGCCGAATTCCTGAAGATCGACTTCCCGCGCATTCCCTATCCGCCGTCGCCGCAAGTCTTCCGCCACGTCAGCGAAAAAGGCGAGCAGCTCCGCCGCCTGCACCTGATGGAGCCCGCCGCAATTGGCGACACCCCTTACCCCTACCACGGCGAAGGGGATGACGTGGTCGTCGGCGGCTATCCGAAGTTCGAGGGCGGCGAGGTCCACATCAACGAGGACCAGTATTTCGACGCGGTGCCGGAGGTTGCCTGGAGCTTTTACATCGGCGGCTACCAGCCGGCGCATAAGTGGCTCAAGGACCGCCGAGCCCGAGTGCTTTCTTGGGATGATATCGGCCATTACCAGAAGATCGTCAAAATCCTCGCGGAGACCGACCGCATCATGAAGGAAATCGAGCTGCCGCTCGGTTGAGGCCGAACGCCAATGAAGAGGTGCCGACCAAAACGAAGCTGCGCACGACCTAACCGGTTTATGACCTACCAATCACTCTTCGTCGAAGAACACCCAAACCGGGACAGCGCCACAGCTCGCTGCGGGGACGGGGGGCCCCAGACCGACGCGCCGGTGTTTTGTTGGCTGGAGGCGCGTGCTTGGCCTGCGTCCGCGTTGGTATTCGCACGAGAGCATAATCTTCACACGGGCTACGTCGATAACTGCTGGCTGCTGGTGGCTCTCGATGCACAGACGCTGCGGGAGTTTCTCAACGCCGGTCGGGAGGTGGACGGCAACGTCCCGGCCATCCTTGATCGTGTAAACGACCATCACTGGTACGTGATAAACGAAGAGGAGTTCTGAGCGCCAATACCTGCCTCTAGTTGCTTAAGCTGGCCTGCTAGGTAAGCTAACTGGCGGAGGATACGTATGTCAGCTTTGTTTTCGACCCTTAGTTTTCAGCTCGGCCAGCTCGTGAATATGATCGATGACGGATCGATCGGTTTGCCCGAGATCCAACGGCCCTTCGTCTGGAAGAAGACTAAGGTTCGAGACTTATTTGACTCGATGTTCCGCGGATTTCCCGTTGGCTATTTCCTGTTCTGGAAAAACTCCAGCGCAGGCGCAAAGCAGATTGGCGTAGCAACTCACCAGCTGCCGACCGATAGAATGATCGTTGACGGTCAACAGCGGCTGACGTCCCTTTACGCCGTCCTGAAAGGAGTTCCCGTCATCGACGAGAACTACGCCAGGAGCAAAATCGAGATCGCATTCAACCCATCGGAGGCGACCTTTGCAGTTACCTCGGCGGCGCATCGCCGAAGTGCCCACTGGATACCCGACATCTCCGTTTTATGGGATCAAAAGGTGGGGCTGTTCTCGCTCGTGGGAACCTACATCGAGCGGCTGAAACAGGAACAGGAAGTTGCTCCTGAGCTGCAGCGGACCATCGAGAACAACGTTCAGCAGCTTTACAAGCTCAATAGCTACAGCTTCACCGCGATCGAGCTCTCGGCGGACACCGAACCGGAGGCCGTCTCGGATATTTTCGTGCGCATCAACTCCGCGGGAGTGGAACTCAATCAGGCGGATTTCATCCTCACTCTGATGTCGGTTTACTGGGACGCGGGAAGGAAGGAGCTAGAGGCGTTTTGTCGGGCGGCGAAAATGCCGGACCCTGGCAGGCCCTCGCCCTTCAACCATTTTCTAGATCCGTCACCAGCAGAACTGCTGCGCGTCACAGTCGGCTACGGTTTCCGGCGAGGACGGTTGCGGTCGGTCTACAACCTTCTTCGGGGAAAGGAGCTGGACGACGCGGGCGTTGCGGCGGGGGCGAAAAACTTCGAAACGCTCAAGCAAGCCCAGGACAAGGTACTAAGCCTTAGCAACTGGCATCAATTCCTGCATTCGGTCATGCTCGCAGGGTTCCGCTCCGGCCGGCTCATCACGTCTACGAACACGATCCTCTATTCATACGTGCTGTTTCTGATTGGGAAAATTCAGCATGAAGTTCCGCTGCAAAAGTTGAAGGTCATCATCGCAAAATGGATCTTCATGTCCGCTATCACGTCACGCTACACCGGAAGCTATGAGACGCAGATTGAGGCCGATCTCAATCGCCTTGGCCAGGCTGAGACATCCGATGCCTTCGCTGAAATTCTAGAGCGGATCATTGGGGAGAATCTCACAGAGGACTTCTGGAATATCGCCTTACCAGCGCAGTTCGAAACTACCGCATCGCGCAGTCCTACCCTTTACGCTTACTACGCTGCCCTGAGTCTGCTGAAGGCCCGAGTTCTCTTCTCGCCAATGACGGTTTCCGATCTTCTGGACCCCGCGGTGCGCGGAGATCGTCTGGCGGTGGAGCGACACCATTTGTTTCCTGTTGCATATTTGAAGGCGAACGGGATCGACGCGGCACGGGACATCGATCAAATTGCGAACTTCGCGCTGGTTGAGTGGCCGGACAACGCGAGCATTGGTGCGAACCCACCGGCCGTTTATGCGACAGCCCTGATGGCCTCGCTGTCGCCCGACGAGCGCGAGCGGCAATCATTCTGGCACGCGCTTCCGGACGACTGGATGAATATGCCTTACGCTCAGTTTGTGAGCGAGCGGCGCAAGAAACTGGCAGCGGTAGTGCGCGCAGGATTTGAGCGCATCGGCAGCGCGGAACCCGAATCTGGAAGCGAGCCGCATGCTAAAGACCTGCACCAGTTGATCCTCGCCGGCGAAAGCACACTCGTGGAATTCAAATCGACCGCTCGCTGGAGTCTGAATGACGGCAAGGTGCACGACGGGGTCGAGTTTGCGATCGCTCGAACGATCGCCGGTTTTTTGAATACGAGCGGCGGTACGTTGGTAATTGGCATCGCTGACGATGGCAGCGTCGTTGGGCTTCAGCACGATTACGCAACACTGAAGAAAAAGGACCGGGATGGCTTCGAGCTCTTCCTTTACGATCTGCTAAGCAATGCGCTCGGGAAGAACGCGCTTTCTTGGTTGCAAGTCGCATTTCACTCGATCGATGAGCGAGACGTAGCAGTTGTCACAGTGAAGCGATCGCCGAACATTGTTTTCACAAACCCGCGCGGGCCGAAGGTGGACGACGTTTACGTGCGATTTGGCAATTCCACGCGCAAGCTCACGCCGGCCGAGATGCTGCAATACATGTCGGAAACGGGAACGGGCGGGCCCAGCCAGTCGGATGCCTCGAGGGAGACAGCGGACGAAGTGGAGAGCGCAGAAGGGGAGCTGGAGGCGGCCTCGAGCGGCTAAGCCCTGCTAGCACATCGCCTTCTGATCAATGGATGGCGTGCGCTTCACTAATCAAAGTCACCCCAGAAGCCCTCGTCCGTTTTGCGTCCGTTCACCCGGCTGTAGCCCTCATAAGAATTCAAAATCCCGCCGTAGCGAAGCTGCAGCCGATCCACATGGGCCTGCAGTGACGCTGATCCCAAGGTCGCCCAGTGCGCCCAGAGCTCTTGGTGGCTGAGTGCTTGAAAGGCCGGCCGCCCCCCTGCCACCCTGCTTGCGAAATCAGCGATCTCGGCTCGGTGGTCGGCGAACATAGAATGATAATGGGCATCATCCGGCTCCCAGAAGACGTACAGAAGTGTCACCGCGGTGGGAACGGTCAATGCAAGCCCGAAGGCATGCTTGATCAGCTGCGCAGCGTCGAGGCAAGTGTAGGTGCAAGGCTGTTCGCTGAGCCTCACCATCTCGGCAAACCAGGGTCCGTTCCGCCTTTCATCAACAATCTTCTCGAAGTAGTCCCGGGCAAACTTTGCGGTCTTCGGTGTGAAGTACTCGAGACATTTGGACTCGATCGCCACGACTGTTTCATCGTTGTGAGCTAGGGCGTCCAGATGTGGAGGCTTCCTTCCCACCCCTGTTGGAAACAACTTTTCAAAACCATCGAATTGGAGCTCTGCAAAGCCTGGAATTGGTAGCCGTTCAGTCGCATCGATGAAATAGCCGAAGGCGTTTACCGCCAGCGCTGCCGAAGAGTGCGCAGCTCTGAACTTGCCCTCCAACTCAGATCCACCCTTGCCTCTCAGATCCACCTCCACACGGCGGGGGTCGATCTCACGCAGAAGGTTGTTCTCCCACGACGTGGCATACCCTTTTGAATCGAGTTCGCCATTGGCATTCGTTCGCAGGAATCCGTCGTGCATTATCCACTTTGCATCCAGTATCATCTCCGAACGAAGGCTCATGCTCACAATCCTCTTGATTCAGTTTTTGCGCGGTAAATATCAACCCGACCTCGGCAGGCTGTGTCTGCGCTTATCGGCACGTCGCGGTGGAACACCCCAAACTCGCTTTTGCTTCCGGTCAGCTCGTGCACAATAACCGGATCCACTCGAATTTCACGAAGTACGATGCCGGCGTCGACGCACTCGTCGATGGCGAACTTAACTAGCTGAGCAGCATCTTCTGGCGCGTAGCCCCAAAGTTCGACCGGCAAGGGATACGGAGCGATCCCGCTGCGCAGTGTGGTTGCGATGCCGAGCGCCATCTCCGCTATGCCCGCCATCGCGAAAGCTCCGTCTCGAAATTTTTTTTAGGAAGCTCGCCTCTTCCGTTGACGCGCTTCGGCATTCCAAGCCGGAACGCCATGCAATTCAATCATTGGGTCTCGCAACTTTTCAGCGATATCGCTCCCTTCGGACCCCGAGCCAGTGTGTAAGACCTCGAGAGCAAGAACATCGATATGTTCAAAAATTCTTCCTCCGCCATGATGCTCTCTACCACTCGAACTATCGCGGCGGAAATCCGACAACCTTTTTGCCAAGCCTCCACCACCGCGCCTAAACTCAGAGGCCTTTCCGATATACATGATTACGGAACCAAGAACTGCCCGGTGCAGCCCCACCTTGTGACGTAGATCGGCGTGATACACTTTGTAGCCGCCCTCAACATGACGCCATTCTTTGTCCCAGAGGGCCACAGTTTTCTCACCAACAACGCGATCCTTCGGCGGAACGTCGTTTTTCTTACGAGCCATCAATTTTCTCCAAACATCAGGTCTTAAGTTGTGCGACTCTCGATCAATCGTCAACTTGGGCCTCACTAGTTGTAATGCGATGCGGGATTAATTGGCAGCTCGAGGATACGTCGCGGGGTCGATCAGCCGCAGGCTCGGGCATACCCGACGTCGCCATCGTCCGGTCGTAGTGATCACAAGACCGTACAGCCGCCGACCAGCGCGAATCCGAGTATCTTATATGAAAGCCAACTGAGCTTTCTCCCGCAACATCTCGGAGAATACCATGCTCACCATCACCGATGGAGGGTCGCTCACGCGCGCCCTCAATCTACCCATCGACTTGCGCTTGAAGCGCCTGCTCATCGAACGCCGTGACCAGCTGGGCGGCGAGATCGCCGGCCACGCTCGCTTCGTGCTCTTCGGGGCCCGCGACAGGCCGTGCTGGCTGGAGGAGGCCCTCGGGTTCTCCATCTTCCAAAACGCCGGCGACGGCACGTGGTACGGCGATCCCGACTATTCGCCGGGCTTCGATACCTTGGAAGACCACGGCTTCTGCTACGAACTGACGTTCGAATTCACGGCGGACTTCACGCACGTGATTCTGATCGAGAGGGTCCCTGGCGTTCACCGGGACGTGCTCGAGTTTTGCGCGAAGTACGCGAGGCAGGACGCCTAGCCGAACCACACCAGTAGCCGGCCGCAACCGCGGCGCACGTGGCGTCCCCGGATCAACCGGCGGGCGCTTTTTTCATGCCCGAAAGGAACATCCAAATGCTAAGCTTCGACACCGCCGCGGCCGTCGCCGCGGCACCATCAACTGCGTCCATTGATCCGACCCTCAAGCGGCTGCTCGCCGACCGGGTTCACGACTGGACCGCCACCGGCCTGCTCGACCTGACCCACCTGCTGGTCGTCGAGGCGGGCGACACGGAGGAGTCGATCGTCGAGGCGGCCGGCTTCTCGCCGCTGACGAACACCCTGGATGGCCGGCGCTTCGGCTCCGCCGGCTTCGAGCCGCAGTTCGAGTGGCTGTCCGACGTGGGCGGCCACTACGAGCTCATCCAGACGGTCGGCAACGACGGGTTCGCCTTTCACATCTTCATCCCCGATCGGGAAGGCGTCGACCCGGAGCTGCTCGCGCTCTGCCGCAACTATAGCGACACCGGTGGCGGACAATGATCGGCGGGATACGCATCGTACTCGTGGTCTCCGCCGCCGGTCTGGCGCTCCTCTACTGGCTAGCGCCGCGGGAGTACGAGCCGCCGGCGGCCCGGGAGGTCGGCACGCGCACCCAGCCGGCCTTCCTCGGCCGCGTCCGCACCCGCGACTTCGTCGCCGAACTCCGGTCGGCCCTCGCCGGGCGGAGCAGCTTCGTCGCCGTCAGGCTGGTGCGCACCTACACCAAGAGCCAGGACATCCAGCGCTCCTTCCTCGGCCTCACCTCCGAGGCGACGGTCGTGATCGTCTACAGCGTCGAGTACGCGGTGGGCTTCGACCTTCGCCGGCTGGAGATCGACCGGGCTCAGGGCGGGCTGGTGGTCACGGTCGACCGGCCGGGGCTGGTGGCGACGCCCGCGGTCCGGCTCCACTCGCACGACGTGCCCGACCGCGGGCTGCTGGTGGGGGAGGAGGCGGCGCTGGTCGAGCTGCAGGCGGGTGTCCTGCCCTACGTCGAGCGCCAGGCGGCGCGGCTCGAGGGCGAGCCGGAGGTGGCCGCGAGAGCCGAGGCGGAATTCCTGCGCTTCCTGTCCGGCGTCCTCGCCAGCCGGGGCGACGCGGCTCCCGCGATCCGGCTGAGCTACAGATGAGCGGTCCAGTTCTGCCCTGACAGTGCCCGAGCGGCCGGAACCCGAAGCTGCCAGATCATCGGTGGTCGCGAAGGGGGTAGAGGGGGCAAAGGGGGTGACCCCCTTTCCCCCTTTTCCTCCTTACTCCGGCCGCGCGAACGACGAGCTGTTGCGATGCCGACAGCGCCTAACCGAGCCTCGGGGCGTCCAGTTGTTGCAGCGCCAGCGTCTCTCGACTTGGCCGACACACTTTCGAAGAAGGCCGCGAGCAATGCTTTCTTGGCGCGCGGCAAAGTTCAAGCTGACCCGCTACCGTGACCGCGGCAGTCGACACCGCGCTCGGGTCGGTTCCGGAGCAAACCCGTTGCATATTGCAGCGGCATGCCGCTTCAGGTTATGAGACAATTCACCGAGCGACAGTTGTCGGGGCTCGCATCAGCTCCGCGGTTCTATCGCTCGGCGCTGCGCCGTCATGAGCAACACCGCTCCAGCGGGCAAGCCGACGGCGCAGTAAGGAGTTCGAGACACCCCTAGATCGGGTACTGGACAGCACGCGCTGACGCTTCGCGTCCGCTCGGTTGTCGTGTGCTGTCATCCGAGCGGACGCTGGAACAAGCGTCATGACCACCGACAAGCACGATAATCCGAACGAAGACACGAACGCGCCGAGCAAGTCCCCGCGGCTCAGGGTCCCCGGCAGGGCGACGACTCCGCCCGCCGCGCGCGCGGGCCCGGAGCAAGAGGGAGAAGGCGGCGAAGGTGGCGACGGGCCGCCGCCGACCGTCACCAACCGCGCGTTCCTCGACGCAATCTTCCCCGCACTTCCCGAGGGCGCCCGCGTGCTCGCGCTCGCCAAGCCGGGCGATCCTCGGACCGGCGGCTGGGGCGGGTTCGACGCGCGTGAGGTGGAGCCGCGCTGCCGGGCGGACACGAACAACTACTTCAACTGCGCGAGCTTCTATCCCACGGAGGACGGCGAGACGCGCGCTCTGGAGGCGAAGGCGGCAGCCTACCACTGCCTCATCCTGGACGACGTCGGGACGAAGGCTGCGCTGGACGCGCTGCCGCCGGTCGAGCCCACCTGGATGGTCGAGACCAGCCCGGACAACTACCAGGTCGGGTTCCGGCTGACCGCACCCGTCGCCGACTTCGCCGCCGTGAAGGCTGCTCAGAAGCGCGTCCTGGCCGCGGGCTTCGGCGACAAGGGAGCGGCGGGGGTCGCCCGCTGGGCTCGGCTCCCGAACGGGAGCAACGGCAAACTGAAGCATCGAGACGAACAGGGCCAGCCATTCCGCTGCGGCCTAGTCAGCTGGAACCCCGACGTCAGCCACTACCTCGAGGCGCTCGCGGAGTTGTTTGCGCCAGCGTCCGCGGATCGTCCGTCCGCGCAAGGCTCAGCGGCGCAACCTCACGCGCGACCGGCCCGCTCGCATCCGCGCATCAGCTCCGATGTGTTTCGCCCGGCTCTGCCGGAGAGCGCAGTCGTCACCGTGCTTAAGCAAGCAGGCCTGTACAAGAGACAGGTGACGCCGGGGGTGCATGAGGTCACCTGCCCGTGGGTGGATGAGCACACCGACGCTCTCGACACGGGCGCCTGCTACTTCGAGCCGTCGGCCGACCACCCGCTGGGCGGGTTCAAGTGCCACCACCAGCACGGCGACAAGTACAGGCTCGGGGCGCTCCTGCAGCGGTTCGAGCTGGCCCGCCGCGACGTGCACAACAAGCCTTGCATCAGGATCGTCGAGGGCGAGCTACAGTCGATGGTCGACGCCGCCCAGGTGGTGCTCGCCCGAACCGGCGAGTTCTTCCAGGCCGGCGGTCTGATCAAGAAGGTCGTGGTCAACCCGCTCACCGGGCAGGCCTCGGCCGTGACTCAGACGGATGCTGACCTCACCCTTGCCCTGTCCAGTGCGGCAGACTGGGAGCGGTGCGAGAGCAAGAACAGCACCACCGCTTGGCGCCGCTGCAATCCGCTGCCGAACTGCATCCGGCTCCTGAAAGAGGCGCAGACATATGCGCACCTGCCTGTCCTCGCGGGCATCGCACGCCAGCCCGTCATCGACGCGGATGGGAAGGTGATTTCGGCGGCTGGCTATGACGCTCAGTCCCGACTCTATTGCGCTTTTGATCCGGTAAAGTTCGCGCGACCCGCGCCCACCGAAGCCAACGCGAGGGTAGCCCTGGGACGGTTGCAACACCTGCTTTGGGAGTTCCGCTACGCCACCCCACGCGATGGAAGCACAGCGGTGGCGGCGATCTTCACGGCGGCCCTGCGGATGGGTTTAGGACGCGCTCCGGGCATTCACCTCAGGGCACCCTCGCCTGGCTCGGGCAAGTCTCTCCACTGCGAGGTCGTTTCGCGGTTCGCCGGGCCCGGCCACCCGGCGAAGGTGAGTTACCCGCGCACGGACGACGAGGCGACCAAAGTCATTCTGGCCGCGCTGCTTGAGAGTCCGGCGGTTATCGACTTTGACGATATGACCATCGACTGGCGCCCCTTCGGCGCGGTCAACCGCCTTCTCACTTCGGAGACGATGACGGACCGGGTCTTGGGCGTGAGCAAGATGGCGACTGTCAGTACCAATACTCTGGTGCTGGGCTCCGGTAACAATACCGGACCGACCGGTGACTTGATCCGACGGGTGATAGTCATCGATCTCGACCCGGGCGAGGAGAGCCCGGCGACGATGCGCTACGAGGGCGATCCCCTGCGCGATGTCGAGGCGAACCGGGAAGCATACGTCGCCGACGTGCTGACCATCGTGGAGGCCTGGATCGCCGCGGGATCGCCCAAGGCCAACGTTTCACCGATTGCCACCTACGGGGGTCGCTGGAGCGACTTTTGCCGGCAGCCGCTCGTCTGGCTTGGCTTGGAAGACCCGGCCAGCGGGCTAATCGAACAGCTGCGAGAGGATCCCGAGAGAGCGACGCTGGGCCGGTTGTTGTCGGCCTGGCACGGCGAGCGGGCCGAAAAGCCAGTCACCTTGAGGGTCCTTCTCGCCGACGCTGAGGGCGATTTGGTTGAGGCCATCGAAGACCTACCCTTTGTCGAGGGCGGACCCGTTAACCGAACCAAGCTTGGTTACTACCTCAAGCGCAACGCCGGCCGCCCCGTTGACGGACTGAAGCTCGAGAAAGCCGACAGCCGCGAGCGCAACGCCTGGAGGGTCGTCCGGGTGGGCGCCGCTGTAGACCGGTCGGCGCCGGCGACGGCCGCGCCCCCCTTACCGCCTTTGCCGCCTTCGGTCGGGCCGGCGGCGAAGGTGCCCAGCCCGCGGCTGAAGCCCCCCGAAAGCCGATGAAGCGTATCCCGAACTGGCCGCGCTCGAACTCATCGGGAGGGCGCGGCCAGGGCGCCGATCATCACACGCGAATGAGCATTCACCTGCGTCCGATCGCCTCAGCGCGGCCGGCGCGCCAACAACTTTGTAGGAGTAATTTCGCATGCCTAAAGTTCAATTGACCGCAGCGTTCTGCGCAGCCGCTAAATGCGAGCCAGGAAAGCGTAAGACAGATTACTGGAATATCGGAGATCCGATCGGCCTCGTGCTCGAAACCCGGGAGTCGGGCCGCGCTACTTTCTATCTCCGGTATCAGGATACCCGTGGCAGACAGCGCCAAATCAAGCTCGGCGGATATCCCGAAATTAGCCTGGACCAGGCGCGTAAGGCGGCACGTCGGTTGCGCTCCGAGGCCGCCCTCGGCGCCGATCCGCTTGCCACAAAGAAGGACAAGCGCGCCGTCCCCACGTACGCCATCTTGGCCGATCAGCACATCGCCCACGCCAAGACCTACCAGAAGAGCTGGTGGAGCACCGAAGGCTTGCTCAAGAAGCATGTGATCCCGCGCTTCGGGCGCATGAGATTGGACGAGATCACGTCCCAGGAAGTGGCGCGGTTCCTGGCCGACAAGGCGGCGGAAGGACTGAGCCCCGCCAGCTGCGAGAAGCTGCGAATGCTGCTCGGCCGGAGCTATCAGCTCGCCCTCGATTGGGAGATCGCCGGCGCGGAGAGGAACCCCGCCCGCGGCGTCAGGATACCGGCGTTCGACAACAGGCGCCAGCGCTACCTCACCGCCGACGAGAGCGCCCGGCTGCTGCGAGCCGCCGAGCGATCCGCCCAGCCCCAGCTCAGGCCGATCATCCAGCTGCTGCTGCTCACCGGCGCGCGCAAGTCGGAGCTGCTCAACGCCGAGTGGCGACACGTCGACCTGAAGCGGCGGTCGTGGCTCATACCGACGACGAAGACCGGCAAGGCGAGGCACGTTCCGCTCTCGCGGGCCGCCGTCGACGTCATTGGGTCACTGCCGCGGCCGCCGGACTGCCCCTTCCTCGTGCCGAACCTGGAGACCGGCCGTCCCTTCGTCGACGTCAAGAAGGCCTGGGACACCGTGCGGCGGGACGCTTGCTTGCCCGACGTGAGGATCCACGACCTCAGGCACAGTGCGGCCTCCTTCATGATCAACGCCGGCATCGACCTGTTCGCGGTGGGCAGGGTGCTGGGTCACGCCGACCACCAGTCGACGATGCGCTACAGCCACCTGGCCAACGACACGCTGCTGGCCGCCGTCGAGGCGGGCGCGGCCGGCATGGGCGGGAGCGACGCTCAATCGTGAACCACAACTCACCCCGGGCGCCGCGTGCGTCCGGGGCCTTTTCAGACCGTCTTTTTTTCGGCCAACACAGGAGAGATCAAATGACCAACCCAACGAAAACCGGCCTCGACCGTCTACGCGAGCTGCAAGCGGACTGCGGCGACAACAAGCACGACCAGGCCACCGCGCTGATCGCCGCGTGCATCCTCGAGGGCCTGAACACCGCCGGGCAGATCGTCGGCGCACTGACGACGCTCGGAATGAATCCCGCGCACGTTCGGATCATGCTCAAGGAGGGCACCGGTGGCGACCCGGCCCGCCACCACTGGCGGCGCGACGAAGAAGGACGCTACCACCTGCTCGAAGCCGCTCACGACCTAGCTGCTTGAACAACCCCACCCCCGGGCGCCGTGCGTCCGGGGACCTCTTGGACGCCTTTTTTATCGCCGAGGGCGGGTCGCGTCGGGGGCCAGGCCCATCGCGAGGCGGCCGTGCGCCAATCCAGGAGGGCCGTTCGCGGCGCGGCGGGGGCGGGGCAC
>NZ_JACCSU010000003.1 GCF_013812825.1 Sphingomonas sp. | reverse complement strand
CACCAAGGACGTCCCGCCCGGCGCGACCGTGGTGGGTATCCCCGCCCGGGCGGTGCCGATCGACACGATCCATTATAGTCCCGGCTTCGTTCCCTATGGCACGCCGTGCGGCGAGGACGTCGATCCGTCGCGGGTCGGCATCGCCGAGCTCGAGCGCGAGGTCGCGGCGCTGCGCAAGGAAGTCGAATCGCTGAAGCGCGCGAACCTTCCGGAGCCCAAGGCGAAACGCGCTTGAGCGTCGTCGCGCCGTTCCCGAACCCCCGGGACCGGCGCGCGATCGCCAGCTTCGACCGCCGCGAGCTCACCCGGATCCTCGATCTCTACGGCCGAATGGTCGCGGCCGGCCACTGGCGCGACTATGCGATTCGCTTCTCGCCCGACGCGGCGGTGTTCGCGGCCTTCCGGCGAACCTCCGAGCGGCCCGAGATCCGAATCGAGAAACACCCCGCGCTTCGGCTGAAGCAGGGGGCGTTCGCGCTGGTCGGAGAGCATGGCCAGGTGCTCAAACGGGGCCAGGAGCTTGGTCTGGTCCTGGCACCGGTCGAGCGCCGGCTTATGCGGCTGGTTGCGGTGTAGCGGCCGAGCGATTGACGATCGGCAGCCGATCGCGAATCCCGTCCGGCAAGGGCCGCACCACCGCGGCTCGGGCCTGGCTCCAGAAGGCTGACAGGAGCAGCAGCGACGAGCCGATGACCAGCGCGGTGAGCGCGATGTTGAGCTCGACCGCCCCGAACCGCTCGAGCAGGTCGGACAGCGCCCACAGCACATAGGCGAGCGCCGAGACCAGCAGCGCCCGGCGGTCGATTGCCAGGGCGGTGATCCCGATCACCACGTAGAGCAGGACGACGACCAGCCCTTCGCCGATGGTCGCATTGCCGTCGTTCAGCCCCAGCAGGGTGAAGACCGGGTGGACGATCATCGGCGCGGCCAGCAGGTGAAGCCAGAAAGCGACGTCCGAGCGGCGGGTGATTCGCGCCCGATCCGAACCGTCCCACGACATGGCGAACAGGAAGGTGCCGATGCCGAGCAGGAGCACGAAGCCGAGGATCAGGTCGCGAGCGTTGTCCGCGGTGTCGCCGAGCGCCGCAACCAGCAGTCCGACGGCGATCGCGGCGACAGCGGCGGCCCCGGCGGCGACGGTGATCGGGACCCGGAAGCGCTTCCAGTGAAGCCAGGCCGAGGCGGCGGCGATGCCGCCCGCGGCGGCGCCGAGGATGCCGGCCAGCTGGACATTGTCCTCGAGCTGCTCGGGACCGATGGCGAGGACCAGAGTGAACGCGGCTGCCGCGAACACGCCGCCGACGAACGCCAGCAGCAGCAGGATCGACGGCAGCGCCATGCGCCGCCGGGCGGTGAAGAACAGAGCCAGCGCCCAAGCCGTCGCGGCGACCGCCAGCGGGCCGAGCGGGGAGGGGCCCTCGCCCTCGATCGCCAGGCCGAGACCGGCGCCGATGCGCTGGCCGATCCAGGCGACCGAAAACAACAGGATCGCGGCGGCGATCGCGACGAAAATATCGTTGAATCCGGTCAGCAACCGGAATTGCTCTTCATCGACGGTCGGGCTCGAGTGCTGGCGCTCGATGTGCGCGCGCAGCGACGCCGCGGCCTCGGCGCTGATCGCGCCCGCCGCCACCGCTTCGTCGAGTTCGTTCTGGCTGTACATTCGCAATCCTCCCACTGTCGTCGCCCGCGTTACGACAGGTGTGTTATCTTGTCAATACAGTAGCACACCTCGGCCGACACTGATAAGCGCTTTAGTCATGTGCAACCTGTACAGCATGACCGCGACCGTCGACGAGCTGCGGCGCATCTTCGGTCCGTTCGACGGCGACAAGACCAACCTGCCGCCGTTCGACGAGATCTACCCCGGCTACCAGGCGCCGGTGCTGCGTCGGAAAGAGGATGGCGGGCTGGCCCTGGAAATGATGAAATGGGGCTTTCCGGGGCCGGTGTCCGCGGGCTCCAGGCCGGTGACCAATGTCCGCAATCTGAGCAGTCCGTTCTGGCGCAATGCGCTCAGCGACCCCAAGCGCCGGTGCATCGTTCCGGCGACCAGTTTTTGCGAGTGGACGGCCGAACCGGACCCCGAAACCCAGCGCAAGGCGAAGGTCTGGTTCGGCCTGGCCGACCCGAATCCGTCAATATTTGCCTTCGCCGGGCTGTGGCGCCCGAGCGAGGAGGGTCCGTACATGGCGTTCCTGACCTGCGAGGCGAACGCGACCGTTGGAGCGGTGCATCCCAAGGCGATGCCGGTGATGCTCCGGCCCGCCGATGCCGGCCGCTGGCTCGACAGCGAGCGCGCCGATGCCTGCGCGCTCGCGCAACCATTCGAGGATACGGCGATGCGCCGTGTGAGTTAAGCCTGGCAAGACAAAGCATAACAGGAGGAAGGCGATGGCGAAGAGAGCAAGCCCGGCGAGCACCGGCACGTCAAAGAGGAAGCGGGCGGCGGCGAAGCCGAAAGCGAAGACGGCTGCGCGCAAGCCGGCGCGCCGGGCTGGTGCCGATCGCCGCAAGTCGGGCCGCCGCTCGAGCGACCGCACGGCGGCCGATGCCTTGATCCAGCTGATCGAAAGCCCGCTGGTCGCCGACCTGCTGGCTGTCGGCGCGATGGCAGCGCTGGCGGCAATCGCCTCGAGCTCCCTGCGCAAGGGCGACGACGGGCGCAGGTCGTCCAGCGCTTTGAAAGCGGCGGCAAAAGCGGCGGCGGCGGCGATGGGGCGGAGGCTTTCGAGCGAGATCGACGAAATCCGCAACGCGTCGAAAAAGCCTAAGGCTTCCGCAAAAGCGTAAGCCTGGCGCGGCCGACATTGCGCTCGGCATCGATCGTCAAGCCGCCGGCATCGACGCCATCGCTGTGCAAGGTCTCGACCGCCATCCAGCCGCTCGGTGCGAGCCAGCCGGCGGCGGCGACGGCTGCCACCACAGCGGTGCCGGAGCCGGGCGCGTAAGGAGGGTCGGCCAACACCAGGTCGAAGGGCTCCGAGCGCGGCAACGCAAGCCCCGAGCCGCCGAGGATTTGTACGCGCTCGAGCGCTCCGAGACCGGACGCATTGGCCCGGATCGCGGTCGCGGCCCTGGGGTCGTTTTCGACAAAGCAGGCGAAGGCCGCGCCGCGCGACAGCGCCTCGAGCCCCAGCGCGCCGCTGCCGGCGAACAGTTCGGCGACCCGGAGGCCCTCGAACGAGCCGAGGCGGCTGGCGAGCATCGAGAACAGGGTCTCGCGGACCCGGTCGGCGGTGGGCCGAGTCTCCAGACCTGGCGGGGTGCGAAGACGGCGCCCGCGCCATTCTCCGGCGATGATCCTCACTTGAAGCTGTTGCGAAAGTGCGCGAGCTCGTTGCGGTCGATTTCGCGCGCTTCGCCCGGCTCGAGCCCGGCGAGGTCGAACGGGCCGTAGCCGGTGCGGATCAGCCGCGACACCTGCAGCCCGAGATGCTCGAGCACTCGGCGCACCTCGCGGTTCTTGCCTTCAGTGAGGCTCATCTGGATCCAGCAATTGCGACCGGTCCGCCGCTCGAGGTTGGCGTCGATCGAGCCGTAGCGCATGCCCTCGATGGTGATTCCTTCGGACAAGTCCTCGAGCGCCGCCTGGGTGACGCTGCCGAAAGCCCGGGCGCGGTAGTGGCGGACGACACCGCTGCTCGGCAGTTCCAACTGGCGCTTCAGTTCGCCGTCGTTGGTGAGCAGCAGCAGCCCCTCGGTCATGAAGTCGAGACGGCCGACCGGGATCAGCCGCGGCAGGCCCTTGGGCAGCCGGTCGTAAATGGTCGGCCGCCCTTTTGGGTCGCGGGCCGCGGTCAGGGTCGCCGGCGGCTTGTAGAAGCGAAACAGCCGCGGCGCCGACGGCGGCCGTACGGGCCTGCCGTCGACCGTTATGCCGGAAAGATTGGCCAGCAGAGTCGCCGGGGTCGTCAGCACCTCGCCGTTGAGAGCGATGCGGCCCTCGGCAATCATCCGCTCGACATCGCGGCGCGAGGCGACTCCGGCGCGGGCGAGCAGCTTGGCGATCCGCTGCGGCCCGCTGTCGCGCGGCTCGGGGCGCTTGCCTCGCTGCTGCGAGCTGGCCGAGCCGGCGCGGTGTTCGCGGCCCCGGCGCGGCACTCGTTGAGGCTTCGTTCGTTGCGGGGACAAGTGGTGGTCCTTGGGAATGAGTGTGGATGCTGTTCGGGAAGCGCAAACGCATCGTCAAGCGGATCCTCGTCGTCGAGGACGAACCGCTGACCGCGTTCGACAATGAAACGATGCTGATCGACGCCGGCTACGAAGTGGTGGCGACGCTCGACGGCTTCGACGACGCGCTCGAGGTGATCGAGCGCGAGAAGATCGACCTCATCCTGAGCGACATTCGCCTGCGCAGCCACGAGACCGGAATCGACCTCGCGCGCGCCGCCAAGGGGCGCGGAATCCCGACACTTTTCGCCACCGGCCACGAAATCCCGACCGCGGCCGAAGTGGCGATCGGCTGCCTTAAGAAGCCGTATACCGAGCGGCAATTGAAGGCCGCGATCGACAGCGTCGACCGCCACCTCTCGGGCCAGCGAGTGCGTCCGGCCCACGGCCTCCAGCTGTTCACGGCCGCTCAAGAATAAGGACCGCACTGTTCAGCTGCTGATCCGCTGCTAATCATGGCGACGGATCGTCGAAACGGAAGGGTAAGGCATGGCGACTGCGGCAGCGACGGCAACCGTGGATGAAGCGCCCAAAGGCCTGCGGCTGCTCGGCACCGCGATGCGCAACCGGAAGACCGCGATCATGCTGGTCTTCGGGTTCGCCGCCGGTCTCCCCTACACGCTGCTGATCGGCACCTTGAACGCCTGGCTGGGCGAGTGGGAAATCGATCTCGCCACCATCGGCGTCGTCTCGTGGATCGGGCTCGCCTACGCGTTCAAGTTCCTGTGGTCGCCGCTGGTCGACCGGGTCCGGCTGCCGGTGCTCGAGCGCTTCGGCAGGCGGCGAAGCTGGCTGTTCGTCTGCCAGCTGCTGCTGACCGCGACCTTCTTCGGGCTGGCGATGTCCGACCCGCGCCTGGCGCTGGGCTGGTTCGCGCTGGTCGCGGTGATCGGTGCCTTCGCCTCGGCGACCCAGGACGTCGTCATCGACGCCTGGCGGATCGACGTCGCCGATGAACGGGCGCCGGTCGAGATCCTCTCGGCGATCTACCAGTTCGGCTACCGGATCGCGGCGCTGATCGGCGGCGCCCTTGCGCTGGTCCTTTCCGAGCGCGTCAGCTGGCCCACGGTCTACGCGATCATGGGCGGCTTCATGGCCCTGACCCTGATCGCCACGGCGATGGCCCCCGACACGCCGCGAACCGAGAACGAAATCCAGGAAACCGCGCTTCGACGGGCCGGCGCAATCGAGCCAAGGCTGCGCGCCATCGGCCTCGCCATCGTCGGACTCGGTTGGCTATGGGCGATCTGGACGGTCGCCAGCTTCATGATCAGCGTCGTCACCGTGTCGCCGACAGACCCCGAGCCGCCCAACGTCGGCGAGTTCACCCGCAACATGGGCCCGCTGATCGTCGGCGCGACCGTGATCGTGCCGGCGATCGTTGCCGCCGTATTCAATTGGCTCAGGGACCGCCGCGGCTATGTGCTGACCGCGGACGACCCAAGCCCCGATGCAGGCGGGCGCGCGGCCGACCACGCCTATTCCGCGCTGATCCTGCCGCTCGGCGAACTGGTCCGGCGGATCGGCTGGGGCGTGATCATCGTGCTCGGGCTGATCCTCACCTACCGCATCACCGATCTCATCTGGGGTTCCTACGCATTCCCATTCTATTTGCAGGAGCTTCAGTACACCGGGGACGAAGTCGCCTTCGCCTCAAAGATCTTCGGCGTGTTCATGACGATGGCGGGCATCGCCATCGGCGGCATCCTCTTTGCGACCCTCGGCCGAATGCCGACGCTCCTGATCGGCGCGATCGTCGCTGCCGCGAGCAACCTGCTCTACGCCGATCTCGCGGCGGGCGCTCCGTACATCGACGCCTTCGCCCGCATGTTCGCGCTCGATACGTTCGGGTCCGACCTGCGCATGGTGCGGCTGCTGATCGCCATCTCGGGCGAGAACATCGCCGGCGGGCTGGCCGGAGCTGCCTTCGTCGCCTATTTGTCGTCGATCACTTCGCGCGAGTTCAGCGCCGTACAATATGCGTTGCTCTCGTCGCTGACTTTCCTGGTAGGATCGCTCGGCCGGGCGGCGATCGGCGAACGGATCGAGCAGGTCGGTTATGCGCCCGTGTTCCTGCTGACGGCCGCGATCGGCATCATCGCCGTGGTGTTCGTCATCCTCGAATGGATCCGTACCGCATGGGCTGGACGCAAGCGAGCGTCGACGGGACCGGTGCTTGCCGCCGACGCGGCCAAGGTCTCCGAAGGCGACACCGCCTGAGATGATCGTCTATCTGGCGATCATCGCGGTGCAAGTGTTCTGTATCGTCGACGTCATTCGCCACGGCCGGAACTCGCTGTGGATCATGGCGCTCGTCTTCCTGCCGGTGGCCAGCACGATCGCTTATTTCATCGTCGAGGTGCTGCCGCGCATGCAGCACAACCGGCACCTGCGCGGCGCCCGGCAGGCGATCGTCGAAAGGATCGATCCGGAGCGCGAGCTGCGCTCGGCGCGCGAGGCGCTCGACATCGCCGACACGGCGGCCAATCGCATTCGTGTCGCCGACGCGCTCTCCGACCTCGGACGGCACAAGGAAGCTCTGCCGCTCTACCAACGCTCGATCAGCAAGCGGCCGGACGTCCATATCGCCGAGAAACTCGCGCGCTCATTGTACTTTACGGATCATCCGCAGGAGGCGCTCGAGACGCTGGATTCACTGCCGGCGGTGAGCGCGCAGTCGGACCGCGACCGGCTGGCCTTGCTACGTGGCCGCATCCTCGAGGACCTCGGCCGCAACGAGGAGGCATTGCCGATCCTGGCGGACGTCAGCGAGCGGTTGCCGGGAGACGAGGCGCGCTGTCGTTACGCGGCGCTGCTGCTGAAAATGGGCAAAAAGGGAAAGGCGCGGTTGGTGCTGGAGGATGTCGAGCACCGGCTGAAGCGCGTCAACCGTCAGCGCAGCGCGGCCGACGCCCCGATGTACGACTGGGCGATGGCCGAACTGGCGCGGCTGCGCGGCTGATCAGTCGGGCGCCTGGTCGTTGGCCGCCAAGGCCTCGCCGGCGAGGTAGAGCGAGCCGAACAGCAGCACTCGCGCCGGCGACCGGATCGCGCCGAGCGCTTCGCGCAGCGAGGCGTGGGCCGATGAGTCGAAGCCCATGGTGTCGGCGAGCGCGGCCAGCTCGTCGGGCGGGCGGAATTCATGGTCGGCAATCGGGACGGTGCGCACCTCCCTGGCGATCCCCTGGAACGGCTCCAGCGTGGCTTTCGGGTCCTTGCTGGCGAGGCTGGCGAACACCAGGCTCAGCGGAAGATCGGCGGCGAAATGCCTGCGCGCATGAGCGGCAATCGCACGGGCCGCCGACGGGTTGTGGCCGCCGTCGACCCACAGCTCCGATCCCCTGGGCAGGAGCCTGGTCAGCGGCCCGGGCGCCAGACATTGCAGCCGCGCCGGCCACTCGGCCCAGCCCATCGCCGCGTTGAGCGCTCCGGCAGGCACCGGCAACGCGTCCTGGTGGCGCAGCATGGCAATCGCGAGCGCGGCGTTCATTGCCTGGTGGCGGCCGGGCAGGCGCGGCAGCGGCAGGTCGAGCGACCCCGAATGGTCACGGTAGCGCAGCTTGCCGCGTGCAACGGTCGCGTCCCACGGTCCGCCGCGCGGCAGCCAGCGCGCCGAGCTCGCCGCGGCGACCTCGCCGATCCGCCTGGCGATCGCCGGCGGATAGAGCTGGGTGACCAGCGGCGTTCCGGCCTTGACGATGCCGGCTTTCTCGGCAGCGATTCCGGCGAGGCGCCGGCCGAGGAATTGCTGGTGGTCGACGCCCAGGCTGGCGATCCCGCAGACCAGCGGACGCTCGACGACGTTGGTCGCATCCATCCGGCCGCCGAGCCCGACCTCGACGATGCACGCGTCCGCGGGCGTTCGGGCGAAGGCAACGAACGCCGCCGCGGTGGCGACCTCGAAAAAGCTCGGTTCGGTGCCGCCGCTGGCGTCGAGCACTTCGGTGAGGAGGGCGGCGAGCGCCTCGTCGCCGATCAGCCGGCCGGCGATCCGGATGCGCTCGTTGAACCGGACCAGATGGGGGCTGGTGAACAGGTGG
>NZ_JACCSU010000090.1 GCF_013812825.1 Sphingomonas sp. | reverse complement strand
GCGGTCAGCATCATCTTGATCTCGGTCGGCTTGAACACCCGGCCGTATTTGTCGTGGTAGCAGTCCTGCACCTCCACGTCGGCCTGGGTGAAGAAGCGGAAGATCTGGGTCAGCAGATTGCGCTCGTGGTCGGTGAGTTTCTGCGCCCAGTCGCGGCAGTCCTCGCCCAGCGGCACCTCCTCGGGCATCCAGTGGATCTGCTGCTGGCGCTTCCAATATTCGAACGCCCACGGGTATTCGAACGGCTTGTACTGCTTGCGGGCCTGGAGAAGGGGCATGCGGGTTACTCCTGTGAATCTCTGGCCGGAGTCACGTCCTTGATGGGGACATGGACGATGCGGTCGCGGGTAATCGTGTGGGTCTTGCGGGCGCCGACGCCGAACACGACGATGCCGAGGAAATAGCCGAAATCGTACCAGCCGCCGCTGTTGGGCACCGCGTAGATCGCGACCCGCTCGGCGAACAGCGACACGATCCAGGCGATCGGGAAGATGAAGCCGTGCCACAGGCCGAGCAGGAAGCCCGGGGCGGCCGGAGCGACCGCGGCCGGGGCTTGGCTCGCCGCGCAGGCGCTGAGCGCGAGCGGTGCGGCCAGCGCCGCGACAAGAGCGGGCGTGCGGCGGGCGCTCACGGCCGGATCTCGCTCGGGCTCGGGCGGTAGTCGAGCAGGCCGAGGCCGTGGATCAGCATGATCACTCCGACGATCAGCAACAGAACCGCGCCCTGGCTGCCGTGGCGCGGGTCGTCGCGGCCGCGGCGGCGGTAGAGGATGATCGCGCCGACGATGAGTGCAACCGCCGCGACCAGCTCGAGGGTCGTCCCTACTGACACGCCAAGCATTCATCGTAATCGGTGGTCGGAAGCTCGTACTTGGCCGGCTCGGACGTGTTGTCGGCCTCGACCCCGCCGGCGAACCCGGCGCGCTGCACCGACTTGGAGCGCAGATAATAGAGCGACTTGATGCCCAGCTCCCAGGCCCGGAAGTGGAGCATCATCAGATCCCATTTGTCGACGTCGGCGGGGATGAACAGGTTCAAGGACTGCGCCTGGTCGATGAACGGCGTCCGGTCGGCGGCGAGCTCGATCAGCCAGCGCTGGTCGATCTCGAAGCTGGTCTTGAACACGTCCTTCTCTTCCTGGGTGAGGAAGTCGAGGTGCTGGACGCTGCCGCCATGCTCGAGGATCGAGCTCCACACCGTGGCCGAATCCTTGGCCTTCTCCTTCAACAGCGCTTCCAGATGCGGGTTCTTGATCGAGAAGCTGCCTGACAGGGTCTTGTGGGTGTAGACGTTGGCCGGGATCGGCTCGATGCACGCCGAAGTGCCGCCGCAGATGATGCTGATCGAGGCGGTCGGAGCGATCGCCATCTTGCACGAAAAGCGCTCCATGACGCCCATGTCGGCGGCGTCGGGGCACGGCCCGCGCTCGTTGGCGAGCATCATCGAGGCCTCGTCGACCTGCGCCCGGATGTGCTTGAAGATCTTCAGGTTCCAGCTCTTGGCCATCGCCCCTTCGAACGGGATCCGGCGCGCCTGGAGGAAGCTGTGGAAGCCCATCACGCCGAGGCCGACGCTGCGCTCGCGTTCGGCTGAATATTTGGCGCGCGCCATCTCGTCGGGAGCGCGCTCGATGTAGTCGGTCAGCACATTGTCGAGGAAGCGCATGACGTCCTCGATGAACAATTTGTCGCCGTTCCACTGGTCCCAGGTTTCGAGGTTGAGGCTCGACAGGCAGCACACCGCGGTGCGGTCCATGCCGAGATGATCGGTGCCGGTCGGTAAAGTGATCTCCGAGCACAGGTTGGAGGTGGTGACCTTGAGCCCGAGCTCGCGGTGATGGCGCGGCATCGTCTTGTTCACCTGGTCGATGAAGATGATGTACGGCTCGCCGGTTGCAAGCCGGGTTTCGACCAGCTTCTGGAACAAAGAGCGGGCATCGACGGTCGCCCGCTCGGAGCCGTCGCGCGGCGAACGCAGAACGAACTCGGCGCCCTCGCGCACGGCAGCCATGAACTCGTCGGTGATCAGCACCCCGTGGTGGAGGTTGAGCGCCTTGCGGTTGAAGTCGCCCGACGGCTTGCGGATCTCGAGGAACTCCTCGATCTCGGGGTGCGCGATGTCGAGATAGACGGCGGCCGAGCCGCGGCGCAGCGAGCCCTGGCTGATCGCGAGAGTGAGCGAATCCATCACCCGGACGAACGGGATGATGCCACTGGTCTTGCCGTTGAGTCCGACCGGCTCGCCGATGCCGCGGACGTTGCCCCAATAGGTGCCGATGCCGCCGCCCTTCGACGCCAGCCAGACATTCTCGTTCCACGTGTTGACGATTCCGTCGAGGCTGTCGGCGACGCTGTTCAAATAGCAGCTGATCGGCAGGCCGCGGCCGGTGCCGCCGTTGGACAACACCGGGGTCGCCGGCATGAACCACAGCTTGGAGATGTAGTCGTAGACGCGCTGCGCGTGGTCGGCGTCGTCGGCATAGGCCGAGGCGACTCGGGCGAAGAGATCCTGGTTGGTCTCGCCGGGCAGCAGATAGCGGTCGCGAAGCGTGTCCTTGCCGAATTCGGTCAGGAGAGCGTCGCGCGCCTCGTCGGTCTTGACCGCGTGCGCCTGCGCATCGACCGTGTTGCTGGCGCGCGCCTTGCGGGCGGGGGCCGCGCCCGCCGCCAAGTCTTCGCTGCCGACTTCGCTTCCGCTTGAAAAATCCATCGCTTTTCCCCGTCCGCTGCCGCGCCGACCGTCAACCCGTTCGGCGGCGTCTTGTTCACCAATTGTTCGACTCGCGACCATCGCTGGCACACTAGTCCCTTTCAGCGCTCAGCGGGGGCTTTTCTGCCTTGTGTCCCCGATTTCCACAGGCTTGGGCTTGCTTGATCAACGGACGCAATTTCCCGTCACCGGAATATAGCAATTCCGGCGCCAAACACTAGGTGTTGAACGAAACCCCCTCCGCGCTACTACCCATTGTGCCTGAACTGCCGCCGGACGCAAGACGGTAAATGCGCGTTAACGCAAATTTCCTGTGGATGAGCGTCTTCCGGGCAACGGCGGGATGAGCGCGCCGACATGCTGCTGCTGAATGTCCGCTTTCGACCCATTGCGGACATCAGCTTGAGTGAGATGCTCCTAGCGGTGCCGCCAGCGCTCCATCAGGATAGCTCGGCCCCAGCGCGTCTCCTGAGGTTCGCTTGCGACGGAGAATCCCGCCTTCTGATAGGCGCGAATCGCGCGCGTATTGTCCGGGTGTGGATCAGTGCCGATCACGGGCGCGTCCGCCGCAAACAAACGGTTGCAGTGTTCCCTGACGAAAGCTGCGCCGTGGCCGCAACCGAGCATTTGAGGCTCACCAATATATTGGTCGATTCCTCGCGCTCCGGGCGGCAGATGTGAAAACGGATGTGGGCTCCACGCATGAGGATCGTAGTCCTGCGCGAATGCGAACGGGCGCCCAACCAGTTCCACTAGCCACATCGCGATGCGGCGATCCGCGAGCTTGTCCTCCTCAGGTTCGACCTCGGGAGGCCCCCACCATTCAATCACATGCGGCATGCGCCGCCAGCGTCGCAGGAGCGGCAGATCAGAAGCGGTGACACGCCGAAGCTGGTATTCCTGCGGCACGAACTGAACTTACTCGAATGGTTGAAGCGGTGCGACCGCCGAGTGAGCTTGGGACGCTAATGTCCGCTTTCCACCCATTGCGGACACTAGCCGCTAATGTCCGCTTTCGACCCATTGCGGATATTAGCCCTGGGTGCGGCTAGAACTTGATCTTCAGCCGGACCATCGCGCGCTTTGAGGGAAAGTCTGAGATGTAGTGGGTTTCCGTTTCTGCGGATAGGACGACGCCGTTGCCCAACTGCACTTCGGCCTTCGGAATGTCCGAACGTGCAGATGGCGTAGGTTCGATGCGATATGGGCTCTGGCCGTCATTGCGCCTGGCGCAAACCACGATTTCGCCGTTGGTCGAGCCTGTGGCCACGCAGGGCTGCGGCACTGTCAAATCGATCTTCTCAGGTGGGGCGGAACTGATTGCCAAAAGCATGAGGCCCAAAAGCAATGGCAACTTTCACTCCGCTTCGCGATCGAAGCCGTCCCCGAAAATCAGTGAATTAGCAATGTCCGCTATCCATCCATTGCGGACTTTCGGCGGCGGGGCTCCGGCTTGACTTCATAATCGACGAATCAGACCCTCTCGCAGGAGGGGATAGGCCCATGATTCTGCTGGTGGGGGTAACGGGGCGGCTCGGGAAGGCCGTGGCGGAACGCCTCCTCCAGGACGGCATCCCGTTTCGCGCCGCTTGCCGCAACGTGACCAAGGCGCAGTGGCTGGTCGAGCGCGGCGTCGAGGTCGTTGGGTTGGACGTCGAGAGCGGTGCCGGGCTCCCCGAGGCGATCACCGGGGTCACCAAGGTGATCAGCTGCATTCACGGGCTGCTGGGCAAGTCGCGCCACTCGATCGAGCGGATCGATGTCCGCGGCCACGCCGCATTGATCGACTCATGCGCGGCCGCGGGAGTCCAGCGGTTCGTATACATGTCGGCCCTGGGAGCCTCTCCTGATCACCCGTCGGAGTTTTGGCGGGCCAAGGCGCGCACCGAGCGATATCTGCAAGCATCGGGGCTGGAATATGTCATTCTTCGCCCGAGCGCGTTCATGGACCTTTATGCGCATGATTTGATCGGGGCCGCCGTCCTGCGTGGAAAGACCGTTTTCCTGTTGGGCAGCGGCACGACGCCGCGCAACTTGATCGCGGTTGCGGATGTGGCCGAGGCGGCCACGAAAGCCTTGTTGCAGGACGATCTTGCCGGCCGGACGATCGAGCTTGGAGGCTCGGAAAACCACTCGGAGAGAGACGTAGCGGCGCTTTACGCCCAGGTTTCAGGCAAGCCGATCAAGGTGCGCAGCGTGCCCCCTGTGGCCCTGAAGACCTTGGCTGCCGCCATCGCGCCGTTTCACGCCGGAATCGGCCGTTTGCTCCGCCTGCCCCTGCAACTGGCGGGCCGGGATGATCTCTGCCTCAACGCCACGGAATCGATGAAGCGACTGGGTATAAGTCCGGTCTGCCTTCGCGAATATGCTGAGAATAGAGCCAGGGCTGGAGAAGCCAGCATGCCATGAGTATCTTGGTCAATTGGAGCGGCGACCGGAATGGGCCGCCGCCCGGGGTCTTCAGCCTTGTACGTTGTAGATCTGACCGCGGATCGCGCCGTTCGGATACTGGGCGGTATGAACGTTCACGTAGAAGTTGGCGGGAAAGCGGCGAATCTGATCCACCAGTGCGTCGGCGACCATGTCGCAGTCGTCGCTGTCGTTATCGTCCGGCGCGTCAAGGTTCACGACGGGTGGACCGTTCACTCCAGCGCGGCCCGGGTGAATGTGAGCAGCGGTGACCGGCCCGATGTTTCTGACCTCCAGGCGAGTGCAGATCTGATTTGTTGCGTCGTTGATCGAAATCCGGGCCGTGCCAACTCCATCGGGATCCCCGCGCGGCACTTCATTTGCACCGCGCAAGTTTGCCGCAAAGTTGTTTCCGACGACCTCGTTCACGGCTCGGTTCACGGTCTCGCACGCTCCAAGCGCAATCGCGCCAGCGGCAACCATGAAGGTCGGTATGTGAGATTGCTTGAGCATCTTGGCCTCCGTTCAAATGAGAGGACGTCAAGGGAAACTCTGCCAAGACGCGCGTGGTTCCCGATGTTCAATTGGGATCATCTCCAACGTTCGATCCACTGCGGACATTAGGGTCCGATGCAAGCTTGGCAGACGGGTCCTCCGCGATACCGAAGCGGGGGGCTCGATGGCCTCCCTCGCGCCGGACACATTGGACGCTCGTCGAGCGGCGAAACGCTCGTTCCGTCGCTGTTAACCCGGGTAAGTCTATCGAGGTGCATGCGTGCGCCCTCGACAATACAGGTCCTGCTCTTCGGGGCAGCCTTGTCGAGCTTGGCCGTGCCCACTTCGGCGCAGCAGCTTCTCGAGCCGATCGCCTTGCCGCCAGCTGTCGAGCAAGGCGTCGACATGGTGTATGTGGACCGCGAGATCGGCGGCAACATCCGCTGGCGCAACACCAAGCTCGATAACGTCACCTTTGCCAGGTACGCCGGCGCTCCGCTCGACCTGCTCCAGGCCATCAACCCTCTGTACACGGAGCTGCGTCGCGGCCTCGTCGGCTACCAGAAAGAGTGGAGCAGTCTGCCGCAGTTCCGGCTGGATTTCGGGCCCGCACTTGCGCTGGGGGCTGCCGGCGAACGAGTCACGCTCCTGCGTGAGCGTCTCGGACTTCCCGCCGGCAGCCGCTTCGATGAGGCGCTTCACAAGCGTGTGAGTGCTTACCAGCACGTGCACGGCATGAAGGCCGACGGGCTCGTCGGAGAAGACATGATCACCTCCCTCAATCGCGGAGCGCTGCACTACGCGCAGGTGCTGATGATCAACATGGAGCGCGCTCGGCGGCTGCCTGCTCCGGGCGAGCTGAAGCGGCACATCATCGTCGATGCCGGCTCGGCGCGCCTATCCATGTACGAAGACGGCGCGCTGGTGGACTCAATGCGGGCGGTGGTCGGTTCGAGCAAGACGCAGACGCCGATGATGGCCGCCTTCATTCGCTACGCCAGCGTCAACCCGTATTGGAACCTGCCCCCCGAGTTCAACGTCAAGATGGTCGCGCCGCGAGTGCTCGAGCAGGGCGTCGGTTATCTGAGCGAGCGGAAATATGAGGTGTTCGCTGACTTCACCGACGGAGCGCCGATGCTGGACCCTGCGATGGTCGACTGGCAGGCCGTGCGTGACGGCAAGCTGTCGCTTCGCATCCGCCGCGGTCCAGGACCGGGCAATTCAATGGGTGACATAAAGTTCATGATGCCCAATGACCTCGGCATCTATCTGCACGACACCCACGACAAGACGGTCTTCGCGAAGGGTAATCGTTGGGTCAGCAACGGCTGCGTGCGGGTGGAAGACGCGCAGCGGCTGGCGACCTGGTTGTTCGGCGGCATGCCGAAGGCGATCGATCCCGATGTCGAGGAAAGGGTCGACATGGCGGCGCCGGTGGCGGTGTTCCTTACCTATCTGACGGCTGAAGCGACCAAGGACGGAGTCGTCTTCCGCGACGATCCGTACCAGCGCGATACCACGGTGCTCGCGCGGTACTTCGGCGCCGAGCGGCTGCTGCGGTGACGCTCGGCAGCGTTCGGCTGACCTCGTCCCTGCGTCGGGCATCCGACGCCACGCCGAATTAAGTCTCTGCGTCGACCCGGTCCGGGCATAGCGGCTCTGGTCCGCTTCCGACCCAAAGCAGACATTCGGCCCGGCGCATCCCGGTCAACTGCCGGCGCCAATCTCGTACAGTTTGAAACTCACGACGGCGGTCGTGAAATGGCACTCGAACGTGCGCCGCCGCTGCTGCGCGTCGGTGACCGATCCACCGACGACGATCCGGTCGGTGCGGTGCTGACTGACGTCGACAATGTACACAGAGCCATATTGTCGCGCGCGCTGGGTGCACGCCTGGGTCGCCGCCGGCATGAGGTGCGCGTTGCTCGGCCCGTGGTTTTCAGGGAGGTATTGCACCAGGTCCGCCGCGGCCATTGCCGCCTGCAGAGCGCATCCGCCAAGCGCCGGAGCCGCGAGCAAGATCAGCGACAATCCAATTTTTCGTGTCATCCCCGATGCTTAGACCACCGGCTGGAGTTTGGGAAGGCTCCAGCTGCCGCCCACCCTTGAGGTCGCGGGCCGCCCTAGGCGCCGACTTCGAGCTGGGTGAAGCGGACCGGCATGATCTCGCGGGCGCGGGTCTCGCCGCCGGGCTGCCGGGTGATGACGGTCAGCTGCTGGATGTCCGTGCCGCCGATCGGGATCACCATCCGCCCGCCCGGCTTCACTTGCTCGACCAGCGCTTCGGGCGCCTGTTCGGCGGCGGCGGTGACCAGCACGGCGTCGAACGGCGCGTGCTCGGGCCAGCCGCGCGAGCCGTCGCCGACCCGGACCTCGATGTCGTAGCCCAGCGCGGCGAAGCGGTCGCTCGCCGCCTCCGAGAATTCCTCGACCACCTCGACGCTCCACACCTGGGCGCCCATTTCGGCCATGACCGCCGCCTGGTAGCCGAGGCCGGTGCCGACCTCGAGGATCCGGGCGCCCGGCTCGACCGCAAGCAGCTCGAGCATCAATGCGCCGATGAACGGCTGCGAGATCGTCTTGTCGAAGCCGATCGGCAGCGGCGTGTCCTGGTAGGCGACCACCATCAGCGATTGCGGAACGAACAGATGCCGCGGCACATCGAGCAACGCCCGTCGCAGGCGCGGATCGAGAGCGGCCTTGCCGATCTCGTCCTCGGCGAGGTCGAAATGCATGTCGATGATCTCGACCATGTGCCGGCGAAACAAGGCCAGGTGCTGCTCGGTCATCGGTTTCACGGGCGTGCGTCCCTCCAGATTCCGAACGGACCCGGCAGCCTCGCGTTCCACGCCCGGGCGCTCGTTCGCGGTTGGCTCGACCTGCGTTTAACTTTGAGTTAACGGGCCGGTCGCGGGTTGGTCCGTGCAACAGGGGGGAATGTTCAATGACACGTTATTTGCTGGCCGCCACGGCGCTGGCGACCGCGCTGGCCGCAATCGCTTCGCCGGCCGTCGCTCGCGACCGCTCGGCCTATTTCGGGCTCGAGGTCGGAGCATTGTTCGTCAAGGACACCGACGTCGGCCTCGACGACGACGACATGTTCGACGACGATTTCCACATCGACCACAAGCTGGGCGTCGATGGCGACATGATCGCCGGCTACGATTTCGGCATGTTCCGGGCCGAAGCCGAGCTTGGCTACAAGCGCAGCGAGCACGACGAATACGACCTCGGCTCGGGTGCGTTCGACGCGGACGGCCGCAGCAGCGTCTATTCGCTGACGCTCAACGCGATGGTCGACCTCGGACCGGACGAAGGCTTCCAGTTCACCGCGGGCGCCGGAGCCGGCCTCGCGCAGGTGATCCACGTCCTCGAGGACGACGACGATGCGCTGAAGATCAAGGACCGCGGGTTCGCCTGGCAGCTGATCGCCGGAGTCCGCGCTCCGGTGTCGCAATATTTCGACGTCGGCGCCAAATATCGCTACTTCGACGCCGGCAACGTCAGCGACCGGGACGAGGGCATCCGGCTCGACAGCGACTATAAGTCGCACTCGCTGCTGATCAGCCTGATCCACAATTTCAACGTGCCCGAGCCGCCGGTGCCTCCGGCGCCGGTCCTGGCAGCGCCGCCGCGGCCTCCGGCGCCGCCGGCGACCCAGACCTGTCCCGACGGATCGGTGATCCTGGCGACCGATGTCTGCCCGATGCCGCCGCCGCCCCCGCCGCCGCCACTGCCAGGCCCCGTGCGCGGCTAAAGCCGGAAGAGTAACGCTGATTGAAGGCTCCATTGTCCTGTCGGGACGGTGGAGCTTTCTTCATTCCGGCGGCGGCGCGATCACCCGCAGCGCGCGCGGCCGAATCCGGAACATCAACGGAGTATCGAGGGTCACGGTTTCGCCGTCGATGCCCAGGGTCAGGCGTTGCTGCCCGCTGTCGACCTTGAGTTCGGTGACCCCTGCGAGCTGCGCCATGTCGTCCTCGCGGGGGATGCCGACGAGCGCGCGCACGGTCGCGGCGAGGAAGCCGGGCAAGCCCTTGCTGCGCATGACGAGCACCGAGAGCTGCCCGTCCTCGAGGGACTTGCGGCGACCGGCGCCGGGCAGCGCCAGCCGATATTCGTTGTTGCCGACAAACAGCAGGGGCGTCTCGACCCGCTCCTCGCCGCCGTCGGCGCTCAGCCGCAAGCGCCAGGCGTGGAAGTTCCACATCGTGCGCAGGGCCGCGACCGCCAACGCCAGCCGCTTCGAGCGGCCGAGGCGGCGCTGCTGCGATTGCCGGTCGATCACCATCAGCGGGTAGAGCCCGATTGTGGCGTTATTGATGAACGTCCGCCCGTTGACCTCGGCGACGTCGACCCGGCGCTCGGTGCACTCGGCGATCAGTGCTCCGGCCTCGGTCAAGTCGAGCGGAATGCCGAGGTCGCGCGCGAAATGGTTGAGGGTTCCGAGCGGCAGGATGGCAAGCCGAGTGGTGGTGCCGGCAAGCTCGGCGGCCGCCGCGCCGACGCTGCCGTCACCGCCGGCGACGATCAGCAGCGGATCGCCGCGCTCGGCCGCGGCGCGGCTCCGCTGGGCGATTTCGCGCCCTTTGACCAGCTCGATGTTGCCGGCGATGCCCGCGCCAGCGAGCGCCGCCTGGGCCTTGGTGGCGGCTTTGTCGTCCGAGGCGACCGCGCCGCCGCCGCGGTTGAGCAGGACCGTAGCGCGCACCGCGGGGTCAGGCTAGCTGGTCAAAGTCGTCGCGCGCCCGCTCGAGGTCGTCGGTGCCGAGCGTCACACCGATCATTGCGCCGCCGCTGGCTGGGACGCCGGGCAGTCGCCGACGCGCCTGCCGGTCAGGGTGCGGAGGAGCGTATAGTCGCCCGGCCCGCTGAAATAGGTCGACGAGGTGACGGTCGCCTCGAAGCTGTCGGCGGTGAACTTGCCGTCCACCGTCTGGGTCAGCCCGCCCTTGCCGGCTCGGGTGCAGTTCAACTGGATGCTGAGGCGCCCGCCGCGCATGTAGCTGCTGGTCGGCGCGCATTGGTCGCGGGCTTCGGCGAAAAACTTCGGGTCGATGGCGCCGTCCGCTGCGACGCAGACTCGTGACGTCGAGCCGGCCTCGCCGTCCGCCGTCGCCTTCAACGCGGTCGCCGGGGTCGTGTTGTCAGTCGAGCGGACCGCGTCGACCCTTTGCGTGACCTCATATTCGCCCGGCTGCAGAGCTTCCGCCTTGGCTTCCTTTTTCGCCTCCTTGGCGGTGTCGTCCGAGCAGGCGGCGAGCAGTCCCGCGGCCGCCACTCCCAAGATCATCATTCGCATCTGCTTGCTCCCTGTTTGTGCCCGTTTGTTAGTCCTTTTTGGAATCGCACTCGCCGACGCGCTTGGCGTCGACGCGCATGGTCATCGTCATTCCGCCCGGCGGGCCGGCGCCGGCATCGGCCTTCATGCTCATCCGCATCTGGTAGGCGTCGGGGCTGTAGCTGCCCTGCATCGCCATGGTCTGCGCCATCCCGCCGCCGGTGCATTTCATCACCGCGTCAATCTTGCCGTCGCCCATCGTGAAGCGGTCGTAGCGGCAATTCTTGTTCTCCCCGGCGAAGAAGTCCTCCTTCGGCCGCTTCGCGTTCTCCGGAGTGAGGCAGCTTTGGTGGACCTGGACGCGCTCGTGCAAGCGGCGCATCGCATCCTTCGCTTCGGGCGGAGCGCCGGGCAGCTCGAACTGCTCGATCTGGACTCGCGACTGCCATTTCCCGGGCCGAACGAAGCTGTCGCTGCCGGCGGCGTCGGCGACCTGCTCGGCGACCTCCTCGACGCTCGCGTTGCGGGCATCGACATTGGGCTCGCTGTCGCACGCAGCGAGCGGCGCCAGGCCGGCAAGGGCGCAGGCGAGCAGGACGAGGGCGTGCTTCATGGGCCGGAGCTCCGTTGGGCGGGGCGCCGCGTTGCGCGGCTTGCACGGCTCCACCATATGCTCGTTGCATGGCGATTCAAATCCGCACTTCGCTCGCCGAGCCGGACACGGCGACAGATTTCGTGCCCCACCGCCCGGCGCGGCCCGACAAGGCCGAGGGCGGCCGGCCGTTCGTCCTCAGTTCCGAATACGAGCCGGCCGGCGACCAGCCGACCGCGATCGCCGAGCTGGTCGAAACCGCGCGCGCCGGGGAGAAGAGCCAGGTGCTGCTCGGGGTTACCGGCTCGGGCAAGACGTTCACCATGGCCAAGGTGATCGAGACTTTGCAGCGGCCGGCGCTGGTGCTGGCCCCGAACAAGATCCTCGCCGCCCAGCTCTACGGCGAGTTCAAGAGCTTCTTTCCCGACAATGCGGTCGAATATTTCGTCAGCTATTACGATTACTACCAGCCCGAAGCCTACGTGCCGCGCACCGACACCTACATCGAGAAGGAGTCGAGCGTGAACGAGGCGATCGACCGGATGCGCCATTCGGCGACCCGATCGCTACTCGAGCGCGACGACGCGATCATCGTCGCCAGCGTCTCCTGCCTCTACGGAATCGGCTCGGTCGAGACCTATTCGGCGATGACCTTCAGCCTCCGCAAGGGCGAGTCGGCCGACCAGCGCGAGGTGATCCGCAAGCTGGTCGCGCTTCAGTACAAGCGCAACGACCAGGCGTTCGCGCGCGGCAATTTCCGGGTCCGCGGCGACAGCCTCGAGATCTTCCCCTCGCACTATGAGGACACGGCGTGGCGGATCGGCTTCTTCGGCGACGAGATCGAGGAGATCGTCGAGTTCGACCCCCTGACCGGCAAGAAGGTCGCCAGCCTCGATAGCGTCAAGGTCTACGCCAACTCGCACTATGTGACTCCGGGGCCGACCCTCAAGCAGGCGATGGAGGCGATCCGCCACGAGCTCGCCGAGCGGCTCAAGGAGCTGGAGGCGGAAGGCAAGCTGCTCGAGCTGCAGCGCCTCGAGCAGCGGACCAACTTCGACTTCGAGATGATCGCCGCGACCGGCAGCTGCGCGGGGATCGAGAATTACTCGCGATTCCTGACCGGCCGGCTGCCCGGCGAGCCGCCGCCGACCCTGTTCGAATACCTCCCCGACAACGCGCTTCTGTTCGTCGACGAGAGCCACCAGACGGTGCCGCAGATCGGCGCGATGGCGCGGGGCGACCACCGCCGCAAGATCACGCTCGCCGAATATGGCTTCCGGCTGCCGAGCTGCATCGACAACCGGCCGCTGCGGTTCAACGAATGGGAGGCGATGCGCCCGCAGACGACCTTCGTCTCGGCGACCCCGGGGCCGTGGGAGATCAATGAAACCGGCGGCGTCTTTTCCGAGCAGGTGATCCGCCCGACGGGGCTGATCGACCCGCCGGTCGAGATCAAGCCGGTCGAGGACCAGGTCGACGACCTCGTCCACGAGGCGAAGGAGACGGCGCGCAAGGGCTATCGCACCCTGGTCACGACGCTGACCAAGCGGATGGCCGAGGATTTGACGGAGTATCTCCACGAGGCGGGGCTGAAAGTCCGCTACATGCACTCGGACGTCGAGACTCTGGAGCGGATCGAGCTGATCCGCGAGCTGCGCCTCGGAGTCTATGACGTGCTGGTCGGAATCAACCTGTTGCGCGAGGGGCTCGACATTCCCGAATGCGGGCTGGTCGCGATCCTCGACGCCGACAAGGAGGGTTTCCTGCGCTCCGAGACGTCGCTGATCCAGACCATCGGCCGCGCCGCGCGCAACATCGACGGGCGCGTGATCCTCTACGCCGACACCATCACCGGATCGATCGAGCGGGCATTGAACGAGACCGACCGGCGGCGCGAGAAGCAGCTCGCCTACAATGAAGAGCATGGCATCACGCCCGAAAGCATCAAGCGCAACATCAGCGACATCATGGCGCACCTCGCGAACCGCGACGGAGTGATGGTCGATACCGGCGACGACGAGCGGCCGCACCTCGTCGGCCACAACCTCAAGGCCTACATCGCCGACCTCGAGCAGCGGATGCGAAGCGCCGCCGCCGACCTCGAGTTCGAGGAAGCGGCGCGGCTGCGCGACGAGATCCGCCGCCTCGAGGA
>NZ_JACCSU010000086.1 GCF_013812825.1 Sphingomonas sp. | reverse complement strand
CCTCGGTCTCGCTATAGCCCGAGACGAATAACAAGCGCTGGTCCGGCGCCGCGTCGAGGATGTGCCGCGCGACGTCGGCGCCCGACAGGCCGGGCATGATGAAGTCGATCACCACCAGGTCGGGCCGCTCCGCCGCGAACAAAGTCAGCCCGCTCGCCCCGTCGCCCGCCTCGCGGACCCGGTGGCCAAACTCGGTCAGGCTCGTGACGATGAAGCCGCGGACGTCGGGGTCGTCGTCGATGACCAGGATCGAGGCATGATGGTGAAGCCGCTCGGCGACATCATCGCCGCCGGCATCATCGCCCGCTTCGCCGTCATGCGGCGCGTGGCGGAAGTAGAGCTTGACCGTCGTCCCCTCGCCCGGCGTGGTTTCGATCCGCGCGGTTCCGCCCGACTGGCGCGCCACGCCATAGACCATCGACAGGCCGAGCCCGGTGCCCTTGCCGATGTCCTTGGTGGTGAAGAAGGGCTCGAACGCGCGCGCGGCAATTTCGGGCGTCATGCCGGTGCCGGTGTCGCGGATCGACAGCTCGACATAATCGCCGTCGGCCAGTTCATGGTCGTCTGCGATCGACACATTATGCGTCTCGAAATACAATGTGCCGCCCTCGGGCATGGCGTCGCGGGCGTTGATCGCGAGGTTGAGGACGGCGACCTCGAGCTGGGTCGGGTCGGCCATCACCGGCAGCTCCTCGTCGTTGAGGTTGAAGCGCTTCTCGATCCCCGGGCCGAGCACGTTGCGCAGCAGTGGCCGCATGTTGACGATCAGCGGCGCGACCGGGGTCGGCCGGACTTCGAGCCGCTGGACCCGGCTGAAGGCGAGCAATTGCCCGGTCAGCCGGGCTCCGCGCTCGGCGGCCGAGAGCGCGTTTTCGGCATAGCGCTTGAGCTTCTCGTCGTCGGCGCGCTTGGCAACGATGTCGAGGCCGCCGACGACCACCGTCAGCAGATTGTTGAAGTCGTGGGCGATGCCGCCGGTCAGCTGGCCGAGCGCCTCCATCTTCTGGCTCTGGCGAAGCTGCTCCTGGGCGGCCTTGAGGTCGGTGATGTCGCGCGCCTCGAACAGCAGATAGATGATCTTGCCCTGCGGGTCGCGGACCGGCTGGACCGAGACGTCGAGGTAAGCGGTCGGAACGCTGTCGCGCTCCATCGTCACTTCCTCGTTGAACAGTTCGCCCTTGGCCGCCTGCTTGACGGCGCGCTTCATCAGCGGGATGTGCTGCGGATAGGCCTTGAGCGTCGGCGCGTCCCAGATCTTGCCGCCGATCGCCCGCTCGTAGTTCTGCCCGCGCCAGGCCGCTTCCTTGCGGTTGAGCTCGACGATCGTGCCGTCCGGTTTGAGCAGGACCAGGACCTCGAGCACCGTCTCGAAGATCGCCCGGAACTGCGCCTCGCTCTGCGCCAGCTTGGCGGTCCGCTCCTCGACCTGGGCCTTCAATTCCTGCTCGGCCTCCTTGGCCAGAGTGATGTCGCTGGCGGTGCCGATGAAGCCGTTCAGCTCGCCGTCGGGCCCGAAGCGTGGGCTGGAGACGCTTCGAAGCCAGCGGTACTCGCCGTCGGCGCGTCGGTAGCGGCCCTCGAGGGTGAAGCGCTCCCGGGTAGCCTCGCCGGCGATGCTCTCGGCCACGATCCGGTCGACGTCGTCGGGGTGAATGCGCGACCGCCAGTCGATGTTGCTGACCTCCTCGCGGGTGCCGCCGACGAACTCTGTGTAGGCGTCGTTGACGAAGTCGCGCGTCCGGTCGAGCCTCGTCACCCACATCATCACCGGCGCCGAATTGGCGATCCGCCGGAACCGCGCCTCGCTCTCGCGCAACGCCCGCTCGGACACGCGCTGCTCGGTGATGTCGGCGACGACGATCACCACCCCCTTGACCTCGCCGCCCGCGATTCCGCCCTCGAACCACGGCACGTAATTGGTCTGCACCGCCAGCGGCCCGCGGGTCGGGTGGTTGAAGTCGGACGCGAAATACTGCCGCTCGCCGGCCAGCGCCGCGGCGATCAGCGGCTCGCGCAGCGCATAGGCGTCCTCGCCGAGCACCTCCCTCAAAGTCCTGCCGAGGATCTCCGAGCGCGGCCGCTCGAACCAGTCGGCCAGCGGCTTGTTGAGGAATCTGTAGCGCTGCTCCCGGTCGATGTACGCGGTCATCACCGGCAGCACGTCGGCCAGCGCCAGCATGCCCACCGGGCTGAACATCTCGGGCGGTAGGTCGGGAATGGCAATATCGGGCGCGGCCGCAGCTTCGCCGCCGCCTCCAAGCCCCTTGTCCGCCCGCCTCGCCATTTCGGCGCAGATTGCGGCAATTCGAGCTCCGAGTCACGGAGTTAAGGTTAGCTGCTTGAGCATCGGCTCAGAGAAGCCTGCCGACGCCATCCCTACGTCTATGGCCGCATTCAGTAAGACCGGCGCCGCTCGTGAAAGTCGCGATGCTCCTGGCTCCGCGTGACCCGCAGGCCTCGCAGGCCGCTGCGTTCAATAGCGCGTCGCCAGCCGAAAAACTCTTCTGCGGTGAGCGAATATCGCTTGCAGGCCTCGTCCACGGTGAGAAGTTTTCCTGCGACAGCCGCCACCACTTCAGCCTTGCGGCGCGGGGTCCAACGCGGCGTGTTCGCTGCCGGGAGGCTTTCTCGCGTCAGAAGTTCGCCGAGCGGGCCTATGACTTTCCGCGGCTCCTGGGGACTTCGTCGGGCCAGATGATCGAAGACCTCCGCAGCTTTCAGGAGGAACGGTCTTTCTGGGCGACCCGCGAACTCACTGGCTAGATCACGACAGTATTTAGCTTCGTCGAGATAGGATCGGGTACGCATGACAAGCTTTCAAAGGAGGTGTCTCTGGACATTACCCATTGGACGTGACCGTAAAGTTCGTGATTGTGGTTAACGCGTGTGCTCGTCGCGGCGCAGCCGTGGAGCCGAGTAGCGCACATGCTTGAGATCGCCCTGGCGTAAAACTTCGCCCCGACCTCCAGCTTTCCTCGCCTTCGCCGTAGCAGGCCTCGAGCTGAATTTGGTCCCCGGTGCGCGGACATGATGTACGTGATCGCTTCCGCCGCGCGTAGCGGGACTCGAGGCGGCTGGGCAGCGCGGGGCATTGGAGCCGGAGCGTTGGTCACATTATCGCCGCTCGTTGGCCCTGTCCGCCTGGATCGCCTCCTCCGCAACCGGGAGCGTCCTGGGCCGAGCGCCAATGATTACGCCGACTGAAACCCATGTTACCGGTTCAAAAACAAACCTAAATTGACCTGTTCATCTTGTGTTCATGTCCAAAAGCGCGACCCTGAGGTTAATTTATTGAAAAATAACGGCAAAAAATTAAGGGGGCTTTATGCAAACGCGCGCCATAAGATCCATCATGATGTGCGGCGCCGCGTGGGCGGCTCCGACTGGGGCGGCGCTGGTCCTGCCCTCCGCAGCCCAGGCTCAAACCATCTGCGCGCCGGACGTCGGCAACCTCATCGAGTGCGTCGACGTCGTTACTACCGCGACTGGCACGTTCAACTCGGGCACCGCCGTCGTTCCCGGGCCGGGCCTTACCGCGACTTCCGCGAGCGATCTCATCGTCAATGTTACCGGCGACATCACCACCACTGGCGACAATCAGCCCGGCGTGCTGCTGATCGCGGTCGACGACCTTATCTTCACCATGGACGGCACCGTCACCACGCTCGGCGACAACAGCGACGGCGTCAACCTGACCGGGGCGACCGTCACTGCCGATTTGGGCGACGTCTTTACGTCCGGCCTCGACTCGGACGGTGTCGAGATCCTCGCCACCGGTGGCGGCATCGACCTCGACGTCGACGTCGTCGAGACCGATGGCGATCTCTCGGGCGCGACCATCCTGCGCGGCGAGGGCGACATCAACCTCACCGCCGATACACTGACCACAAACGGCATCAACGCGGCGGCGATCGACATCTCGGTCGATCCCGCGGTCTGCGTGACGCTTGCACCGGGTGAGTGCGACATCACCGCGGCGGCTGAAAATGTGACGACCAACGGCTTTGGCAGCATCGGCGCGCTGATCGTCGCGGCCGGCGATACCGATGTCACCATCGGTGTGCTCGAGACCAATGGCGATCAGGCGGCGGGGCTCGACCTCAGCGCCGATCCCACCGCCTGCGTGATTCTCGGCGAAGGCGCCTGCGACACGGCATTCACCGTCGGCTCGCTGACCACCAGCGGGGACGATTCCCCCGGCGCGCTTGTATACGCCATCGGCGACATCGACGCGACGGTCGGAGTGCTTGAGACCAACGGCGACCGTTCGGTCGGCCTCGACCTCACGAGCGACCCGACGGCCTGCGCGATACTCGGCGCGGGCGCATGCGACACCTCGTTCACCGTCGGGACGCTGACCACCGAAGGCGCCGGCGCCACCGGCATTTTGGTGCGCGCAGCCGGCGATACGACCGGCAGCGTCGGAGTGCTCGAGACCCAGGGTGACGATGCGGTTGGCATCGACATAGCTTCCGATCCCACCGCCTGCGTGATCGTCGGAGTTGGAGCCTGCGACGTCGGGCTTACCGCCGACCAGGTGACGACCAACGGCAACCGGGCCGCGGCGGTGATCATCAACACCGTCGGCGCCATCACCACGGACCTTGGGCTCATCACCACCAATGGTGACGATTCGGCGGGTGTAAACCTGATCGTCAATCCGACCTTGTGCGCCGCGATCGGGCCCGGAACCTGCGTCATCAACGCACAGATCGATGACGTCGACACGGACGGCGACAACAGTCCGGGCGTCGAGGTCGATGGCGGTGAGGACCCGGTCGTGGTCGTCGTCGATGACGTCGACACGGACGGCGACAATTCTCCTGGTGTCGATGTCGAGGGCACCGGACCGATCGACGTCACCACCGGGGACGTCGACACGGGCGGCGACAATTCGCCGGGAATCATCGTCGATGGCGACGATGACCCGGTCGCCGTGACCTGCGGCGCGGTCGTCACTTCCGGCAATAATTCTCCGGGAGTCGCGGTTAGCGCGGAAGGCCAGATCGACGTCAATTGTGAGTCGGTGCTGACTGGCGGCGACAATAGCGACGGCATCCAGATCGACGGCGGCACCGGACCGGTTTCGGTGACCGTCGGCCCCGTCACGACGGATGGCATCGACAGCGATGGCATCGACGTGATCACCGATACTGGCGACATCACTATCGTCGCTGGCCCGGTGACGGTCACCGGTCCGGGGTCCGACGGCATCAGCGCCGTTGCCACGGGCTGCGCCGACATCAACATCACCGCGACGTCAGACGTGCTCAGCGCCGACGGCACCGCGATCCTTGCCTCGACACTATGTGCGGTGACGGTGACAACTCTGCCGGGCGCGTCGGTGACCGGCGCGGACGCCGGCATCGACGTTACCTCCGGCACGGGTGCGACGATCACGCTCAACGATTCAGTGCGAGCGACGGCAGGCCCGGCGATCGACGTCGACGGCGCGGCCGCAGTGATCAACGTCAACGCCGGCGGCTCGATCATCGGCCGCATCGACCTCACCGACAATAACGACACGCTCAACAACCGCGGTTTGTTCGACGTCATCGGCACCAGTGATTTCCGTGGCGGGACCGATGTCGTCAACAATTTTGCCGGCGGCACGGTCCGCTCCGTCAACGGCAACGGAGTTCTCCAGAACTGCGAGACCTTCAACAATTCCGGAACGATCAGCATGATCGACGGCGCCGCCAACGACACGTTGACGGTGTGCAACAATTATGTCGGACTGGCGGGCGCCAGGCTCGGCATCGATGTCGGCGGCAATGCGGGCGGCCTGACCGCCGACCGGCTGATCGTTCCCGGCAACGCCAGCGGCACGACCGGCGTCAACCTGAACCTGATCGCCGGCTCGGCGGTGGTCGATCCGGACGGCGTCCTGATCGTCGATGCCGGGACGGCGACCGGCAATCCGTTCAATCTGATTGGCCCGACCAGCGCCGGGCTCATCAATTATGCGCTTCGGCAGACCGGAGCCGACACCTTCCTCGTGTCGTCGCCGGACGAAGCGATATTCGACATCGCGACCATGAGCCTGATGGGCCAGGAAATGTGGCACCAGTCGAGCGGGGCCCACCAGTCCTGCGCCGCTTCGCGCCGCAACGACTTGGGCTTCACTCGCAAGCAACCGTTCGGCATCTGCGCGCAGCTGTACGGCAGCGAGGACCGCACTGGCGACAACGACCGCAGCGCGACGGTGTTCGATACCGACCTCACATTCAGCGACCGGCTGAAGACCAAACGTCGCGGAGCGCAAGTCGAGCTGGCGTTCCACGGCGCCAACCTCGATGCTGGCGTCACGCTCGGCTATGCCCATTCTTGGGCCGACGCCCGGTCCGGCACGCGCTTTCACGCCGAAGGCTATAACTACGGCGCGTTCGCCCAGTTCGGAATGGCTTCGGGCCTCTACGCCGGGGCGCTGATCAAGCGCGACAATTACGATGCGCGGATCAGCAACGGCCTGATCATCCCGCGCACCGACTTCGACGGCCGGAGCACCGGGATCGACGGCGAGGTGGGCTGGCGCACGCCAAGCTTCGGCGCGTTGCTCGATGTCCACGCCGGCCTGTCCTACGTCAAAAGCAAGATGGACGATTTCACCACCGGCAACATCGCCTTCGACAACGACTCGGAAACCAGTCTGCGCGGCCGCATCGGCGCACGCCTCGGCTGGTCGGGCTCCTACAACCCGTACGTCGATGCCAAGCTGTTCCACGAGTTCAACGGCGACAGCGATGTCGAAGTCCGTAGCGGCTCACTGGTGGATCGCATCGAAGGCCGCGGCCGCGGCACTTGGGGCAGGCTCGAGGCAGGCCTCGGTGCCGGCGCCGGCGGCGGACCATTGTTCTCGGCCTTTATCGACCTTGGCGACGTCAAGGGCTGGGGCCTGCGGGGCGGCTTCCGCTTCTAAGGTCATCGCTACTCGAACCGCGGGCGGGAACCTTCGCTGGCTCCCGCCCGCAAGCGTGTTCGCGCTTCACAGTACCTCCCCGCGGCCCTCGCGCCCATTTAGCGCTGTCCTATTTCTAACCAGATAGGGTTCTGCAGCTGAATGAGCAGGAAATCGGGTCCCCCCGCATCCGCGCTAGCTCAGGCGAGGCAACCCCATTGCTGCGCACGCGTCGCGTCCCCTCCGTCTGCTGAGCAGAATAAAAGCGCCCTCAGGCGTCGTCGCCCATTCTGAGAGCGGCGATAAACGCCTCTTGGGGAATGCTCACCGACCCATACTCCCGCATCCGTTTCTTACCCTCCTTCTGCTTCTCGAGAAGCTTCCGCTTGCGCGTCGCGTCGCCGCCGTAACACTTGGCGGTGACGTCCTTCCTCAGCGCCGCAATCGTCTCGCGAGCGATGATCTTGCCGCCGATCGCCGCCTGGATCGGGATCTTGAACAAATGCCTGGGGATCAGCTCTTTCAGCCGCTCGCACATGCCGCGGCCGCGGGCCTCGGCGTTGGCGGCGTGGACGATCATGCTCAGCGCGTCGACCGGCTCACCGTTGACCAGGATGCTCATCTTGACGAGGTCGCCCTCGCGGTGGCCGATCATGTGATAGTCGAACGACGCGTAGCCGCGCGAAATCGATTTCAGGCGGTCGTAGAAGTCGAACACCACTTCGTTGAGCGGCAGCTCGTAGGTCAGGAGCGCGCGGGTGCTCTTGCCGTGGCCGACATAGGTGAGGTTTTTCTGGATTCCGCGGCGGTCCTGGCAGAGCTTGAGGACGGAGCCGAGATATTCGTCGGGCACGTAGATGGTCGCCTCGATCCACGGCTCCTCGATCAGCTCGATTCGGTTGGGGTCGGGCATGTCGGCCGGGTTGTGGAGCTCGATCACCCGGCCGCCTTCGCCGCTGTCGCTGCTGGCGCCGACGTCCGTTCGTCCCGAGCTGGCGCCCGGCGCGTCCTTCTTTCCGCGCGACATGTGGATCCGATAGACCACGCTCGGAGCCGTGGTGATGAGGTCGAGGTCGTATTCGCGAGTCAGCCGCTCCTGGATGATCTCGAGGTGCAGCAGCCCCAGGAAGCCGCAGCGGAAGCCGAACCCGAGCGCGGCGCTGGTCTCCATCTCGAAGCTGAACGAGGCGTCGTTGAGGCGCAATTTGTAGAGCGAGTCGCGGAGCTTCTCGAATTCGGCGGAGTCGGCGGGAAAGAGGCCGCAGAACACCACCGGCTGGACGAGCTTGAAGCCGGGCAGCGGGGTCGCGGTGGGGTGCTTGGCATCGGTGATGGTGTCGCCGACACGGGTCTCGGCGACTTCCTTGATCTGGGCGGTGATAAAGCCGATCTCGCCCGGGCCGAGCTCCTGCAGCTGTTCGATCTTCGGGCGGAAGCAGCCGACCCGGTCGACCAGATGCGTGGTTCCGGCGGCCATGAACTTGACTTGGCTCCCCTTGCGGATGGCGCCATCGATCACCCGGACGAGGATGACGACCCCCAGGTACGGATCGTACCAGCTGTCGACCAGCATCGCTTTGAGTGGCGCGGCCGCGTCGCCCCTGGGCGGGGGGATGGTGTCGACGATCGCCTGGAGCACCGCCTCGACGCCCTCGCCGGTCTTGGCCGAGGCGAGCACCGCGTTCGACGCGTCGAGGCCGATGATGTCCTCGATCTCGGCGCGCACCCGTTCGGGCTCGGCGGCCGGCAGGTCGACCTTGTTGATCACCGGCACGATCTCGTGGTCGTGCTCGATCGACTGGTACACGTTCGCCAAAGTCTGCGCTTCGACGCCCTGGGCTGCATCGACGACCAGCAATGCGCCTTCGCACGCGGCGAGGCTCCGGCTGACCTCGTAGGCGAAGTCGACGTGGCCCGGAGTGTCCATCAGGTTGAGCACATAGCTGTTGCCGTCCTGGGCGGTCCAGTCGAGGCGCACCGTTTGGGCCTTGATGGTGATCCCGCGCTCGCGCTCGATGTCCATATTGTCGAGCACCTGGGCGGTCATCTCGCGGCTCGTCAGCCCGCCGGTCGCCTGGATCAACCGGTCGGCAAGAGTCGACTTGCCGTGGTCGATGTGCGCGATGATCGAGAAGTTGCGGATGTGCGCGATGTTGGTCATTTGCCGCGGCGGCTAGCAGAGCGGTTGGAGCCTGTCAGCACGCGCTGCCAACACCGCCGTTGGTCGAAGCCGCAAGTGGCTTTGCAGAACCGCCTTGCCTTCGGGGGAACCAACCGTACAGATGCGTCACATCCCGCAAGCCGGAGCAAAAAACCCATGATTGGCAGCCGTTTGATTGTCCTGCTCGCAAGCGCGTCGGCGCTTGCCGCCTGCGCCACCGCAC
>NZ_JACCSU010000077.1 GCF_013812825.1 Sphingomonas sp. | reverse complement strand
GGTCAAGGGCGTCAAGCTGGTCCGGCCCCTGCTCGGCTGGCGCAAGGCCGAGCTTGCAGATCTGGTCGTGAAAGCCGGGGTCAAGCCGGTCGACGACCCGTCCAACCGCGACCCCCGCCATGACCGGGTGCGGATGCGCGAATGGCTCAAGCGCGCCGAATGGGCCGACCCCGAGCGGCTCGCGGCGAGCGCTGCCTGGCTCAACGAGGCCGACGAGGCGCTCGACTGGGCGCTGGCGCCGCTTGCCGAAGAGCGCGTCACGCGCGACGGGGCGGCGGTGGTCGTCGACCCGTCCGGAATTCCGCGCGAGCTGCAGCGCCGGCTGCTGCTTGCCGCTTTCGCCGAGATGGGCGAACCGAGCCCGCGCGGACCCGAGCTCTCCCGGGCGCTCGACAAGCTCCGCAAAGGCGGAACCACGACGCTCGCGCGCCTCAAGCTGGAAGGCGGGGTCACCTGGCGCCTGAGGCCGGCGCCGCCGCGGCGATGATCCGTCGGGGCGCACTGCCGTTCACCGGGACCTAAGCATTGCATTGTTATTGAGCGTCGAAAGACTATTTTAGGGGTGTACTCGCCTGCGGGCCCAACGAGAGAGACGATGAACGAGAAGAAGCCCGGCAATCCCTGGACCAAGAGCCTGCTCATCTGGGTCGGCGTTTTGTTCGGGCTCGTCCTGTTCGTCCAGATGATCGAAGGGCCGCGCGCCGGCGCCAGCCAGCCGATCCCTTATTCCGAGTTCGTTCGCCAGGTCGACGAGGGCAGCGTGCGCTCGGTCACCACCTCGGCCAATACGACCGGCAACCAGATCATCACCGGCAAGCTGGCCAGCGGAGAGCCGTTCCGAACGCTCGCTCCGGCCGACGCGCAGGTCACCGAGCGACTGCTCCAGCGCGGCGTCCAGATCCAGGCCAAGGAAGCCGAGCAGTCGAGCTTCTGGCTGATCCTGCTCTACCAGTCGCTGCCGTTCCTGCTGATCCTGGGAATCAGCTTCTTCGTCATGCGCCAGATGCAGAAGAACGCCGGCTCCGGGGCGATGGGCTTCGGCAAGAGCCGCGCCCGGATGCTGACCGAGAAGCAGGGTCGGGTGACCTTCGCCGACGTCGCCGGAATCGACGAAGCCCGCGAGGAGCTTCAGGAGATCGTCGAATATCTGAAGGACCCTGGCAAGTTCGCTCGCCTGGGCGGCAAGATCCCCAAGGGCGCGCTGCTGGTCGGCTCGCCTGGAACCGGCAAGACGCTGCTCGCCCGGGCGATCGCCGGCGAGGCGGGCGTTCCGTTCTTCACCATCTCCGGCTCGGACTTCGTCGAGATGTTCGTCGGCGTTGGCGCATCTCGAGTTCGCGACATGTTCGACCAGGCCAAGAAGTCGGCTCCGTGCATTGTCTTCATCGACGAGATCGACGCGGTCGGCCGCCATCGCGGCGCAGGCCTGGGCAACGGCAACGACGAGCGCGAGCAGACCCTCAACCAGCTGCTGGTCGAGATGGATGGATTCGAGGCCAACGAAGGCATCATCATCATCGCCGCGACCAACCGCCCCGACGTTCTCGACCCGGCGCTTCTGCGCCCCGGCCGCTTCGACCGCCAGGTCGTCGTCCCGCGCCCGGACATCGACGGCCGCGAGCAGATCCTCCACGTCCACATGAAGAAGGTGCCGCTGGCGCCCGATGTCGACCCCCGGGTGATCGCTCGGGGCACGCCCGGTTTCTCGGGCGCGGATCTGGCCAACCTGGTCAACGAGGCCGCCTTGCTCGCTGCTCGCCGGGGCAAGCGACTGGTCGCCATGAAGGAGTTCGAGGAGGCCAAGGACAAGGTGCTGATGGGCACCGAGCGCAAGTCCATGGTGATGACCGAGGACGAAAAGAAGATGACCGCCTATCACGAGGCCGGTCACGCGATCGTCGCCCTGCACGAGCCCGCGTCGGACCCGATCCACAAGGCGACCATCATCCCGCGCGGCCGGGCGCTGGGAATGGTCATGCGCCTGCCCGAGCGCGACAATTACAGCTATCACCGCGACAAGATGTACGCGAACCTGGCGGTGTCGATGGGCGGCCGCGTCGCCGAGGAAATCATCTTCGGCTACGACAAGGTGTCGTCGGGCGCGTCATCCGACATTTCGTACGCGACCAGCCTGGCGCGCGACATGGTCACCCGCTGGGGCATGTCGGACGCTCTCGGCCCGCTGCAATATGCCGACGCCGACGAGGAGGTGTTCCTCGGCTATTCGGTCAACCGCCAGCGGCAGATGTCGAACGAAACCGCGCAGCTGATCGACAAGGAAATCCGCCGGGTCGTCGAGGATGGCTATGAGCGCGCCAAGAAACTGCTCAACGAGCACCAGGAAGAGCTGCACACGCTCGCCAAGGCGCTGCTCGAATATGAGACGCTGAGCGGCGACGAGATCAGGACCCTGCTCGACGGGGGCTCCATCGATCGCGGCGGAGCGTCGGCTCCGAGCATCCCGGTCGCCGGCTCGTCGATCCCCAAAGCGCGGCGCAAGAGCCAGGGCCTGGGCGGGCCAGCTCCCGCCGGCGCGTAAGCCCTAGTCGAGGGCGCCCAGCGTCAGCAGCAGCAAGGCGAAGAAGGTCATCGCCATGAAAGCGAAGGTGACCAGCAGCAAGGTTCGCCACAGTGCACCCAACCGGCTGAGGCCGTAGGTTCCCTTGAGCTGCAGGTACATGTGGATCGGCGGCACCACGAACGCGAGCGAAGCGATGGTCCCCAGACCAGCCGCTCCTACCAGCAAGGCCGTGATGATCAGCAGGGTCATGAAGCTCAGCGAGTAAGTTACGAACACCGTGTGATCGTAGAGCCGAAAGCGGCGGCTGAACGGGAATAACAGCCACATGAAGGGGACCGACAGGGGGATCAGCGCCCAGCTGAATTTGTAGGCGTTGGTCTTGAGCTTGTAGATCAACAGGTCCGGGTTCTGCTTGGCCTTCAGATAGGCGTTCTCGAGCCACGAATTGCCCGGTTCGATGTTGGGGGCGCGGCTGAACGCAGCGCTGCTGATGCCGCGGTCGCGCATCAGCTCGAGCATCTCGACCTCCTCGCGGGTTTCCCTGATCTCATTGTCCAGCGCGGCGGTCGAAGTGCCGGCGGCCGCCGCCCTCGCGCGGTCGGCCTCGAGCCGAGCGAGCTCGGCCTTGTCCTGCGCGACCTGCTCGCTGATGCCGGCGCGCATCTCGGCGTTGGACGAGTTCAGCGTCGGGCCGGCGAGGCTCAGCACCGCGAACATCAGGAACACCGAAAACAGGAACAAAGCGATCGGCGAGATAAACCGCGCCCGCTCGCCGTCGATGTAGCGGCGGGTGAGATCACCCGGGTTGCCGACGAGCTTGGGCAAGGTGCGCCAGATCTTGCCTTCGAAATGCAGCGCTCCGTGCATCAGGTCGTGGAAGAACCCTTTGAGGCTTCTATGGACATGCGCGCGCTGGCCGCACTCATGACAGAAATCGCCGACCAGCTCGGCGTCGCAGTTCAGGCAGTGGCTCTCGTGGGTGTGGCCGTCGTCCACTTCGCCCGCACCCGGCTCGACAGCGCGCGCGACGACCGCGCCGGTCGCTGCGTCGCCGCTGGATTCCAGGTCGGTCATCGCCACTCCTTCGGACGCGAGCATTAGGCGCTGCACGACGGCCATGCTAGCGGCTCGGGCCGATGAAGCGCATCGGACTTCTCGGCGGCTCGTTCAATCCGGCGCATCGCGGACATCGCCGGATCAGCCTTGCAGCGATCGACAAACTCGGCCTCGACGAAGTGTGGTGGCTGGTTTCGCCCGGCAACCCGCTCAAGAGCGGCGAGGAGATGGCGCCGTTCGAGGCGCGGCTGGAATCCGCCCGGGCGATGGCGCGTCGGGCACCGATCCGGGTCAGCGATTTCGAGGCGAGGGCCGGGACCAGGTTCAGCATCGACACCGTCGAGGAGCTGCTGCGGCGCCGTCCGCGCGACCGCTTCATCTGGCTGATGGGCGCCGACACGCTTGCCCAATTCCATCGATGGAAGGCGTGGCGCAGGCTGGCCAAGTGCCTTCCGATTGCGGTCATCTCGCGCCCCGGCTATGAAGGGCCTGCCCGAGCGGCGCGCGCGATGGGCTGGCTTCGAGGGTTCGTCCGACCTTCGAGCCAGGCAAGAAACTGGGCGGAGTGGAGTTCACCGGCGATTTTGCTGCTTCGCCTGCCGCCCGACCCGACGTCCGCCACCGCCATACGCGCGCTCGACCCCAGCTGGCACCGCCGTTCGCAATCCCGAGTTCGGCCGCAGCGTACCGGCGCGCCTTCTTCCGTCAGGAGAGCACTTGCCTGATCGTTCCCCAATGAGTCCGAGTGACGGGACCGCCGAGGGCCGTCCTCCAATCGACGTCGAAGACCTCCATCGTCTCGTCCTGAAATCGCTCGACGACGACCAGGCGGTCGAGGTCATCTCGATCCCGCTGGCCGGCAAATCGAGCATCGCCGACCATATGGTGATCGCCTCGGGCCGCTCGACGAGGCAGGTCGCGTCGATGGCCAGCAAGCTCGCCCAGAAGATCAAGGAGCGGGTCGGCCGGACGCCGCGGATCGAAGGCCTTCCGGCCGCCGACTGGGTGCTGATCGACGCCGACGACGTCATCGTGCATCTGTTCCGGCCCGAGGTGCGCACGTTCTACAATCTCGAGCGGATGTGGGCGTTCGGCGACGACGCTCCGCCTCAGCGCGCGGGCGCCGCGCCCACCGGCTGAGCGGGTTGCTCCTCCACATCGTCGCGCGCGGCAAGATCGGCCGCTCGCCCGAAGCTGAACTCGTCGACCGTTACTTGCAGCGCATCGCGTGGCCGACCAAGGTCACCGAGCTCGGCGAGCGGGCTCCGGTGCCGGCCGCGGCGCCGCACAGCGTCTCGATCGCCCTCGACGAACGCGGCACGGCGCTGTCCTCGGCGGGCTTGGCGCGCAGGCTCGACGGCTGGCGTGACGGCGGCAAGCGCGAGGCGCGATTCCTGATCGGAGCCGCCGACGGCCACGACTCCGCCGAGCGGGACAAGGCCGACCTCTTGCTGTCGTTTGGCCCCGCCACCTGGCCGCACCTGCTCGTCCGGGCGATGCTTGCCGAGCAATTGTTCCGGGCGACGTCGATCCTTGCGAACCACCCCTATCATCGCGAAGGATGAGCGCGATGATGCGTTTCGCCGCCTTGCCGCTCCTGGTTCCACTGCTGCTCGCCGCCAGCGCCCCGGTGCAAGCGGTGGCCGAGACCGCCGATGAGGCGCTGAAACGGGCGCGGGCCGAGGCACGGGCCGCCGATGCGCAGGTCCGGCGCTTCGAACAGGCAGCGGGGCGGGCTCGCGGCGAGGC
>NZ_JACCSU010000044.1 GCF_013812825.1 Sphingomonas sp. | reverse complement strand
CCGCCGACCCGACCCGGCCGCTCGTGTCGAGCTTGCCGGCGACCAGCAGCTCTCGGCAGGTTTCATAATCGGCGTCGAACGCGGCCCGGTCGGCGGTGGCGACGGCCAGCGTCGGTGCGAACTCGCGCGGCCGCGATGAGCAGCCCTGCAATGCCAGAGAGGCGACAACCAGGCATAGCGTGAGCTTGTTTTTCATTGGATCCCCCTTACCCGAGCCGTCACCGGCTCAACCGGCGCCAACTCCGCTGAGGTGCAGTGCCATCGCTGGAAGCCCCGTCCCGGCTGACTCCGCGGCGTTATGCAGCAGCGCTGCTGAAGTCAGCAGAAAGCCGGCCAGTCCAAGAAGCCAAGGCTCGAGTTTTCTGCCGCGGCGGCGCCAACCGCTCGATAGAGCCGCCGGGCCCACTGCTCGTTCATTGGTCAACATGTCCGAAGCCCCCATTGAGCCATCTCTCGGTTGAAGATGGTCATGAGATCGGTGGCTGCGGAAGGTGCAGCGAGCGACGCAACCGTTGCAGCAATCAAGTGCAAGGGTTGCACGCGAAGGCACTGCCGTTAGCCAGATCGCCGAGTTTCTGCCGATCAGCAGATCGAGCTGCTATCCTTCAAGATCGCCGGACGGGCTGGCTCCCCGGGAAAGCGTTCCCGACGCGAGCAGGAACATGTCGCCTCCGGCGGCCGCGGCGGATGGGCCTATGTCACGCAGGAGATGGCGGCGCACGGTGTCCGGGACCACAGCATCGGCGGTTGAATCGCGCTGCAGCAACTCTGCGTAGGTCGCTTCGTCGGCTTCGTCGTCTCCGGTCAGGTCGCCAATCCGCTCGATGATCACCGGCACGGCGCTCGGTGTTCGAGCCGCGTCGAATCCGGAGAGCATCAGCAGCCCGTCGAGGAACATGGCTTTGGGCAGCGGGACGCCTTTGAAAATGAAGAAGAGGGGGGTGCACCCCATGCTGTCCGAGAGGCAGGCGAACAGATTCCCCTCGCTGACAAAGCCCCACCCATCGAACGACAGGCCGGAACTGCCCACTCGCACTTCCAGGAACCCGCTCGGACTTGGCCGAAATATGCCGTAACCGAAGAACAGCTTGCCCGGCATGATCGCAGAGGGTCGCGTCGATCGCCAGAATCCGGAATAGGTTGCGATCTTCCGCGCGGTTTCAGCCTGCGCGTGCACCAGGCATTTGAGCGGCAGGCTCGGGATCGTTTCGTCCGGCGCTGCGACCAGACCGTCGGGCAGGTCCACGTTCAACAGAGCGGCGAACGAAGCAAGGTCTCGCTGCCAGTCGAGCATTGTGAACCCGGCTACCTGGGTCGCGACGAACCTGGTGATCTCCGCGAGATTGTGTTCCGACGGGCAGATCGAGCCGCTTGCCCACCGGCCGACGAGGGACTTGTCCACGCGCAGCTGGGATGCGGCTCGGCCCCGGCTGAGCCCGAGCGCTTGCAGGGCCAGCCGAAAACGTGGCGCAAATTCCTCTTTCCCCACCATCACGGCACCATCACGCATCAGCCCCGCGCATGCAACGCCTTACGTGCTGGGCAAGGACATGCTCGAAACGGCTGCTATTCTGCCGCCTGAAGGGGACGTGCGAGTTGCCATTCGGGAGCAGTGTCGGACGCCCTGAGGCGGGCCTCCTCCTCATGCATGTATTCGCGGGTGATTGGCACCGCGTCCCGCCGCTTCAGATACTGCAGCTGAAAGTTGACGAAAGGCCCGTAGCGGAACCCGGCTTCGGCTCCCGCCAGGTAAAACTGCCACAAACGGAAAAAGCGCTCATCATAAAGCTGGATGATTTCATCCCGAGCAGCATTCGTCCGCTCGTACCATTGCTGCAGGGTGAGGGCATAGTGAGTCCGTAGCGTCTCGACATCCGACACGATCAACTTGTGCCGTTCGGCCTGAGAGACCAGCTCCGACAGCGCAGGGATATAACCGCCGGGAAAAACATATTTGCGAGTCCATCGGTCCGTCACGCCGGGCGGGCCCGTTCGGCCGCAGCAGTGCGAGACCATCACTCCATCGGGAGCAAGGAGGGAGCTGCATTTCGCGTAAAAGCCCGGGTGATGGGGCGTGCCCAAATGCTCGATCAATCCGACATTGACGATGCGGTCGAACTGACCCTCGACGTCCCGGTAGTCCATGAGCTCGAACTTCACGCGGTCGGACATGCCCGCCTGTGCGGCGCGCTCACGGCACACGTCGATCTGGTCGGGTGCAAGGCCGACGCCGAGCACATCGACGTCGTAGTGGCGGTGCAAATAGAGTGCCAGGCCGCCCCAGCCGCAGCCGATGTCGAGCACGCGCATTCCGGGTTGCAGGTTCAGCTTGGCGGCGATGTGCGCTTTCTTGTCGAGCTGGGCTTGCTCGAGGCTGTTGGCGGGGTCGCGGTAATAGGCGCAGGTGTATTGCCGGTCCTCGTCGAGGAACAGCTCGTAAAGCCGCCTCGTCAGATTGTAGCTGTGCTCGGCGTTTCGGCGCGACCTTTGTCGCCAGTTGAACCGGTCGAGCCGCCCGCCAAGAGCTGCAGCTGCCTTGCTGAGAGTGCTCTTCGGCCGCAGCCAGCCGTTGTCGGCACAAGGCGCATTGTAAGAGGCGAGAAGACTAAGGTCCCGGATGTCCCCTTGTTCAACGGTCAGACGCCCATCCATGTAGGCTTCGCCCGCGAAGAGCCGCGCATCCTTGACGATCTGGAACGCGACGTGGCGATCCGTCAGCCTGACGCAGATCGGCTTGGGAAAAATCGGGTCTGGAGTGCCGTAGCGATAGCTTTTCCCGGCATGGTCGATGACGGTCAACTGGCCGCGGTGGATGGCCGTGCGCAGCATCCTGTCGAGCAGCCACATCTGTTCCCTCCGCCCCTGTTACGGCTCGAAATGAAGGATTGAAAACGCGCTGACAACCTTGGCCGACGGCACGGGGGATGCCGGAGTTGCTTCACTCCCGCGCGTCACCGGGGCGTGACGGGGCCAGCGATACAGTTTCCGGGCTTCGATGCGATTGCGGTCCGGGACTCGACTAATAAGGCAGTGCCGACGCGAGCACGGTCCGATCGGCAGGCCGCAGCGGCCGCTGGGCTCTTGCTTCGGCTCGTTCGCGCTCTGCCTGTTGAACCGCTGCCTCGATCTCTTCTCCGGTGGCCGTTCGGGTGGGGCTGTCCTCGCAAGCACTCAACGAGGCGAACACGCTCGGAGCGCAGACGAAGGCGAATGCCAGGAGCTTGTAGGTTGCCATCGATTTTTCCTCGTCCCCAGGACGGATCCACGATCCGTCTGGAGTTGAGCATCGTCATCAGAAACCGCAGCCCGGGAAGGTGCAGCGACCGACGCAACCGTTGCAGCAAAACATTGCAACGGTTGCATGAGGCAGCAGCCAAAGGGTGCGCGTTTTCACCGGCGAAAATTCAAGCAATCCACCGGTTAGTTTCTGTTAATGTCGGGCACGCGACTCGGGGGGGACGATATGGCTTACCTGTGGTGGATAGCTGCGGCGCTGACGGTGTTTTCCATGGGTTGCATGGTGAAAGCGGTCCGCAACGCAAAGGGGCTCTAGAGCGTCCCGCGAGCGCGGCGGTCTCCGAACCTTCCAGGAGGCTGCAGGAAGTCGGCTGGCCGCCGTCGCGGGAACGATGAGTTTGCCCAGCGTGGCGAGGGCGGTTGAGGCCGCGAGGGGCGCGCCGAACAGCAAAAACCCCGAACAGCAAAAAGCGGCCCAACGGGGATTTGCCGGGCCGCCTTTCGATCGACCGGCGCTGCCCGGACTGGGGGTCGGGACGGCGCTCGAGTCGAGCCGAATAGTGCGCCTCGCCAACCGGCAAGTCCAGCGCTTGCGTTCGGTCCCGGAACGACAGCCTAACCCAGGTAATTGCGCAGCCGAATCGACGGCCGTAGCCTGTCGACATCGCGACGGTATCTTGGCAAGTCGCGACCGAGAGACGGATGAGAGCTCCCGCTGACCAGGGGCACTCGAATGACCCAAGGATCCTACCGCTACTATTGCCTCGATCGCGTCGGCCAGCTGCACAGCGCCGAGTGGTTCGAGGCTAAGAGCGATGACGACGCCATCGCGCAGGTCGAGGCCCAGCACCCCGACTCGCTGTGCGAAATCTGGCAGGGCCAGCGGCTGGTGGCCAAGCTGTCCTCGCGACCGTCACCAGGCCTGGTACGGTCCGAGGCAGCTCGGCGTGCACTTCAGGCTTGAGAGCCCTACACCGCTCGATCGCCGCACGGTTGGCTAGACAATGGAGGCGGGAGCAGGACCTCCCGCCTTTTTGCCGCCCAGCAGCAGCGACAGCTGGCCGCGGATCATCCGGCCGGCCAGATGGGCGTCGACCGAGGCGTAGCCCTCCGCCCGCAGAGTCCGCCGGATCTCCTCGAGCGTCGCGCAGCTTCCAGCGAGCTGGAAGGCGCGCTCAACGGCGCTGTTCGCGGCCATCGGAGGCTCCCGGTTCGATGTTGCCGGCCGCGATTTGCAGCGCCGGAGCCCATGTCGAGGCGGCCGACTTGGGCGAACCTGCCGAGCCGTCGTCCGGCTTGGTGCTCGCGATCCGGTCGTATTCGGCGGCCAGGTTCAGATGGATGGCGGCGATCCTCGGGCTGGCGGCCCCGGCCGCATTGGCGCGCGCCTTGGCGCTGCGGTCCTCATAATATTCCCGGCTGTAGTCCAACATCGACAAGCTCCTGATCTGCGGGGAGCTCTCAAATGTCTCTCGGTCGGCGACTCGCTGGACGGTATCGGCGATGGGACGGTGATACGCGTCGCGATCGCGTTTGGACAGCCGTGGCTTGCCGACGACCCGTCCGTGGCCCAGGGTGCGCGGATGCGTGAGCTCAGCTATGTCGTCGCTTTCTTCAGCGCCCTGGTCCTGCTGGCGGCGGCGGCCGCGTGGTGGAAGGTGGTCAGCGAGACCGAGGAGGAGCCGACCGCGGGGCGCGTCGGAGTGCACTCGAAGCGCGTCAAGTCGGCGGCCCGGGCGACCGCCATCGCGTTCGCGCTGAGCGGCCTCGCCGCGCTCCTCGCGGTGATCGATTGGTTCCTCCGCTGACGTTTAGTCGGTGACGTTTTTGGTCGGTGATGTGAGGCCGGCGCCGGCCTGGCCGACGCTGCCCTCGATCCACTCCGCATAGTCGACCAGCAGCTTGTCGATCGGCCACACGGTCACGCACGGAACGTCGTAGCTGTGCAGCTCCGCGATCCGCGCAATGAGGGCGTCGGCCATGGCTCGGCTGGTCTTCAAGATCGCGGCGGCCTCGTCGGCCGTCTCGACCGCGCCTTGCCAGCGGTAGATCGAGCGGCAGGGGCCAAGGATGTTGATGCAGGCGGCGAGGCGCTCCTCGACCATCTGGCGGCCGATGCGCTCCGCCTCCTCGGCATCGGCGAAGATCGCGTAGACCGAGACGACGGTCATGGGCGGCTGCCCAGCACATGCGCGCCCCAGACCGTGGCGACGACCAGCACCGCTCCGACCGCCTGGTGAAGCACTGCGAGCCACAGCGCGACCCCGGTCAGGACGGTGGCGATTCCGAGCAGGATCTGGGTTCCGAACGCCGAGTGGATGGCGATCGAGGCGCGGCGGCCCGTGGGCGGATCGAGCCGGCGGACCTTGCGGACGAAGATCACCAGGGCGACGACGACCACCCACGCCCACCAGCGGTGGATGAAGTGGACCAGGAACGGGTCGTGGGTGAGTGTGTGCGCGGCGCCGAGCGACCAGTCGATGCCGTCGGGAACCAAGCGGCCGTTCATCAATGGCCAGCTGTTGGCGACCTGGCCGGCGCCGAGGCCGGCGACCCAGGCGCCGTAGAGGATTTGCACAAACAGGATCGCGAGCACCGCCGCCGACAGCGGGGTGAGCCGCGCGGGCCGGTCGGTGCCGGTGACGGCGAGCCGGCGCAGGTCGAGCGCGACCCAGATCAACGCGCCCATGATGGCGAACGCGAGCAGCAAATGCGCGCTCAATCGCAAATGGCTGACGTCGGTGCGGTCGGCGAGCCCGGACATCACCATGTACCAGCCGAGCGCGCCCTGCGCGGCGCCGAGCAGGAGCAGGCCGGCGAGCTTCCAGGCGTAGCCGGCAGGGATCGCTCGTTTCAGGGCGAACCAGGCGAGCGGAAGCGCGAAGGCGAGGCCGATGATGCGGCCCATCAGGCGGTGCAGCCATTCCCAGAAATAGATGCGCTGGAAAGCGGCGAGGTCCATGCCGGCGGGACCGTTGACCTGCTTGTACTCGGGGGTCGCCTGGTAGAGCTCGAACGCGCGCGCCCAGTCGGCCTCGGACAGCGGCGGGATCGCGCCGGTGATCGGCCGCCACTCGGTGATGCTAAGGCCGCTCCCCGTCAGCCGGGTGATGCCGCCGATCACGACCATCGCGAAGATCAGATAAGCGACGGCGAACAGCCAGTTGGACTGCGCTAGAGGGCGCGGGCGCGGGCGCGGCGTCGCGAGCTCGGACGGAAGCGCGGAGTCCATGGCCAGCGCCTATGCGCCGCGCCGGATCGGGGCAAGATGCGTCGGGCGGCCGCCGGAGCGATTGCCCCGGCCGAATGTCCGCGATCGGCCGAAAGCGGACACTGGATTGGCAGTGGCTCCTGCCTCAGCTCAAGTGTTTCGAGAGATGCTTGTTCATCTCGAACATCGTCACTCGATCCTTGCCGAACACGGGGCGAAGCTTGTCGTCGGCGAGGATCTCGCGCTTGTTCTTGGGATTCTGGAGATTGTTCTTTTTGATG
>NZ_JACCSU010000034.1 GCF_013812825.1 Sphingomonas sp. | reverse complement strand
GACCGCCACGATGGGCGGGGTTGCGGTTCGGGCGGTGGTCGCCGGATGGGCGCTGGCCTTGTGGACGCTGGCCTTGCGGACGATGACTCGCGCCGCGGTAGTTGCGCTGCTCGCGGACCGCCGGAGCGGGCTTGAGCGCGCGGGTCGAGCGGACCGCGTCGGCGAAATTGCCGGGCAGCGGCTCGATGCCCAGCTTCTGGCGGGTCAGCCGCTCGATGTCGCGAAGCAGCGGCCGCTCGTCGTCCGAGCAGAAGGCGACCGCGATGCCCGATGCGCCGGCGCGCGCGGTGCGCCCGATGCGGTGGACATATTGCTCGGCGACGTGCGGCAGATCGTAGTTGAAGACGTGGCTGACGCCCGGGATGTCGATGCCGCGGGCGGCGATGTCGGTCGCGACCAGCACCTTGATCTCGCCCGAGCGGAACAAGGCGATCGCCCGCTCGCGCTGCGGCTGGCTCTTGTTGCCGTGGATCGCGTTGACGTCGATCCCGGCGGCGGTGAGCATCCGGACGATCTTGTCGGCGCCGTGCTTGGTTCGGCTGAACACCAGCGCCCGCTCGACCGGAGCGGTCTTCAGGAGCTGGATCAGAAGCGCCTGCTTTTCGGCCTGGTTGACGAAGGTGACGCGCTGCTCGACGCGTTCCACGGTCGTTGCCACGGGGGCTACCGAGACTTCGGCCGGGTTGGTCAGATAGCGGTCGGCAAGCTCCTTGATCGCGCGCGGCATGGTCGCCGAGAAGAACAGGGTCTGGCGCTTTTGCGGGACCAGGGCGACGATGCGCTTCAACGCGTGGATGAAGCCCAGGTCGAGCATCTGGTCGGCCTCGTCGAGGACGAGGATCTCGAGCTCGCGAAGGCTGAGCGCGCGCTGGTCGACGAGGTCGAGCAGCCGGCCGGGAGTGGCGACGAGGACGTCGAGCCCGCGCGACACTTCGCGCACGCTCTTGCCGTTGGGGACGCCGCCGAACACGACCCCGACCGACAGCTTCATGAACTTGCCGTAGGCGCGCGCGCTGGCGGCGATCTGGGCGGCGAGCTCGCGGGTCGGGGCAAGCACCAGCATCCGGATCTGGCCGGGCTTCAGATAGGCGCGGCCGGCCGACAGCCGGTCGAGCGACGGAAGCACGAAGGCGGCCGTCTTGCCGGTCCCGGTCTGGGCGATGCCGAGCAGGTCGCGGCCGGTGAGAACGGTCGGGATCGCCTGGCGCTGGATCGGCGTCGGCACATTGTAATTGGCGTGCGCGAGCGCATCGAGAACGGGCTTCGAGAGCCCGAGAGTCTGAAAAGTCACTTTGAAATTACCTTGAAACATTGCTGCCGGCAGCGACCGCGAAATTGCGGGCGCCAGCGGCGGGGAGTTGAGCACCCCGCGTGATATGGGAGAGCAGTTGGTCGAGACGCGGGCCGGACCCCTGCCATTCAGTGGCAGGACCGATCACGCCGCTTGGAACAGCGCCTCGTGTTGCAGTGCAATATAGAGCAAAGGTGAAGAAAGTCCAGCAGGCGGCGATTCACGACGCCCGCGGACGCCGGGCCAGAGCGACCAATGGGAACAGGCTGAGCAGCACGAGCGTGGCGATCAGCTGCGGCGAAAGGATGTCGCCGGGGCGCTCGATGGTCGCGAGCTGGGTTCCCGCATTGACGTAGATGAAGATCGACGGGAGGAGGCCAGCGACGGTCAGCGCCGCATAGGTGCGAAGCCGGATCACCGTCAGTCCCATGGCGAGGTTCACGAGCCAATAGGGGATAATCGGATTGAGGCGAAGCGTCAGCAAATAGAGGCCGCCATGCGCGGCGATCCCGCGGTCGATCGCTTCGATCCGCCGAGCGAACCGCCGCTTCACCCAGCCGCGCAACAAGTAGCGTGCGTCGAAGAAGGCGATGGTCGAGCCGATCGACGAGGCGATCAGCACGATGGCAAGGCCGGGCCAGAAGCCAAACAACGCGCCGCCGGTCACCCCGAGCACCGGCGCCGCCGGGAAGCAGGCGGCGGTCGCAACGACGCACAGCAGGAAGAAGCCGGTGGCGCACGACAACGGCCGCGCCTCGATCAGCTGCACCAGCGAGGCGCGGCTTTGCTTGAGCTGCTCGACCGTCAACCAGTCGCGAAGCGGTGAGAAGAGCCACGCGGCGAGCACGCCGGCGATCACGGCGGCGAATATGATCGCTCCCACTGTGCGCCGATCCACTCGCCCTGCTCCCCCACGTCCGGCTGTCTTGCCGTGTTAGCGGAGCAAGACACGTGCCAGCGCTGGCGGAATGGCGCGATTGCGGGGTTTCGGCTCAGCGACAGCCGGTCGCGGCTCGGCGGGAATCGCCAAGACTTGGGGCTAAAGCGGGTTGGGGCTAAAGCGGGAGCGCGCGCCCGGCCTCGACGTGGAAGCGCGAGGCTTCGCCGATGCCGTCGAACAAAGCGGCTTCGGTGGCGGTCATCCACACCTGGCCGCGGCGCTCGAGGCGGGCGAACAGCGCCGAGCGCCGGCGCGGGTCGAGGTGGGCGGCGACCTCGTCGAGGAGCAGGATCGGCGGCGCTCCGCGGCGGGCCGCGACCAGCTCGGCATGGGCGAGAACCAGGCCCAGGAGCAGCGCCTTCTGCTCGCCGGTCGAGGTTCGCGCCGCCGGCGTCGCCTTGGCCCGGTG
>NZ_JACCSU010000009.1 GCF_013812825.1 Sphingomonas sp. | reverse complement strand
AACCGTCATTGCGAGAAGCGCAGCGACGAAGCAATCCAGCGGCGCGAAGCTGGATTGCTTCGCTACGCTCGCAATGACGGCAGTCCATCAAAACCCCACCAGCCGGTCGATTTCGGCGCGGATGCGCTCGACCGAAGGGAGCGCCCATTCGAGCAACGTCGGGTGATGCGGGCTGGGAATGTCGGGCATTGTCACGCGCGCGACCGGCGCGTCGAGGTCGAGAAACGCCTCGTCGGCGACCACCGCGGCAATCTCCGCCCCGAAGCCGCCGGTGCGCAAATCCTCATGCACAATCAGGCAGCGCCGCGTTCGCCGCACACTGTCGAGCACCATGTCGCGGTCCCACGGGTTGAGCGTGCGCAGGTCGATGACGTCGGCGTCGACGCCCTCCGCCGCGGCCTCGCAACGCGGCACCATCGCCCCCCACGTCACGATCGTGATGCCGTCGCCGTCGCGCGTCTTCTTCGCCTTGCCGAGCGGCAGCACATACGCGTCGCCCGGCCACGGCCGCCGCGCCCAACTATCGTCGAGCATCGCGCGATGTTCGAAGAAAATCACCGGGTCGTTCCCGCGCAGGCTCGACCGCAGCAGCCCGACCGCATCCTCGGCATTCGACGGCACCGCCACCTTCCACCCGGGGTTATGGACGAATTGCACTTCATTGGTCTGGCTGTGCCACGGGTCACCGCATTTGAAAAAGCCGCCCGGGATGCGCAGCACCATCGGCGCCGCGAAGCGGTTCGCGGTGCGCCAGCGCATCGTCCCGCAATCGTTGATCTGCTCGGTTGCCGGCTCGGCATATTTGCGGAACTGGATTTCGGGCACCGGCATCAGCCCGGCGAGCGCCATTCCGACTGCCCGGCCGACGATCCCTTCCTCGTTGAGGCTGGTGTCGAACACGCGCGCCTTGCCGAACTTCTCCTGCAACCCGAGCGTCACCGCATGGACCCCGCCCTTGGGTCCGACGTCCTCGCCGAACACCAGCACGCGCGGGTTGGCCTCGAGCTCCTGCTCGAGCGTCCGGCGGATTGCGGTGACCATGTTGATGCGCTGACCGTCGGGCTTCGGCTGGTCGCTCGCTGGCGGCGGCGCGTAGCCGTGGTTGCATTGCCCGCCGACCTGCTGAAGCTCGCCATCGAAGAAGACGTTGTCGGTGACTCGCTCGGGGCTCGACACGCCGCGCGCCTGGGCTTCGGCGAGGGCCGCCGCGACATTCGCCGCCGCGTCCGCTTCCAGCCCGGCCCAGTCGAGCCTGGACGCAAAGGCCTTGAGCTTGGGCAGCGGATCGCGCGCCCATTCGGCCTCGATCTCCGCCTCGCTCTTGTAGCTCTGCGTGTCCTGGAAGCTGTGGCCCTCGAGCCGCGGCATGGTCAGCCGAAGCAGCGCCGGCGCCCGCTTGGCGCGGACATGCCGGACCGCTTCGCCGATCAGCCGCGCCGCTTCGTCCGGCTCGGTGCCGTCGCCGTTGAAGATCGTCAGCCCGGAGAAACCGGCGAGATTGGCGGCGATGTCCTTGCCCGGAGTCTGGTATTCCGACGGCACCGAGATGCCGTAGCCATTGTCCTCGATATACATTAGCAACGGCAATCGTTGCGTCGTCGCAATTGTTAGCGCCGACCAGAACCCCCCGGTCGCGCAGCTAGCATCGCCGCCGAGCACCAGCGCGAGGGCATCGTCCGGATCCTCGCCGAGCACTTCGGCCTTGTAGGCGATCGCCTGCGCCCACCCCGCCGCCGGCGTATATTGAGCGCCGACCCCGCCGCTCATCGGCAGCGCGTGCGCTCCGCCCGGGTTGGGATAGTTGAACACGACGCCGATGTCGCGGCCGTCGGAATAGCCGCCGGCGAGCCCCATGCCCGAGCCGAGCGCATCGGCGAGCGGGACCCCCAGTGCAAGCAGCAGCGGCCGCGAACGGTAATAGCCGCAGGCCGCGTCGCCGTCCTTGAGCTGCAGCCCGAGCAGCACCTGCGCGAGGTCATGGCCGCGGGCCGAAAATTGGTAGAGGATCTTCTTTTGCGGAACGAGCTCCTGTTCCTCGATCCGGTCCATCTCGCGGCTGGTGAGGACGAGCCGCGCAACCTCGCGCCAGTCGACGTCGGCGGCGACTCGACTGGCATCGCGCTCAGCCATCGCCAAAGTGCTCATCTAACGCCTCAGCCATCCAGGGCTTCGACGACGGCGGCGACGAACCGGTCGATCGAATGGTCGGCCATTCCGACGATGTTGAACCGGCCGCTGTCGGCCATGTAGATCGCGTCGCGCTCGCGCAGCGCCAGCACCTGCTCGCGCCTCAGCGGCAGCATCGAGAACATTCCGAACTGGGTGCCGATGAACGCCAGGCGCGGATCGGCGGCGGCGATCCGCCGGCGAACTGCGTTGATCCGGTCGCGCATCGCGTCGAGCTCGACCAGCCAGTCGGCGCTCAACTGAGGATCGTCGAGGATGATCCGCACCGCCGCGGCGCCGTGATCGGGCGGCATCGACCACATCTCGCGCGCGCGCTGGAACACATGCGCCATCGCTCTGGCGGTCGCGTCGGCCGAGCCGGACTTGACGAACAGCGACCCGACCCGGTCGCGGTAGACGCTGAAATTCTTGTCGCAGCTTTGCGCGACCAGCACATCGTCGCACGCCGCCAGCAGGCCGCGGAGCCCGGCCGCATCCTCGTCCAGCCCGCGGCCGAAACCCTGGTAGGCGATGTCGACGAAGGGCAGCAGCCGGCGCTCCGCGACGAACCGCGCCACTTCACCCCATTGCTCATCGTTGAGGTCCGCTCCGGTGGGATTGTGGCAGCAGCCGTGGAGCAGCACGACGTCGCCTTCGCGCGCCGAGCCCAGCCCCTCGATCATTTCCTCGAACCGAACGGTGCCGCTGTCGCGGTCGTAATAAGGGTATTCGATGATCTCGAGGCGGGTGCCGCGGATCAGCGGACGGTGGTTGGGCCAGGTCGGAGTGCTGACGAACACCCGCGCATTCGGGTTGGCGGTCGCGATCAGCTCGAAGCCCAGTCGAAGCGCGCCGCAACCGCCCGGAGTCTGCACTCCGGCAATGCGCTCGTCGTCGGCATGCGGTCCGAGCAGGATCGGCCGGATGAGCTCGGCGAAACGCTTGTCGCCGGCGCTTCCGAGATAGGCCTTGGTCGACTGCGTCTCGAGCAGGATCCGCTCGGCTTTTTTCATCACCTTGAGGATCGGAGTCTGGCCGGCCGCGTCGCGGAACACGCCGACCCCGACATCGATCTTGTCGGGCCGCGGATCGGCATTGGCCATGGCGATCAGGGCGAGCAGCGAATCACTGGTGACGGGCGGCAGGCCGGCAAGCCCGCCGGTGGTCGTACGTGGCGCCGTGGCCTGGGTTTCGCTCAGCATCGCAAAAGCGCTTAGCGACAAAGTCGCCGACGCAAAAGTCAGGCGTCGTAATCCACCGCGACTCCCGCGCCGATCGGCACCGACTGGCAGGTCAGCACATAGCCGGCGGCGACCTCTTCATCGGTGAGGCCGTAGCGCGCCGCCATCTCGACCTTGCCGCTGGTGACCTTGGCCCGGCACGTCGCGCACACGCCCGCCTTGCACGCGAAGGGCGCCGGCAGGCCCGCGGCGCGCGCGCTGTCGAGGATATTGCCTTGCGTAAATTCGACCTTGCGAGTCCGCCCGTCGAGAGTCACCGCGACGGTGGCGCCCGCCGCCTTGGTCTGGAGGTCGGCGATCTCCCGCGCCACCGCGTCGGGCGGCCGGTCGGCGGTGAACCGCTCGATGTGGATTCGCTCCTTCGCCACTCCGCGTTCGAGCAGCGCCGCTTCCGCAGCGTCCATCATCGGTCCGGGGCCGCAGATGAACCACTCGTCGACCGCGCCGACATCGCCGACCAGTTGCTCGATCGCGTTGCCGCACATCGCCTGGTCGAGCATTCCGTTGAACAGCTCGACCTCGCCTTCCTCCTCGGCGAGGAAATGATAGAGCTCGAAGCGGCTCAGATAGCGGTCCTTGAGCTCGGCCAGGGCGTCGAGGAAGATGATCGAGGCGCTGTCGCGGTTGCCGTAGAACAAGGTGAATCGGCTGCCGGGCTCCTCCTTCAAGGCGGTTCGGATCAGCGAGATGACCGGAGTGATGCCCGAGCCTCCGGCAAAGCCGACGTAGCGCCGCTGCCTGGTCGCATCGAACTCGACCGTGAAGCTGCCGTGCGGCGGCATGACGTCGAGCATGTCGCCGGGCTGCAAATGGTCGCCGACCCAGTTGGAGAAGAGGCCCCCGGCAATACGCTTGACCGTCACCATCCAGTCCTGCTCGTCCGGAGCGGTGCACAGCGAATAGTTGCGGCGCACCTCCTCGCCGTCGATCTCGGCCTTGAGGGTCAGGTGCTGGCCGGCCCTGAAGCAGAAGGTGTCGCGCAATTCGGGCGGGATTTCGAACCGGACCGAGTTCGCTTCGGCCGTCTCGGGGACGATCTCGGCCACCCGCAGGGCATGGAAATGAGCGGTCATCCTACCATTGCGCGTCGGGATAGGTGCGCGGCAGGAACTGCATCACCGCGAGGATATGGCCGAGATGCTCGCTGTGGTGGCCGCGGCGCCCGCCGAGGATTGGCCGCTGCTCGGCCGGCGCGTCGATCTGGGCATCGGCCAGCACCTGGCCGATCGCCGAGCGATAGTCCGCTTCGAAGCTGCGCGGATCGGCCGCGATCCCGCGCTCGGTCAGTCCCTCGAGCAGCTCGTCGACCTCGAACAGCTCGGGGATGAAGCGCCAGCACCAGTCGAGCCCGTCGCGCATCCTCTGGGCGCTCTCCTCGGTGCCGTCGCCGAGCCGCACCGTCCATTCGGATGCGAGCTCGCGGTGATAGGCGACCTCTTTTACCGCCTTCTGCGCAACCCCCTGAAGGAAACCGTCGCTCGATCCGGTCAGCCGCTCGTAAAGCAGATGCTGATAGGTCGAGAACAGCAGCTGCCGGGCAATCGTCCGGCCGAAATCGCCGTTGGGTTGCTCGACCAGCAGGCAATTGCGGAAATCGAGCACGTCGCGGTGGAAGGCGAGGCGGTCGCCGTCGCGCCCTTCGCCTTCCGACTCGCCGGCGGCGTTGAGGAAAATCGTCGCCTGGCCGATCAGGTCGAGCGCCAAATTGGCGAGGCTCAAATCGACCTCGAGCGCCGGCGCATGGCCGCACCATTCGCCGAGGCGCTGGCCGAGGATCAGCGCATCGTCGCCCAGCCGCAGCAGGTAATCGAACCGGGCCGGGTCGGGTTCGCCGGCGGCCGGCGCATCGAACGCGCCTGGACCCCGCGACTTGAGCGCGACCGCCTCATCCTCGGGCCGGATCGGCGGCAGCGACGGCATCAGATGTGCTTCACCTCATCGGGGATGTCGTAAAAGGTCGGGTGCCGGTAGATCTTGTCGGCGGCGGGCTCGAACATCGGCCCGGCCTCATCGGGGTCGGACGCGACGATCTCGGCCGACGGCACGACCCACAGGCTCACCCCTTCCTGCCGCCGCGTGTAGGTGTCGCGCGCGTGGCGAAGCGCGAGCTCCGGGTCAGGAGCATGAACGCTGCCAACGTGGCGATGCGCAAGGCCATTCTTGGCACGGACGAATACCTCCCAAAGCGGCCAGTCTCCACTCGCGCCGCCGCTCACGCAGCCTGCCTCTCGCGCCGCTTCGCTTCGTGAGCCGCCGCCGCTTCGCGGACCCAGGCGCCGTCGTCCCACGCGGCTCGCCTCGCGGCCATGCGCTCCTTGGCGACCGGTCCTTCGCCGCGGACCACCGCGTAGAACTCGTCCCAGTCGACCTCGCCAAAGTCGTAGCCGCCCGCCCCGTCGTTCTTCCCCACGTTCCACTTGAGATCGGGGTCGGGCACCTTCAGGCCCAGGAAATCCGCCTGCGGAACGGTGATGTCGACGAACTTCTGCCGAAGCTCGTCATTGGTCTCGCGCTTGATCCGCCAGCGGATCGATTGCGCGCTGTTGGGCGAATTGTCGTCGGGCGGGCCGAACATCATCAAACTCGGCCACCACCAGCGGTTGAGCGCGTCCTGGGCCATCCGCTTCTGCTCGGGCGTCCCGTTGGCCATCGCGATCATGATTTCGTAGCCCTGGCGCTGGTGGAAGCTTTCTTCCTTGCACACCCGCACCATCGCCCGGGCGTAGGGGCCGTAGCTGGTGCGCTGCAGCGGCACCTGGTTCATGATCGCCGCACCGTCGACCAGCCAGCCGATCGCGCCGATATCGGCCCAGGTCAGAGTCGGATAATTGAAGATGGTCGAGTATTTCGCTTTGCCCGAATGCAGCGCCTCGATCATCTGCTCGCGGCTGGTGCCGAGAGTCTCCGCGGCGCAGTAGAGATAGAGCCCGTGCCCCGCCTCGTCCTGGACCTTGGCGAGCAGGATCGCTTTGCGACGCAGCGACGGAGCGCGAGTGATCCAATTGCCTTCGGGAAGCATGCCGACGATTTCGCTGTGGGCGTGCTGCGAGACCTGGCGGACCAGAGTCCGCCGATAGGCTTCCGGCATCCAGTCCTTGGGCTCGATGAACTCGTCGGCCGCGACCCGCGCCTCGAACGCGGCGAGCAGCTCTGGGTCCTCGATCGACTGGACGGATCCGCCCTTCTGAAGCTCGGTCGTGTACATGGTTTCTATCTAGCCCCTGGGGGCGCAACGTTCAAATGACGCAAAGCGTCACCCCGGACTTGTTCCGGGGCCCGCCTGTTCAACGCGCAGAAGAAGCAGGCGGATGCCGGATCGAGTCCGGCATGACGGTTAGGTGTCGACGACCGGTCCGCCGACGGTCCGCGAGTAGCCGGTGAACTCGGCGACCGCCCGGCCGTCGGAGGTCCGGACCGCGACTCGAGTCACTCCGCTGCGGCCCGACGTCGCGACCTCCTCGGCCTCGGCGACCAGCGTTTGCCCTTCCTCAGCGCTGCCGAGGAACACGATCGACGCCTGCGCCGCGAAGGTTTTCTCGTTGCGGCCGTTGCAGACGTAGGCGAACGCAGTGTCGGCAAGCGCGAACACCATCCCGCCGTGGACGATCCGATGGCCGTTGAGCATGTCGGCTCGAACCGGCATCGACAGTCGCGCATAACCGTTCCGCGCCTCCTCGATGACGATTCCCCAGGCCGGCCCCGTGCCCTCGCGAGCGAGCATGTGATGCGCGACTTTTGCAGCCAGATCGTTTGCGCTCACGGCCCCTCCTTGGCTAGGCGTTGCCGGCCATGACCTACGAGACCATCGACTTCAAGACGGACGGCGGGATCGCCCGGATCACCCTCAACCGGCCGGACAAGCTCAACAGCTTCAATGTCGCCATGCACCAGGAGCTGCGTGAGGTTCTTCGCGACCATCTCGACGACGTCCGGGTGGTCGTCCTCACCGGCGCCGGCCGAGCGTTTTGCGCCGGACAGGATCTCAATGAGCGCGCGGTCGGAGCCGACCATCCGGTCGACCTCGGAGTCACCGTCGAGACCTGCTGGAATCCGCTGATCCGCCGCCTCGGCGCTCTTTCCCAGCCGCTGATCGCGCGCGTCAACGGAGTCGCCGCCGGCGCCGGCGCCAATCTCGCGCTCGCCTGCGACATGGTGATCGCGGCCCGCTCGGCGAAGTTCATCCAGAGCTTCACGGCCATCGGCCTGGTCCCGGACAGCGGCGGCAGCTGGATCCTCCCGCGCCTCGTCGGCCAGGCGCGCGCGCTCGGCCTGGCGCTCACCGGCGAGCCGCTGTCGGCCGACCAGGCTGCCGAATGGGGGCTGATCTGGAAAGCGGTAGACGACGAGGCGCTCGACTCGGAGGTCGACGCGCTCGCCACCAAGCTCGCCTCGCTGCCGCCGCTGGGCCTTGCCGAAACCAAGAAGCTGATCCGCTCGACCTGGTCGCGGACCCTCGACCAGGAGCTCACCGAGGAGCGCAACGAGATGCGCCGCCTCGGCTTCACCGAGGACTATCGCGAAGGGGTCGCCGCCTTCCTCGAAAAACGCGCTGCGAACTTCACCGGCCGGTGATGGCGGCAGCCGGCTTGCCGATGCAGGAGATCGACCACGTCGTCGCGGGCGCGATCCTGCTGGTCTCGGTCGCCCAGGCGTTCGCCGACCCCGAGGTCCTCAAGCGCGCGCCGCGCACGGCCTTCTTCAAGGCCGCTGCTGCGACGGGGCTCCTGATGGGGTCGCTGGTGCTGTGGATGTGGCACGTGGCCGGGCGGCCGATCGAGCAGTTCGGGCTGGTCGGCTGGATCGGCCCCGACCCTGTGCCGATCGCGCTGGCGGCCGCTCTCTGGCCGCTGATGCTCGCCGCCGCGGTCTGGGCGCTGCTCACCCGCTTTCGAGGCCCGGCGGCCCGTTTCTATTCCGGCTACCGACATTTGATGCCCCATTCCCGCACCGAGCTTCCGCTCGCCTACGGCGCTGCCGGCCTGGGCGGTTTCGGCGAGGAGATTGCCTTTCGAGGCTTTCTCATCTGGTACTTGAGCGCGCTGGCCGGGCCGAGCGTGGCGACGCTCGCCTCGAGCCTCATTTTCGGGCTTGCGCACGGCTATCAGGGGAAAGTGGGCATAACGTTCGCGACTATCGCGGGATTGCTCCTCGCCGGCATCTATCTGCTTTCGGCAAGCCTGCTTCTCGTCGTGTGGATGCATGCGACCTACAACATCGCCAGCTTCACGGTCGGCTACAGAGTGCTCCATGCCCCGGCCGGCGGGGTCGATCGCTCCGACGCGCCGCTCCGCAGCTAGGAACGCCCGGGTCGCCTATGGGCGTCACGATTGCCGGGCTTTAAATCCCTGTTCGACCGCGGCCAACGGCACGACGAACAATTGCGCGACGGCGCCGAACGCCACCAGGCACCCGGTGACGGCGAACACCGTGATGCAGACGAACTCAAAGGCTCTCGACCATTGGCGAGAGCGTTCGAAGGCCGCGCTGTTCCGCCGGACCACGGAGCGCCGCTCCACAGCAACGGTGGCCGACGAGGACGCGCCTTCTTTCGTGTCGCCGGCCGGCAGGGCGATGATCGATTCCACGTCGAGCGGATCTTGCGTCCATAATCCGAAGCGGTGCTGGTTCGCCCAAACCACTCGGCCGATGATGATGCGCGGGCCGCGCCTGAGCTCGACGTAGGAGCCGCGCTTCGGCGGCGGCGATTCAGCCTGGATCATCAACCCGCGCAGCGAAATGTTGAGGATGCGGGCATCGTCCCACCCGGCGCCCACGCGCATGCGGGTGCTAATCAGAACCTTCTGGCGCGGCGCTCGAGGCTTCAAAACGGTTGCCCATCCGTAATGCGAGAGAGGCCCCCATGGCCCGACCGAGGTCCGACCAATTACGGCGTCCGATTGCCCGGCTGCTTAATGATGGCTCCGGATCGGATCGGTCTTGCTCGCTCGAAGTCTCCGTTGCCCGGCCTTGTCGAACGGCCCTCATTCTTCCTAGACCCGAGCGCAACCAGTTCCCCGGAAGGTGCTTAAAGCCAATGAAGACCCCGCAGCTCCTCAACTATGCCTGCGATTCCTGGCTCGCCGGCGAAGGCGACCTCGCCCAGCTGCCGAGCGCGATCGACGGCTCGCCGGTGGCGATGACCGGCAGCGGCGGGCTCGATTTCGCGGCCATGCTCGACCATGCGCGCGACGTCGGCGGCCCGGCCTTGCGCAAGATGACCTTCCACGAGCGCGCCCGGTTGCTGAAAGCGCTCGGCCTCGCGGTCATGGCCCGCAAGGAGGAACTGTACGAGCTCAGCTACTCGACGGGAGCGACCCGCAAGGACGGCTGGATCGACATCGAAGGAGGCGCGGGCACCTTGTTTTCCTTCTCGTCCAAAGGCCGCCGCGAGCTTCCCGACGGTCATGTGCTCCTGGACGGACAGCTCGAAACCCTGTCCAGGAACGGCACTTTCATGGGCCAGCACATCTTCACTTCGCTGCAGGGCGCGGCGGTGCACATCAACGCGTTCAACTTCCCGGTGTGGGGGATGCTCGAGAAGCTCGCTCCGACCCTGCTCGCGGGGGTCCCGGCGATCGTCAAGCCGGCGTCCGCGACCGCCTACCTGACCGAAGCGGCGTTCCGGATCATGATCGAATCCGGGCTCCTGCCGCCGGGCTCGGTGCAACTGATCGTCGGCCACGTCGGCGACCTGTTCGACCATTTGTCGTGCCAGGACATCGTCAGCTTCACCGGCTCGGCGGCGACGGCGATGAAGCTCCAGACCCACCCGGTGATTGCCCGCGAATCGGTGCGCTTCGTCGCCGAGCGGGACAGCCTCAACGCCTCGGTGCTCGGCCCCGACGCCGGGCCCGGCACGCCCGAGTTCGACTTGTTCGTCAAGGAAGTCGCGACCGAGATGACGGTCAAGGCGGGCCAGAAATGCACCGCCATCCGCCGCGCCATGGCTCCGGCCGAGCATCTCGACGCGCTCGAAAAGGCGCTCGGCGAACGGCTGGCCAGTACCAGGGTCGGCGACCCCCGCTCCGAAGACACCCGGATGGGGGCGCTGGTCAGCCTCGCCCAGCGCGACGATGTCCGGGCCCGAATCGCCGAACTCGAGGCCGCCGGCGCCCGGATCGTCGCCGGCGATCCTGCCGCCGACCCGCCGGTCGAGGGCGGCGCATTCCTGCCGCCGGTGCTGCTCAGGACCGACGACCCCTGGTCGACCGAGGCGGTGCACGACGTCGAGCCGTTCGGTCCGGTGTCGACGATCATGCCCTACAAGGACCTCGGCGACGCGATCGCGCTCGCCAACCGCGGCCGCGGCAGCTTGTGCCTGTCGCTGTTCACCCACGACGGCGCCACCGCGAGGGAGTTTGTCCTCGGCGCGGGAGCCTATCATGGGCGGATGCTGGTGATCGACCGCACCAACGCCGCCGAATCGACCGGCCACGGCTCTCCGCTGCCGGTGCTGACCCATGGCGGGCCCGGAAGGGCGGGCGGCGGCGAGGAGATGGGCGGGGTGCGCGGAGTCAAGCATTACATGCAGCGCACCGCGATCCAGTCCTCGCCGGCAATGATCGGGGCGATCGCCGGCGCTTTTTACATCAGCGGCGCGCCCAAGCACGAGATCGACGTCCACCCGTTCCGCAAGCCGATGAGCAAGCTCAATGTCGGCGACACGCTGAAGACCGGCAGCCGCACCGTGACCCTCGGGGACATCGAGCATTTCGCCCACTTTACCGGCGACAATTTCTACGCGCACATGGACGAGGAGGCCGCCAGGGCGAGCCCGATCTTCGAGGGCCGGGTCGCCCACGGCTATCTGATCCTGAGCTTCGCTGCCGGGCTGTTCGTCGATCCGGCGCCCGGTCCGGTGCTCGCCAATACCGGGCTGGAGAACCTCCGCTTCCTGACGCCGCTCTACCCGGGCGATTCGATGCGGGTCGAGCTCACGGTCCGCTCAAAATCACTGAAAGGCGAGGACACGGGAGTCGTCCGCTGGGCGGTCGAAATCTTCAACCAGAAGGACGACATCGTCGCCGCCTACGACCTGTTGACCGAGAACATTCCGTAACGGCAGGAACGGCGCTCTCCTTCCGTTCGTTTGCAAAGCATTCCCGAACGAGGAGACGAAACATGAGAATCAGTGAGGTAATGACGCGCGACGTCCAGACGGTGACTCCGGAACAGACTGCGCGGGAAGCCGCGTCGTTCATGCTCAGCGCCGACGCCGGCTCGATCCCCGTGACCGAGGGCGAGCGGCTGATCGGGATGATCACCGATCGCGACATCGCCGTTCGCGGCGTCGCCCAGGGCCACGGTCCGGATACGCCTGTCCGCGACCTGATGAGCAGCGGTGTCGTCTCCGCCCGAATCGACGACGACGTCGAGGACGTCGCGGCCCGGATGAGCGAAGCGCAGGTCCGGCGCCTGCCGGTGATCGACGAATCCGAAAAACTGGTTGGAATCGTCAGCCTCGGCGACCTCAGCCGCGAAACGGACGACCAGACGGCGGAACAGGTGCTCGAGAATGTGAGCGCGCCCGGCGGCCAGCACCAGCAGTAAGCGGCCTCAAGCTCGCGGCAGGTCGGCGATCGTCCGGTTGACGAGCTGCTCGTCCGCGGCCGGGTCGTCGCGCTCGGCGATCAGCCGCGCGGCGGCGCGCGCGGCGGCATCGGCGGCACTAGCGCGAAGCTGCTTGACCGCGGCGCGCTCCTCGGCGGCGATCTTGTCCTCGGCCATTCGGCCGCGGCGCTCGATCAGCGCCTCGGCGTCGGTCCTGGCCTTGGCGACAATCTCGCCGGCTTCGACATGCGCGCGCTCGATCATCGCCGCGGCCTCGGCCTCGGCGGACTGCGCTTTCGCCTGATATTCGGCTTTCAACGCCTCGGCTTCCTTGCGCAGCGCCTCGGCC
>NZ_JACCSU010000005.1 GCF_013812825.1 Sphingomonas sp. | reverse complement strand
AGCTGATCCACCATCGTGTTCACGGTGTTCTTGAGCTCGAGGATTTCGCCCTTCACGTCGACCGTGATCTTCTTGGAAAGATCGCCGGCGGCCACGGCCTTGGTTACGTCGGCAATGTTGCGCACCTGGCCGGTGAGATTACTCGCCATGAAGTTCACGGAATCGGTAAGGTCTTTCCAAGTTCCGGCAACGTCTTTCACGTCGGCCTGACCGCCAAGCCTGCCTTCGGTGCCCACTTCACGGGCGACGCGAGTTACTTCCGCCGCGAACGAGCTGAGCTGATCCACCATCGTGTTGATGGTGTTCTTGAGCTCGAGGATTTCGCCCTTCACGTCCACGGTGATCTTCTTCGACAGGTCGCCGTTGGCGACCGCCGTCGTCACCTCGGCGATGTTGCGCACCTGGCCGGTCAAGTTGTCGGCCATGAGATTGACGTTGTCGGTCAGATCCTTCCACGTGCCGCCGACGCCCTCGACCCGCGCCTGACCGCCGAGTTTGCCTTCGGTGCCGACTTCGCGGGCGACGCGAGTGACCTCCGAAGCGAAGGAATTGAGCTGGTCGACCATCACGTTGATGGTGTCCTTGAGCTCGAGGATCTCGCCCTTCACGTCGACCGTGATCTTCTTCGACAAATCGCCGCGGGCAACGGCGGTCGTCACCTCGGCGATGTTGCGGACCTGGCCCGTCAGATTGTCCGCCATCAGGTTGACGTTGTCGGTGAGATCCTTCCAGGTTCCGGCGACGCCTTTCACGTTGGCCTGGCCGCCAAGCTTGCCCTCGGTGCCGACCTCGCGCGCCACGCGCGTCACTTCGGAGGCGAACGAGGCGAGCTGCTCGACCATCGTATTGACGATCTTGCCGATGCGGAGGAACTCGCCGCGGAGCGGCCGACCCTCGATCTCGACGGTCATCGATTGCGAAAGATCGCCTTTGGCAACGGCCCCGATCACTCGCGCGACCTCGGCCGTCGGTTGCGCCATGTCATCGATCAGCTCGTTGACCGAGCGGATCTTGGCCTCCCAGCCGCCCGTGGCGCCTCTGACCTTGCCGCGCTGGCCGATCTTGCCTTCCTTGCCGACAACCACGGAGAGACGCTCGAACTCGTCGGTGATCTGTTCCTCGAGGCTGACCACCTCGTTGAAGACCCGGGCGATTTCGCCGTCGATCCCCGTCAGCTCGTCGGGCAGGCGCACGCTGAAGTCGCCGCGACGCAATCCTCTCAGCGCAGAAAGGAGTTTTCGGCGGTCGAGCGAATCGCGCGGGGACATCTCGTTCAAGGGACGCACTCCTTGCAGCCGACGACCCTTTCGGGGCCATCGCCTTTACTTACGCGCCCCCGGGCCGCCTCCAAAGTGCAATGTTGCGCCTTGAAAAACAATTAAAAAGGCGTTGGCGGCGGCATGGCATCTCCGGATCCATGGGCAGCTAGCCGTGCGGGCCACTCCGGCTACCGCCATATGCGACCCGAGGTTGCCACCGGGAACCTAGTGGCTAGAAGCACCCACGATGCCGGCCAACGCGGACCTTGCAGCCTTCATCGGCGACAATTTCCGCTCCGTGTGGGCATTGGAGATTCTGTTGTTCCTCAAGAACGATCCGTCGACGGCGTGGCGGCGGGAGTCATTGGTGGAAGCTCTGCGGGCGAGCGATCTGGTAGTCACGAAGGGCCTGGACACTCTACAAGCGGAGGGTCTCATTGTTTTGGAGAACGATGGCAGTGCACGCTATTCGCCCGCCTCGGCTGATTTGCGCCAGTTGGTCGACCAGACGGAAGCGCTCTACGCCAAGAAACCGGATGCCGTGCGCCGAATGATCGTTTCCTCGACCGGCATCTCGGCCTTTGCCGATTCCTTCCGGCTAGGGAGCGAATAGTGTCGCCGGCGTTCCCTGCCGCCGTCTACGTCCTGTGCTTTGTCACCAGCACGGCCTGCGCATATCTGTTGGCCCGGAACTATTTGCGAACCGCCGCTCGACTGCTGCTGTGGAGCGCACTGTGTTTCGGGTTGCTCGCAGCCAATAATCTCGCCCTGATTCTTGACCTTCTCGTGCTCCCCGCTGTCAATCTCGCGACGGTTCGGCAAGGCTTTTCATTGGCCGCCATCCTGGTGCTGCTGTTTGGCTTCGTATGGGACCTGGATAATTAGGATGCTGCTTTCCTTCATCTCCGGCGCCATCGTGATGGGCTTCTGGGTCGCGGGATTGTTCTTCCTGCGGTTCTGGAAGAAGACCGGGGACGAGCTGTTCCTCGCCTTCACGCTGGCCTTCTGGCTTCTCGGACTGGGGCAAGCGCTCCTCGCCTTTGCCGATGTGCCGGCGGAAGAGCGAAGCGGGCTTTACCTGTTCCGCCTGGCGGCGTTTGTCGTGATCCTGCTGGCAATTTGGCGGAAAAACAGGAGCGCCCGATCCTAGTTGGTCAGGTATTGCTTCACGCTCTGCGTTGATAATCCGGCTTCGTTCCCGAACGGCGCCAATAGGCATTCAGCCCAATTTCTTCGATCAACTGAGTGAAAGTTCGATCATTCCATAAGCTAGCCATTGGCGGCTGAAACAGCGGGCTTGTGATGCGGTCTTGATCGCCGCCCGGGGGAGCAACCGCAGCCCATTCACCTTCCGCGAAATAGTATCCTCGAAGGATCTTGATGGCCTCGTCCTTCCCACCAAGAGCTGCGCAGGCTTGAGCTATTTGGTGAGGCTTAGAGGGGTCTGTTTTCAAGAAAGCCAAGTTGGTTTCGATGGCCGACCTGCGGTCGCGCTGGCTTGCCAAGCTCTCGGCGGTGGCGGTGACCGTCTTTACGAAGTCGGCCGTGAGTTCCGGCGGTCGTTCAGACTCATTCCGCAAGATCTGCAGAGCTTCCGACGGACGGCCACTGTACATCAGGTAGGCCAGCCGTATGCGCCAAATCTGCGGATGTTGCGGCCAGTGCTGCACGGCGATCTCAAGGGCGTCGTCTGCACGCTGGAGGTCGCCGGAACACCAAAGGTTGATGATGACCTTCCGGTCTGCACCCGGGATCAGAAACTTCTTGCGATCGAACTTCTTCGACACTTCGGTGGCATCGCGCCACCGCCCCACATGTCCAAGCACGTCTGACAATATGAAAAGTAAAATAGGCGCTGGAGGGTGTTCTTGCAGTGTCTTGCGCGCCGCGTGCTCGGCGGCCAACCAGTTCCGATGCGCCGGATGCAGCATTAGCAGCGCACCAAGAGCGCGCGGCTCGTGAGCGTCGAGATTGAGTGCGGTCTTGGCGGCCGATCGGGCTCGGGAATCCAGGCCGGCCCGCTCGCTCAGCGGCACGGACTTCTTGCGAGCAGCATAGGCCATTGCCAGGCCGCCCCAAGCCATCGCGGAGTGGGGGTTGGCTTTCGTCGCATCGGTAAGGAGCGCGATCGCTTGGAGGCTCGAGCCGCGATCGGCGGTATCAAGGGCGTCGTTGCTCTGGAGTGCATCGAGCCCTTTTTGTAGTAGCAGTTTAGCTTCACCTGATTCCTGCGGCCTGCTGTGAATCTGCCATGCGGCGACCCCTCCGAGCACGACAGTGCCCGCTCCGGCGGCCATTAACACGCCTCGGCGATTGATGAGCCGCGGGGCGGTTTGTGCTGAGGCCGGGTCGGTGCATTGCGCCTCCCGGTTCGCAAGTGCGCCGATGCTGTGGAGAGTGCGCTGCCAACCCAAGGCCTGCTGATCGTCCGACCATTTGCGAAGATCCGCGCATTGGATCTGATCGAATGGCATCGGCAGGCGCGTGTCGTCGAGCCGGGCCTGGACCAGCCGTCCGCTTTCGCGTGCGCGGTTCGCTTCGGATCGAACCCACTGCGAGCGCACTGCCGCGTCCGACCAGAGCACAAGCACTGCCAGGGCAGTATCGAGCTGCTCCTCGATCACATCTGAATAAGCGCGATGGGTTGGGAGGTCTTCGTCGAACCAGACAGAAAAGCCTGCGGACTGCAGCCCAGCGGCAACCCGTTTTGCCGCGGCCACGGTCGCTCGCGCGTATGAGAGAAAAACGTCCGCCATTCGCTACACTGCCCCTTGCGCAGCTTGTATCGCCACTGACCTGTGATGACGAGACCGCCCAAGTGCCGGCGGGTAGCTGACTATCGAGCCCCTGTTCCTCTCAGCGCGCGAAGCGGGGGGTCACAGCAGGCGCCTTTTCATTCGCTGAAGAGCAGACATTTAAATCCTGCCTGCTTCAAGGCGCTCCTTGAGCTGCGCGATTTCCCAATAATCGTTCCGGCTGAACGGCAATAGCGGGAGCAGCGTGGCAAGCATGGTGGGACCAAGTTTTCGCTTGAGTGCGGCGAGCCGCTCGAACTGCGAAGCGATATCCGCAGCGGTGCACGGCTCGGCGTCCTGCGGCTGTCCGCCGAGAATTTCCTCGGCTTTGAGCACTAGCCATGCCTGGAGTTCCCAGTAATCACGCATTTGCCGGGATGCGTCAGGTCCAAGGCGAGCAGCGAGCGCGGCAATGCGTCGGCCCGCGGCATCCTGGGGGAAGCCGCCGGCCCGGAGGGTTTCAAGCATCGCGCGATGAACCTCCCGCTCGCTCTCGAGCCAATGCTGCGCTTCGCGTGCACCCAAATGCAGGATCGCGAGCAGGGCGAAAGGAGCCAGCAGGATCGTGCCCATCATCGCCAGTAGCGGCCGATCCGGGAACTGATTGAAAAGCGTGTGGATGGCCACGGCCGCTAGGAAGCCTGGCAAAAACCACAGCGGATTGAAGCCGTAATCGCCGGCCGCGCCGCGAGTTTCGCGCTCGGCAAGCTCGTGGGCGATCGCGGCCAGGATCGCGAGAGTCGTGCCATGCATCACCGCGGTCCCGAGGCCGCGCACCAGCCAGACGTTCATGCCCAGTTCGGGGAATCGCGTCAGATAAACGATATTCTCGACGACCGAGAAACCGGCGCCGACGGCAAAGCCCGAGATCACTGCGTCCAGTTTGAAACCGATGCGGTTGACTGCAAAAAGGGCGACGATCACCAGCCCCTTCAGCGCCTCTTCGATCCACGGGGCGACGAACCGGCTGTAGGTCGAAAAGCCGATCGGTAGAGTATCGAGCATCCGGCCGCTGATTGGATAGGCGACGAGCGCCGCCAGCCCGCCGAGCATCAGCAGAACCATCGTCTCCGTGAACGTCATCAGCTTGAACACGTCGAGCCAGATGAACAGCGCGACCATCAGCAGCACTGGAGTGATCGCGACGGACCAGTCGATGATTTCGCCGACAACCATCCGACGATTGCTTACATGATTTTCAGCGAGGCGAGCAGTTCGGTCTTCTGGTAATCGCCATCCTCAAACCCGCCAGCGGCGCCGAGCGACAGCACCATCGGCAAACGCAGGGCGACCGTGAAGTTGAGATCGAGCTGCCCCCCGAGATTGAAATAGCGATGCGACCGCCCATCCGGCGCCCGGGTCGCCATCGCCCCGGCGAACACCGCCGGGCGGGCATAGCTGAGATAGAAGCTGGGAGTGCCGATCTCCGCGAAGCGAAGCGGCGGCAAGTTCACTTCCCCCGTCAGCTTGGCGAAGCGGCGAGCGCTGATCTGGTTGAGATCGAAGCCGGGGAAGCTCTCGACCTCCCGGTAGCGCTTCTCGGGCCGGTTATCGATGTAGTTGTTGCGGAACGCTCCGAAGTAAAAGCTGGCCAGCGGGTGAAAGCGCTGCCCCCAGGCGTTGCCGGCGTGGGCATAGACCCAGATGGAACTGTTCGGGATCGGAAGCGGGACTCCATAGTCGATTCCGCCGCTGATTTTCGGGAAGGTTTCTCCCTTGGCGAAGTCGAGATTGCCCATGGCGCGCCAAGCGATGCCCTTCTCGTGATCGACTCCCCCCAACGACTTGCGGGTGTTGGTGTAACGGGCGCCGGCCTCGAGCGAGAGGATGTTCTTGGGGCTGGCGATGTTCTGTGCGCTGGGCAATTGCTCGAGCCCGAAATAGGCGGCCGCTGACCCAAAGAAATCGAGCTGCCGCGGCGGATCATAGATGCGTGTCTTCTTGTATTCGGCGACAAGGACGTCGCCCCGGCGGCTTCGCTCAACCGGTCCCAGGAGGTCATAGAAGTCGGCATCGTTGTGCAAATAGCGCAGGCGCCAGTCGAGCGTCTTATACTCGAGCTCGGCGTGCAGCCGGTCACGCGTTCGCATCCGTCCGAAGGGCGAGACGCTGATCGTCGCATTCAGCTGGTGGAACTGCATCGGGTCCTCGAAGTGAAAATAATAGCCTGGCGCGAGCGAGCCCTGGTAGCCTTCGACGACTGGGTAGGCGGCCGCCCACCTCATCCGCTTACCCGGTCGGTACTTGCCGCGCTCGGTGACAAGCTGGTCGAGTGGGACTCGCGCGGGCGAACCGACACCCCATTGCTTGAGCTGCGGATGCGCTGCGATCACCTTGGCGCCAAGAAAGTCGATCGTGCCGAGATCTTCGCGGACTTGCGGTTGCATCCGCGCCGGTGTCAGCCCCTCGCCGGTATATTCATAGACGATCAGCGAACCATCAGGCTGCGGCATCGGCCGGAAAAAACCGGTCGAGGCATTGCTGACGACATCAAATTTCTGGCTCGCGATGTCGAAGCGGAAGACGTTGGACACACCGGTATAATAGGCGGTTCCGTATAGGCTCTTGCCGTCGGACGAGAAGACGAAGCTTTCGGGGGTCGACGGCGCCAGCTCGAGCCGGGCGACCTCCTCGGCGCCACCGCCCGCCGCAAGCGTGTCCATCTTCCACACGCGCACCGTCTGCTTGCCGCTGATTTCGCCGAACGAGGCGGTGGCGAGCGACCCGTCGGGGGAGATATCGAGGTCGAATGGAGTCTGGCCGTAGTCAAAAGTATGGATCTGATTGAAACCCGCATAGGGCGGCGGGATCCGGACGATCGTCGCAAACCCGTTCTGGTGGCGAATGCCCCAAATTGACTTGTCCCTGGGGTGCAGGACCAGGTCGCCGATTCGCGCGTCGCGGATCAGCATCCGCTTCCGACCGGTGTCGACGTCGACCTCGACGAGGTCGCGGAACGCGTAATTGTCCTCGGTGTAATAGGCTTTGCGCGCCGCGGGGTCGAAGGTCAGGCTGGTGACCTTGTAGAGCATCATGCCCTTGATTTCCCGAAGCTTGCGCAGCTTGCCGTCGGCGAGTGATAGCGTTCCGACGAAGCCGATCGTCCCGGGATAGCGGAAGGCAGCGACGAGGCTGTTGGTTTTCGGGTCGACAAAACCGCGTGAAATCGAGCCCAGCGCGCGCGGCGACAGCGCGACAGCCTCGGTCAGCGGGTATTGGCTGAGCTTGGCGAGATTGCGCTTCTGGTAAACCTTCTCAAAGCCGATCCAGTCATCCCAGACATCGTCGAGCCGACGGCCAAACACCCGGCGGAACTGGTTCGAATAAAAAGCCGCGCTGCCTTCGCCGCGCTTGAGCCATTCGAGCGTCCGCTCGGGGCCATAGGTCAGCGCGAGATAAGAGAAGAAGCGGGTGCCGTAGAGATAGTCGTTGACTCCGACCTGGAAGTCGACGGCGGTGCCCTCGGACTCGAGTCCGAGCGGCGAGTAGAATTTGTCGCCGTCGCGCACCTTCGCGCGGAACACCATTTCGTCATAGGCGCCCTGCGCCCGACCAAGGCCGCCCGCCATCCACGTCTCGAAAAAAACCGCGCTGCCCTCCAGGTACCAGCGCGGAACGCTGTTCCGCGGAGTGGCCAGGAAATTGTACGCTATCGAGACCGGATGCTCCTGAATCGGCATTGGCTTGCCGCGCAGGAACTTGCGCCAACGCGCATCGCGACGGTTCCACACGTCCATCGTCGCGACGTGCGCGAGCTCATGGTTGGTCAGCGTGAAGAATCGCTCTCCAGGAGTGAAGGTCTCCATCGACTGGCTAAGCGGAGCGACGTCGAACAGCACCGCGTTGTTCGGCGATGAGCGCGCGGCCGCGTTTCCGTAATCCCCGAAATCCTTGAGCAGCACGGTCGCCCGGTCCCAGGGGGTCCATTCGAACTTCCGCTTGTGGAACTCGATCGCGTTTTCGAAGGCGCGCGCGATGTACGGGGTCAGGTAGGTCTGGGCGGGATCGAAGTAGAGCAGCGAAAGATTGCTGGTCTCGAGCGTCGACAGATCTATGCCGCCGGCGTGGGGCGGCACATGCTCCGGCCCTTCCGGCGCCGGGCTGGGTGGCGTCGGTTCCTCGGGCGGCGAATCCGGCTGACCGATCGGCTCTACAACGGTCGTGGTGTCGGGCTGCACAGGCGGCGGATCCGTTTGCTCCTGCGCCACGGCTGCAGACGCGCTGACGAGCAGTGCGGCAGCCAGGCCCGTGATCGCCAGGCATGGCCGCCCACTAACGCCAATCATGTCCCCCCCGGTGCCCGACGCCGCTCGTGGCTAACGCGCGTTGATCGCTTCCGCGAAGCCCCGGCTTTGCATCGCCGCCGCGAAGGACGGGTTGAGCGCTAGCGCCTGAAATGCCGGCTGGCGCCCCAGCGCCTGAAAAGCCTGCGCGTTGCGGGCAAAGGCGGCGAGCGCCTGGGGTTGGCTGGCCAACGCCGCGAACGCCTGTGGGTGAGCCGCCATCGAGGCGAACGCCTGCGGGTGCTGCGCCAGCGCTTGCATCGCTTCGGGGTTGACCCGTCCCTGCGCGGCCATTGACGCGGCCATGGCCGTAGCGTTAATCGCCTGCGCTGCGCGGGCGGCGCTGGCGAGCGCATTGCTATTGCGGGCCAGTGCCTGGAACGCCTGGGCGTTGCGCGCCATTGATTGCAGCGCCTGCTCGTTCATCGCCGCCCTGAAAAGCTGCGCATTCGAAGCCAGTGCCTGGAACGCCTGGGCGCTGCGCGCCAGAGCTTGGAATGCCGCGGCATCGCGGGCCATGGTCTGCATAGCGGCCGAGTCGGCCGCGAGCGCCTTGAAGGCGTCCGCGTTGCGGGCCATTGCGGCGACCGCCGAGGGGTTGCGGGCGTCCGCCGCGAATGCCTGCGCATTGCGTGCATAGCTGGCGAACGCCTGGGGCTGCGATGCCATCGCGTGGAACGCTTTCTGATGCGCTGCGAGCGCCGCGAAAGCTTGCGGGTGCTGGGCGAGGGCCTGGAACGCCTGCGGCTGAAGCGCCAAGGCGTTGAAGGCCTCGGCGTTGAACGCCATCGACACCGCCGCGTGCGCGTTCATCGCGTTGGCGCTGCGCAGCTGCGAGCTGAGCGCCTCCGCTTGGCGCGCCGCTGCAGCAAGCATCGGCGCGCTGGCCGCCAGCGTTCGAAAAGCCGGGGCGTAGCGCGCCATCACCTGGAACGCCTGGGCGTTGGCCGAGTCCTGGAACGCCTGCGCGTTGCGGGCGAGCGCCTGAAACGACTGCGCGTTGCGAGCCATTGCCTGGAACGCGGCAGCGTCGCTGGTCAGCGCCTCCATCGCCCTGGCGTCGGCGGCGAGCGCTCGGAATGCCTCGGCGTTACGCGCCATGGACGCGACGGCCGCCGCGTTGCGCGCGTCGGCAGCGAACTCCTGCGCATTGTTCGCATATTTCGCGAACGCCGCGGCGTCGGCGGCAATCGCCTGCATCGCGTCGGGATGCGCGGCAAGCGCCGCGAAAGCCTGCGGGTGCCGTGCCATCGTCTGGAAGGCTTGCGGATGATCGGCAAGCGTCTGGAATGCCCGGGAATGCATGGCCATGGCCGCAAGCGCTTCGGATTGCTGGGCACTGGCGTCGCGTGCCGCGGCCGAACTTGCCTGCGCCGCCCGGGCCATCGCAGCAAAGGCGCTCGGGTTTCTCGCCAGCGCCTGGAACGCTTCCGGGTTGGCGGCCATCGCCGCCATCGCCGCTGGGTTCTGCGCGAGTGCCGCAAACGCTGGATCCCTGGCAAGCGCGCGGAAGTTCGGGTCCTTGGTCATCACCTCGAACGCATCGGTCTGCATCAGCTGGGCGACCGAAGTATCGCCGAGGGTGACGTCGCCCTCGCTAAGCTGACTGTCGACGTGGCGCTCGGCCGGCGTGATCGTGCCCGCGGAAGGCCCGAGCGGCGGATAGACCCGGCCGACCGCGTAGGCCCCGGCGGCAATGGCGATGACCCCCGCGGCGGCGAGCATATATTTGTGGTTCTGCGAGGCAACGGTTGCCATGAGTTTCCCCCCTCTGGACCGAGTCGAAACTGGACACCCCAATTAACGCAGAGTCAATGAACCTGCGAGTCCAAGAGCGGAAAGGATCACTTGAGAAACCGAGTTGTCTCTGGTGGACCGCTCTGACCCTGGTTCTGCGGGGAATGGCTCAAAACAGCCATTCTGCTAGGCCTCAGACGCGCAGAAAAAGCTCAATATACCAGATACTTAGGCGCTGGTGACCCCTACGGGACTCGAACCCGTGTTTTCGCCGTGAGAGGGCGACGTCCTGGACCGCTAGACGAAGGGGCCTCGGCCTGAGAGCGGGCCATATGTGGGCTCGGGTCAGCCTAGTCAATCAGTCGACCTTGAGGCGTACAAAGGCCATCGCTCCGGACGGGTTGTCGCTGCCGTAAAGCGAGGCGAGTTCCTCCGGCACGAAATTCACTGCGAGCAAGCCGCCGACGCCGAGCGACAGATGGTCGGCGACCCTGAAATCCCGAACGGCCCCAAAGGACATCTTGCCGACCCTGAATGCCGGCCCATGCTCTTCACCGTCGAGCTCGATAAGCTCGCGGTTCTCGGTCATCTCGCCGCGCCCGAAGACCGTCCATGGACCATGCTTGAGCGAAGCTTCGAGGGCAAAGGCGTCATCGTTCAGACTGTCGCCGTGATGGTCTTTGATCGACTTGCGGCCCCACGCCAAGGTTCCCGCGAGCTTCCACCCCGGCGCGATCTCGCGCGCGTACAAGGCGCTCGCCGACCAGCGGGTCTGGTCCACCCCCGGCTCGAGCTGCTCGGGTTCGATGAACCGGCCCCAGCTGCCCTGCAGGGAAAGCTCCGCGGTCGGATTCCACGACAGCCGGGCGGCGGTCGAATCGAGCGGCCCGGTCTCGATGTTCCAGCGGTGCTCGTCCGGCTCGCGGCCGTTGAATCGGCTGACCTCCACCTTGATCCGGTCGAGGACCAGCCCACCGGTCAGGACCCCGAAGCTGATATGGGTGGAGTCGAGCCAATGGTGGGTGATCGGCGCTTCCGGCGAGTCGAGGATCGCCTCGCGGTGCATGAATGCCGGCGGACCGAACGCTGGCTCGCCGGGCAATGCTGCGTAGAGGAAGACACTGCTCCTCGGCCCGATATTTTGTGACGCGGATGCCGACAGCTCCATGAAGAAATCGTGCGGATGCTGCCGGTCGATCAGCCGGTCGACCCCGTTGGCGGTCTCGCCGCTGGCGAGCAGCAGCGGATAGCCGCGCTTGCCCATCAACGGGTCGGGGCTGAGCGCGGCGCGGAACTGCAGGGTGCCGTTGCCGAGCGGGCGCCGGGCCATGCCCATCACCATTCCGGAGATGAACGCCATGTCGTCGCCACGCCGGCCCGATTGCCGATCGTAGACGAGATTGACCGCCCCGTGGGCCATGAAGCTCCACTCGCCCCTACCGGTCATCAGCCCCATGTGCTCGGAGGCGTCCGGCTGCCAGGCTGTACCGGAGGCCTCGCGCGTCATCGGGTACGGTCCCAGCGCTCCGAGCATCGCTGCGTGGTCGCCGTGGCCGGCGGAAGCCGTTGCTCCGTGATCCATGGCTCCGTGATCCATCTGCGAATGGTCCACCGGAGAGCTTGGGGACGGCTCGGGCGGGACTGGCATGGATCCATGGTCCATCGTCGAATGGTCCATCTGCGAATGGTCGGGAGCCGGCTGGGGCTGCGGCGGCTCGGGCGCCGCAGCCTTCTTGGCCGGCGCCTTCTTGACTGGAGCCTTCTTCGCCGGGGCCGTTTTAGCCGAGGCCCTTTTCGCCGGGACCTTCTTCGCGGGCGCCTTTTTGACCGCCGGCTTTTTCTTCACGGCCGGCTTCTTCGCGGCCGGCTTGGCGGGGGCGTGCGTGCCGTGGCCGGCATGCTGAGCAGGCGCAGGTGCGGCGAGCGCTGCGAGCGCGGCGGCGCTCACGGCCGAAAACAATTTGATCTTCACGATCGTCTCCATGCCCGTCGACGCAGGGGGGCCACGCCGACAGCTTCGAGCTAAGTTACAGTGCCGAAGCGGTGCGCAATGGCACGCCCCGGCGACCAGCGAGGGCCGCTAGCGGCGTGAGGGCCGCTCGCCCGGCGTCTGCCCGTGATGGTTGCCCTGGCCCATGTTCCTGCAGCAGGGACAGCCGTCCTTCATCGCCTGCTGCTGTTGAGGCTGCATCGGCATCTGCATTTGCCCATGCTGAGCATGCTGGGCGTGCTGAGCTTGCGGAGCTTGCATGTTCGCTGGGGCCGGCTGAGCGGCGGCGAGCGCGGCGGTGATCAAGGTCAACATTGGTCATTCTCCTGAGTTCGAAAAATTGAAGTTCGCGAATCTCAAGAGGGCTTGGGAGGTGGCGTCGCCGTGTCGGGATGAAGACCGGTGCCCTGTTGGGCGAGCGGGCGATCGGCCGGCAAGCGACGGTTTGAAACGGCCTCGCCGGTACGCGGCTCTGCAGTCGCCACCATTGAACATGCCATGGCGCAGTCGATGGCTTGGTCGGATGAGCGCTCGGCGGGCTCGCTTCCTTGGTCCTCGCAATGCGCGGCTGCGGGCGCGTGCGCTGCCGGCACCGCGCTCGCCGCGCCCATGCCGAACGGCATCAGCACCAGCGCGACCAAGGTGAGCAGCCTCATGACCATCGACGACATGAAGGCGAAATAGGCCCCGGAAGATTGACTGGCAATGACTGCGCTCATCAGTGGCACGCCTTGAGCTCGCGCTTGAGCAACCAGTAATTGACCGGCCAGGCGGCGATGAAACCCGCGGGGATTGCGAACAGGATCCCTCGCCAGAACATCCAGCTCGCCACCGAAGGAGCCGTCATTCCACCCATCTGATAGTCGACATAGTTCATCACCAGCTCCATGACTCCGATCGAGATCACCTCGCCGATCCAGATGATGCGCAGGGCTTCGAGCATGCTGACGCCCTGGTTGCGCATCACCGGCACCAGCCCCAGCGTCATTCCCGACAAATAGGCGAGCGCGGTCGCAAGTGCGATCGTCTGCCACACCGCCAGCCCGATCGTGACCCCGATTGCAAGCCCGGCCACCTCGCCGATCACGCAGCCGGTCAGGCAATGCAAGGTCGCCTGCGCGGACGTGCGGAACGGACCACCGCCCGAGTGTCCGTGGTGCGAATGCGCGCCACGCTGGTGAGCGTGAGCACCGTCTTGCTGGGAAGTTGGGGCCGACATTTCACATCTCCTTGTCATCGAGTCGGCGCCGGTATAGCGTCCGTACCACGGTACAGAGTCAAGGACCCACAATGCTTACTATCGGAAAACTGGCCGCTGCCGGAGGGGTCGGGGTCGAGACGATCCGCTTCTACCAGCGCAAAGGCTTGCTCGAAGCACCCCCGCGCGACGTCGGCATCCGGCGCTACGGTTCGGAAAACCTCCGCCGGTTGAAGTTCATCCGGCAAGCCCAGGCGGCGGGTTTCACACTTGCGGAAATAGGCGAACTTCTCGACCTCGACGCGAGCGAGGACCGCAGCCGCGTACGCAAGCTTGCGCGGACCCGGATCAAAGCACTGGACAGCAGGATCGAAGAGCTGAAGGGGGCTCGCGACGCTCTCCACCGCCTCGCGCGCGAGTGCGCGGAAGGCACGAGCGGACCGTGTCCAATTCTCACTTCCTTCGTCGATTGAACGCATTTGTCACTTCTTGCGTTCGCGCTCGCTCAGGAACCGCATCAGCTCCGCCAGCGTCGATTCCATCTGGTCCTGCATCTGGCTGACCAGCTCGTTCTCGCGCATCCCGACATGGTCGAGCGGCTTGGAATAGCTGTCGGAGAAGGTCTTCAGATCGTCGCGGTCGAGCACTCCGTGGGCGACCAGCTTGGCGAGGATCACCAGCAGGCCGTTGGTGTTGGCGATGGTGCCGGCGACCAACGCCTCGTCAACCATCGACAGCCTCCGGTCGGCTTCATCGTCGGCGGGAGAGTTCATGATTGACATGTTGGCGCGCGCGGCGCTCGGGGCAAGGGGCTATGAGTCGACGAATTGCGCCAGCACCGACCAGGCTTCGGCCTTTTGGGCAAACGGCCGCGTGTTTGCGGCGCTGGACGACGGCAGCTCGATGAGGGTCAATCCTTCCGCGGCCCCAAGCAGGCGACGACCGACGGCAGCGGCGGTCGAGCCGTTGAAGGCCAGCGCCCGGAGCTCGGGAAAATCGTTGCGCAGCTGCTCGACCCGGTTGTGGGCTGCCCTGCGGATAGACTGGTCGAGACTGCCGCGGCGGGCTGCCGAGGCGATCACGTCCCACAGTCCGATGCGCCGCTCGGCCAGCCGCTGCAGGCGCTCGTCGTAGGGCATCGCCTGGAGATCCTCGCCGATCGCTTGGCCGAGCAACCGCCAGAACTGGTTGGTCGGATGGGCATAATAGCGCTGCGCCGACAGCGATGCGTCGCCGGGCAGGCTGCCGAGGATGAACAAGCGGGCGTCGCCCCGGGCGATCGGCGGCATTCCGACTTTGATGCTATCCATCCGAGCGCCCCTTGTTGGCCGTTGCCCCAGCCTTTGCCTTTGCCGATGGCGCAGCTAAGGGCATGCCGGGTGCAGCCGAGCGACCTTCGCATTGCCCTGGTCTCGGGCAATTACAATTATGTGCGCGATGGCGCCAACCAGGCGCTCAACCGGCTGAGCGACTATCTACTCCGCCAGGGCGCCCAGGTCCGCGCCTATTCGCCGACAGTCGCCAATCCCGCGTTCGAGGCGAATGTCGAGATCGTCAACATTCCTTCCGTCCCGATCCCGTTCCGGCCGGAATATCGGCTGCCGCTCGCACTGACCCGGCGGGCCCGACGAGACCTGGCCGAATACAATCCCAACATCGTCCACATCGCCAGCCCAGACATCGTCGCCCATCGCGCGGTGAGCTGGGCGCGCCGGCGCAACATCGCCGCGATCGCGTCGATCCACACCCGCTTCGACACCTATCTGTCCTACTACCATCTGGAGGTTCTTGAGCCGGCCGCCCGAGCGATCATGCGGCGGCTCTACCGCCGCTGCGACGCGATCGTCGTTCCGGCCGAATCTACCGCGGCGGTGATGCGCGCCCAGCGGATGAACCGGGACATCTCGATCTGGACCCGCGGGGTCGACCGCGAGCAGTTCCATCCGGGCCGCCGCGACATGGAATGGCGGCGCGGACTCGGGATTGACGACGACGCGCTGGTCATCGCCTTTTTGGGCCGGGTGGTGATGGAAAAGGGCCTCGACCTGTTTGCCGACACGATGGATGTGCTTGCCGAGCGCAAGGTCAGGCATCGGGTGCTGGTCATTGGCGACGGCCCGGCCCGGCCATGGTTTGAGCAGAGGATGCCCAATGCGATCTTCACCGGGGAGCAAGTCGACGACGACCTCGCTCGTGCGATCGCCAGCAGCGACGTGCTGCTCAACCCTTCGATTACCGAGACGTTCGGCAACGTCACGCTGGAGTCGATGGCCTGCGGTCTGCCGGTGGTCGCCGCCGTCGCGACGGGAGCAACCAGCCTGGTGCGCGACGGCGAGACAGGGATGCTTGTCGAGCCCGGCGACGAGGGCGCGTTCGCCGACGCGCTCGAGGCCTATGCGAAGGATCCCGAGCTTCGCCGCCGGCATGGCGAGGCCGGGCTCGCCTATGCGCAAACGATGGACTGGGACCAAATCAACTCGGCCGTCGTTCGGGTCTATCTGCGAGTGATCGAGAAGCGTGCTCGTCTCACCCGCATGACCCGCCGCTAGCGCGTCCTACTTCACTCGTTCGATGCGCTGGGCCGCGTCATCGAGGATGGTCGCGATCTCGTGCAGCAGATCCTCGTCGATCCCGTCGCGGCCGATGCGATGGCTGAGCGCATTCATGAGGTTGCCGACCGCTCGGCCGATCGGCGGCCCGCCCCTGCTGCGGCCATGCGGCGCGAACTCTTCCTCCAGACGGTCGAACAAGGCTTCGACCTCGTCGGCCTTCTCCTCGAGATGCTTGCGACCCTCGTCGGTCACTTCGAACGGCTTGCGGGGGCCCTCGGCTTTCGCCTCCTCGATCAGGCCCATGTCCTGCAGCAGGGTGAGTGTCGGATAGACGACGCCCGGGCTGGGTGCATAATCGCCGGACGTCAGGTCCTCGACGGCACGGATCAGGTCGTAACCGTGCCGCGGCTCGTCGGCGATGAGCTTGAGAAGCACCAGCCGAAGCTCTCCCGATCCGAACATCCGCTGGCGTCCGCGGCGGCGACCGCGCCCCGAGGGGCCATCGCCAAAATCGAAGTGGAATGGTCCCCAGTCACCGCCCCAGCCGCGCCCGCCGCGCATCGCCATCAGCGCCTCGGGAATGTTGAACTCGAACCGCCCGCGCGGCCCGCACCCATGCCAATGCCTTCGTGTCATCGCTCGCTCCTTAGATGTGTCTGCGATATATCTTCGATGCATCGGCTGCAAGAGGTCCGTGCATTTTTGTGCCTGACCATTATGAGCATCCGCGATGGCCGACCTGTTCGCTGACCAGGCACCTGCACACCCGCCCGAGGCGGCCGCGGCCAATGCGCCGCTCGCCGACCGGCTACGGCCGAAGAACCTCGACCAGGTCGTCGGCCAGGAGCATCTGACCGGCCCGGACGCCGCGATCGGGCGAATGGTCGCGGCCGGCAAATTGTCGTCGATGGTCCTGTGGGGCCCGCCCGGCACAGGCAAGACCACGATCGCGCGTCTGCTCGCCGACGCGGTCGACGTGCGTTTCGTCGCCATCTCGGCGGTGTTTTCGGGCGTTGCCGACCTCAAGAAGATCTTCGCCGAGGCTCGGCAAATGGCCAAGGCCGGCCAGCACACGCTCCTGTTCGTGGATGAGGTCCACCGCTTCAATCGCGCCCAGCAGGACGGTTTCCTGCCCTATGTCGAGGATGGCACCGTCACGCTGGTCGGTGCAACCACCGAGAATCCGAGCTTCGAGCTCAACGCAGCCTTGCTGTCGCGCTGCCAGGTGCTGATCCTGCGGCGGCTCGACCATCGGGCGCTGGAAACGCTCATCGCGCGGGCCGAGACCGACGCCGGCCGTTCGCTGCCGGTGACGGACGAGGCGCGCGCCGCGCTCATCGCCAGCGCCGACGGCGACGGCCGGTTCCTGCTCAACCAGGTCGAAACCCTGTTCGACGTCGATCTCGACGGTCCGCTCGATGCGGTGGGACTGTCGGCGCTGCTTCACCGGCGGGTCGCCGTCTACGACAAGGACCGCGAGGGCCATTACAATTTGATCTCGGCGCTTCACAAAAGCCTGCGGGGCTCCGACCCGCAGTCGGCGCTCTACTATCTGGCCCGAATGCTCGTCGCGGGGGAAGAACCCCTCTACGTCCTGCGCCGGCTGACTCGGTTCGCGTCCGAGGACATTGGCCTCGCCGACCCGCAGGCGCTGGTCCAGTGCCTCGCCGCCAAGGATTCCTACGATTTCCTCGGGTCGCCCGAAGGCGAGCTGGCGATAGTCCAGGCCTGCCTGTACCTCGCCACCGCCCCCAAATCGAACGCCGCTTATGTCGCCCAGAAAAGCGCCTGGCGAAGCGCCAGCGACACCGGGTCGCTGATTCCGCCGGCGCACATCCTGAACGCGCCGACCAAGCTGATGAAGGACATCGGCTACGGCAAGGACTACGCGTACGACCACGACGCCGAGGAGGGCTTTTCCGGCCAGGATTACTGGCCCGAGGAGATGGAGCCGCAGACCTATTACCAGCCGACCAGCCGCGGGTTCGAAGCGAAAGTCGCCGAGAGGATCGCTTATTGGGACCAGATGCGCTCGAAACGCGCTAAGGAAAACGACGACATCGAATAGCGGAGGACGAATATGTACCGGAGCGATGCGCCGAGCGCCTACTGGCGCGACCAGATGATCGAATGGGGACCGCGGGTGGTTCTCGCGATCCTGATCCTGGTCGTCACCCACTTCATCGCCAAGATCGTGCAGTGGGGGGTGACCAAGCTGATCGACCGAATGCCGGTCCTGAAGCGTCACCCGGAAGCCGGCGGCGAGTCGGTCGGAGTCGAGCTCGGGCGCCTCGCTTACTGGCTGGTGTGGCTGGTGGGGCTGATCGCCGCGCTCCAGCCGCTCGGACTGTCGGGTGTCCTCACTCCGGTCACCAGCCTCACCAACGAAGTGTTCGCCTTCCTGCCGCGGCTGCTCGGCGCGGGACTGTTCTTCTTCGCCGGCCTGATCCTCGCGCGCATTGTCCGCCACGTGATCGAAGCGGCGCTCGGCGCGCTCAACATCGAACGGCTGCTCGGGCGCGCCGGGATCAGCATCGGCGAGCCGGCGCTGGCGGTTGATGAAACCGGCGTCGCCACCGAAGGCGCGGCGCCGGCGCGAAGCTCGATCGCCAAGGCGGTCGGAATCACGGTCTCGGCGGTGATCATCATTTTCGCTGCCATCGCCGCCCTTCAGATCCTGCAGATCTCGGCGATTTCGGACCCGGCGACGGCGATGCTCAACTCGATCGCGCTCGCAATTCCGCGCGTTCTCGCTGCCCTCGTTTGGCTGGCGATCGCCTTCTTGATCGGCCGCTGGGTCAAGACGCTCATCGAGACGGTGCTTCCAAGCCTCGGCTTCGATGACAGCGTCCGAGCGCTCGGCATCATGCCCGCGAGCTCCAACCCGTCGCGAGTGGTCGGAGCGATCGCGATGACGGCGATTCTGCTGGCCGCGGCGATCGAGGCGGCGCGACAGCTGGGCGGCGACAGCGTCGCGGTGCTGCTGTTCCAGATCACCGAGCTTGGCGGCAAGGTGATTTTCGGCACGGTGATTATCGTCGCCGGGCTGTTCCTCGCGCGCATCCTGGCGGGGCTGGTCGGGAGCTCGACCGGCGAGGCAGGCTATGCGCAGACCATCGTCAAATATGCGATCATCGCCTTGTTCACGGCCATCGGCCTGACCTTCATGGGTCTCGCCGACCAGATCGTGATGATGGCGTTCGGGCTGATCCTCGGTTCGGCTGCGGTCGCCACCGCGCTGGCGTTCGGGCTCGGCGGTCGCGACGCCGCCGCGCGCATCCTCGAGCAATGGGCGGAGGACCGGGCGCCGCCCGCCCAACTGCCGCCGCCGAGAATCCGCAAGGCGCCGCCGAGCGACCGGGACGACGAAGCTCAGCCGCCGCTCGTGTGAGCGGGCGCTTCGCCGCCTTCGTTGCGATCGACTGGTCGGGCGCGAAGGGCCGGCGCCACAAGGGCATCGCCATCGCCGAGGCGCGCGGCGATGCAGCGCCGCGCCTCATCCGTCCCGCCCATCTCTGGTCACGCGAGGAGGCGCTGGCCTGGTTGCTCGAACGGGCCGCTTCCGAGCCGACCCTGTTCGGGTTCGATTTCAGCTTCGCTCCGCCGCTGATCGAGCGCGGCGAATATCTCCCGGGCGAGATTGGCGTACCGGCGACGGCGCGCGAGTTCTGGGCCTATGTCGAGAAGCGCTGCGACGACGAGGACCTCGGCGCCGCGAGCTTCCTCGAGCATGCGCACCGCAAGCATTTCTATTTCGGCATCGCCGACGGGGTGAAGGCGCCGTTCATGCGCTTCCGCCAATGCGACCAGGCGCTGAATGCGCAGGGCGGCCGCAAGACCGCCAGCGCCTATGACGCGATCGGCGCCGCGCAGGTCGCCAAGGCGAGCTTTTCGGGCATGCGGCTGCTCCACCGGCTCGACGGCAAGGTCGCGATCTGGCCGATGGACCCATTGCCCGAGCGCGGCAGCGCAGTGGTCGAAATCTACACGCGCATCTATCTGCGGCGGGCGGGCCTTTCCGGGCGCAAACTGCGCAGCCGGACCGAGCTCAACCAGGCGCTCGTCGGCCTCGGCAGTCGGCCGACCCGGCTGCGCTTCGAGCCCAACGACCACCAGACCGACGCGCTGGTTACGGCCGCGGGAATGCGCGCGCTCGCCGCCGATCCCCGAGCCTTTGCCCCGGCCGGACTGACCCGCCATATCACCCGAACCGAAGGGTGGACGTTCGGCGTCTTCTGACGCAAACCGCAACGGGGCCGGATTAGCTCAGTTGGTAGAGCAGCGGTTTTGTAAACCGAAGGTCGCGGGTTCGAATCCTGCATCCGGCACCAGAATTTTCCGCCTTTTTTTGACTGAAGAACAGGTGCTCCAACTTATTTCGCGGCAGTCGCAACTGAAACCAACATAGGTTGCAGCCGTTTAGCCATCATTGCTGATGCCTCCTCGTGGGTCAGCACTCTGCAGGACTGCTGACCCATGACCAATCCGCACCAGCGATCCTCCAGAAGCCAGTGCTGCGCCGTGATTTCACCCGGCGTTTCCCTGCTGCAGTCATGCTCGCCTAGCGAGCGTGTCGCCTCTGGCCCCCTACTCCGGTTCGGCGAATGAGCGACCAGCCACGAGAAATAGACCAGTTCCTCGAGGCGGTCGAAATCCGCGTCGAAGCCTTTGGCGTGTGTGAGATCGGGCGCCAGTTCAGCTTGAGGTGCGAGCCGTTCAACTCTGTCGTCGTGCACTTCGTCCTAAGCGGTGAGGGGTTCATGGAGTGCCGGCACGGGCGGTACCCCCTCAAGCCGGGAACTGCGGTCGTGGTCCCGAAAAAGCTGCCCAAGAAGTTGTCGGGGGTCGGGCCAATCCAGCAGATCAAAGATGCGAGAGCGGACTGCACGCTTCAAGACGGGCTGGTGAAGTTCGGAGCCTCGAATGGGGATGTCGATTTGGTGCTGGGCTGCGCCGAACTTTCCAGCACCGTCGGCGGAGACTTGCCGCTTTTCGATCAGGCGAAGCGGCCACTAATCGAGCATTCAGAAGACCCTCTTTTGCGCGGGCTGTTTACGACCATGTTCGACGAGCTTCGCAACCCGCGCCTCGGCACCCGTGCTTTCGTGAGCGCACTGATGAAGCAGGTGCTGATCGTCTTGTTGCGCTCCCAGCCAAACAACGAATCATCGATATTGCTGATGAGCGGAGCCCGCCTCGCCGGAGTGGTTGCGGCAATCCTGGACCGACCGGAGGACAATCACACCGTAGACAGCCTCGCTGCGATGGCGGGCATGAGCAGGTCCCGTTTCAGCCATCATTTTACGCTTGCCTATGACTGCACTCCGAAAGCGTTCGTGCAAACTGCTCGCCTGGCTTCGGCAGCGCGCATGCTGAAAGGGTCGAATTTACCTGTAAAGTCGATCGCCGCATCGGTGGGCTACGCTAGCCGCAGCCACTTCTCGCGAGCGTTCCAGGCCAAGTTTGGTCTGGACCCGTCGGCTTTCCGCCTGTCGTCGGCCGCTGAGCAGTAGCGCGACGGCTCCCCCAGTAAAGCGCTGCGGGACTCCCAGGCAGACCTCGAGGCAAGTGAGCCCCCTGCGCCGCACAAAGTTACGTCACCGCACCAGAACGATACAACAGCGCACAGGCATTTGGTGCATGCTGTTCACCTGAGGGAGCCAAGATGGGTGCCGCAGGTGGTCGCGTGCGGTTGCCGGGTCGCCCTGCGTCCTGCGCGCTACTCCGGCCTTTCCAACGGCGGCACGGCTCACCTCGATAGGATTGTACAACCCCCATGACCACGGCAGCTCTTGATCATCTTCGCGACGTCGGCATTCGGCGCCAAGCACGAAGCTGCCGGCTGCTGGTGTTCTGCATCATGATCAGCGGCGCACTGGCGCCGCTGCCCTCGCTGTCGCCGCTGCACGCGCAGGGGACGGCGAAAGCGGAAGTCGTTCGCACCTACACCTCTCAGACTTTTGCCCGCTTCGCGCCGCGCACGGCGCTCGACATGCTCCAGCTGGTCCCCGGGTTCGTAATCGCCGACGAGGAGGAGCGCCGCGGGCTCGGCGCTCTGTCGCAGAACGTCCTCATCAACGGCCGCGCCATATCCGGCAAGTCGAACGACGCGATCGACGCACTGAGCCGAATCACGGTATCGGAGGTCCTGCGGATCGAGGTCCGGGCCAGCGCGTCGGGTGAGGGCGCTGGGATCGGGCGTCAGGTCGCCAACGTCGTGGTCAAGCTTGCCGATCGCGCCAACGGCCAGTTCTCCTGGCGCCCTTCGACTCGGCTGCGCGACTTTGATCCCGCCTATTTCAATGGCGACGCTTCGGTCAGCGGCGGGAGCGGCGCTCTCGGCTACACCATTGGGGTCCGCAACGATGCCTTACGCACCGGCGCCTCGGGGCCGTCGCGGATCCTGAGCCCCGAAGGGGCGCTAATCGATGCCCGCGGCGAGCGCTATTTCGAGCGGAGCGACCGTCCCCGCCTGAGCGCGGACCTGAAATACCAGGGCCCCGATACGCTGCTGGCCGGAGTTCGGGGCTCGTACCAGCGCTACTACTACCGCTTCCGCGAACAGTCCGATCGCTCCGGCCCCGAACTTCCCGATCGCACGCGCTTCCTCACGCAGCGCGAGAGCGACCGCCGGTACGAGCTCGGCGGCGATGTCGACCTCATCCTCGGTCCGGGGCGGCTCAAGCTGATCGGCCTCCACGCGGCCGAGCGCAGCCCGATCGACACGCGCTCCATCACCGGCTTCGACGACGACAGCGATGCAATCGGCAATCGCTTCCTGCGCGATGCCGACGAGCGCGAGACGGTGCTTCGCGCCGAATACCGGTGGAGCAGCGGCAACGACGACTGGCAGGTCTCGGCCGAGCGCGCGCTCAACCGGCTCGACAACATCTCGACCTTCTTCGAGCTTCTGCCCGACGGCAGCTTCGAGGAGGTGGAGTTCGCAAACGCATCGGGCGATGTCCGGGAAAGGCGCTACGACGCGGCAGTGCGGCTGACTCGCCGGGTGTCGCCGGATCTCACCTTTCGCGCGTCGGTTGGCGGCGAAATCTCGAAGCTCGAGGTCGTCGGCGGCGCCGGCAGCGAACGCACGTTCCAGCGCCCCAAAGGCTATGCCGCGGTTGCGTGGCAGGTGAATTCGGGGCTTCGCGCGACTGCAAAGGTCGAGCGGCGGGTCGGCCAGATCAGGTTTTTCGATTTCCTCGCCTCACGCAATCTCTCCGAGGACCGGGAAAATGCTGCCAACCCCGACCTGGTGCCGCCGCAGAGCTGGGACGTCGAGGGCGAACTCAGCCAGGACCTCGGCGCTCTCGGCTCGACGACTTTGCGCGCGTACGGCCGGCGCATCGAGGATCTGGTCGACCAGATCCCCATCGGAGCAACCGCGGAAGCGCCGGGAAACCTCGGCACGGCCTACGTTTACGGGGCGGACTGGAAGACCAGCCTGCTCCTCGACAGCCTCGGCTGGAGCGGAGGCCGCCTCGACGGTCGAGTGCAGCTTCAGAACAGCTCGGTCGACGATCCGGTCACCGGCCGCTCCCGCAAGATCAGCAACAATCTGGTGCGGCTGCTCGACATCTCGCTCCGTCACGACATCGCGGGCACCCCGTGGGCGTGGGGCGGCGGGCTGTTCCATGACCGCCAGGCCGCGGACTTCCGCATCGGCGAAACGGGCCGTTACCGACGGGGGCCACTCAGCGGCAATCTCTACGTCGAAAACAAGGATGTCGCCGGCCTCACGGTTCGCGCCGGAGTCAGCAATTTGATTTCGAGCGGTCAGCAGCTCGACCGCTTCATCTTCGTGAGCCGGCGCGACGGCCCAGTGCAGTCGATCGAACGCCGGCGCCGGTCCGTCGGGCCGGTGCTGTCGCTGGCGGTCAGCGGCAATTTCTGAATTTCGGGAGATCATTCGTGAAACTGTTTCGGTTCGCAGCACTCTGCCTGGCATTGACCGGCGTCGCCAACGCGCACGATTCCTGGCTGGAGCCGAAGAGCTTCCGTGCGCAGCCGAACAGCCGCGTTCCAGTCACCTTCTATGTCGGGCACCACGGCGAGCAGCGCAGCGCCAGCCTGTCGCCGCGGCCGCGATGGCTGCTGTCGATGCGCTCCGATGGCCCGGCAGGAACGACCGACCTGGTGAAGACCAAGGGCTTCAACCCGGCACTCGGCGTTCGCCTGGCCGCGCCGGGCTTCCACCTGCTGTCGCTCAGCACGTCGGATTTCCGCAATGACATGGGCCCCCAGGAGTTCGCCGAATACGTCCAGGAAGAAGGTTTGGCGGCTGCCGAGGCCGCCTCGAAGCGCAGGCCCATTCGCTCGCGCAAGGTGCGCGAAAGCTATCGCAGATATGCGAAGACGCTGATCCGCGTGGGCAGTACCAACGCCGGCCAGACTGCGTTGACCCGCCGCCTGGGCCAGCGGCTGGAGATCGTGCCAGGCGCGAACCCCTATCTGCTTCCCGCGGGCAGCCGGCTGCCGGCGACGATCTGGTACCGCGGCCGCCCGCTCGCCGGCGCCTTGGTCGCCCTCATCAGTCTCGATCGTCCTAAAGACGAGCCCGCCACTGCTCGAAGCTCGGCCAACGGCCGGGTGAGCTTCGCCCTGCCGGGACCAGGCCGATGGCTTCTGAACGTCGTGTGGAGCGAGCCGTCGAGCGTCCGGGGTATCGATTTCCAAACGAGCTTTTCCAGCCTTACCTTCGCTGTGCCGCGGGCTCGGTAGGCTGCCGGCGCTCCCGCGAGGCGGGGTCCACCTCCCGAGGGACACCGAGCGCCGGATTCTGGGCGAAGAAGCGGTGCGGACGCAGCGTGACGGCGTGGCGCACGGTCGCCAGCACCGGCCAGTCCTCGGGACGGGTCACGTGGTGAAAGCCCATCGTGTACCACAAGACGAGGTCGCGGCCGTCGATGGCCTCGCCGTCGACGAAGCGGGCGATCCCTTCTCCGCCGGCGCTCTGGTTCGGGTAGTCCCCCGCCGCATAGACTTCGCCCGGCTTGTGCGAAGTCACCCACAGCGGACGGGCGGAGAAGCCGGCCCGCCGCTGCGGCGGGTCGTCGGAGCGAAGTAGCGACGCCGCATTGTGGCCCCCGACAATCTCGAACGACGGATAATATCCCAGCGCGGTTTTGACCGAGCGGTTTTCTACTCGCCACAAGCCGGAGCCATGGTTCGCGTCGATCCCGAGCTCCGACGGTTCGACTGCAGACACCCGCTTCCAGATCGAGCGGCGTGCGCTCCCCGCGGGTAGAGTCTCGGCGACAAGCCGCTCGCTGACGAAGGAGTTGGCGAGCCCGTCGACGTCGAGGTCGAGGCGGAACGAGAGATAATGGTCGTGATAGGGGGCGACCAGGTTGGGAGCGATGAGCGCCCCGTGCGGCTGCTCCCCGCCCCGCGCGTCGGCCGTGGCCGCCGGTACGCCCTTCGCCGCCGCAATGCCGGTCGCGCCCACTTCGATCCTGATCTCGCCCTTCCGGTTGAACACCCAGTCGTAGACATAATCGTAATTCCCGACCGTCGGGATCGTCCGAAGCACCAGTTCGACGTCCTGCCGCGCTTCGTGGGAACCGGTGACGATCTCCGAGCGGCGCCACAGCGGCATGGTGGTGTTGCGTTCGAACACGCACATGACGTCGCGCGCGCTGTACGGCTCGCCCGACTGCCCGGGCAAAGTCGCTGAGATCATCACTGCGCCGGCCGGGCAATCGATGCCCGCGGCGAGCTTCGAGGCAAGGTTGCCGAAGCCGTATTCGCCCACGTCCATGTACGAGCGGAAGGCCCAGTTCGGGTCGGGGTCCATGTAGGGCACGAACATTTCCGATATGTGGCCCTGGTAAAGCACCGGGCGTTCGCGCGCTCCGTCGCGGTAGCGGACAGTCGAGACGATCGGCCCGACCCGCTGATCGAAGCCGATGTGGAACGACCATGCGGCCCAGCGCACCAGCCCGTCGTCCATCGTGAAGTTGAACCCCGCCGGCGCCGACGAGGCAATCGGCCGCAAAGCGGGCTGGAGCTCGCGCTGCCTCTCCTGTTCGAGCGACGGATCGGCCCGGCTGACCGGGACCGGGCCGCTGTCGGTGACTTCGACCACCACTCCGGCGCCGACGTCGACCAGCGCCATTAGGCCCTCAATCGGGCGCCCGTAGATGTTGGTCGTGCCGCGAGCGTCGTAACAGGGCACCTTGAGCAGGCGCCGCCGCTCGGGCTCGCCAAACTGGCCCACCGACAGCGCGTCGCAGAAGATGCCCCGGAAATCCGTAATCCCGCGCAGGCGCATCGCCCGCTGCCAGCGCGGGTCGGCTTTCACCAAAGCGGTCGCTCGCCTCCATTCCGCGGGGACGATGGCGGTTTGCACGTTGGGCCTCGGCTCGACCCGGATCACGCTCCGCCTGGTGAGGTCGACCAGCGCCTCGCGAACCTCGGATCCGGCCTTCACCACCACGAACGCATGACGCTCCGTGCGCTCGCCCCGGCTCCAGCTCCACACCGCAGCCTTGTCCGGCGGTTCGAGCCGGATCACCGGGAAGCTTGCGGCGGGACCTGCCACGCCCGTCGAGCGCAGCAGCGCCACCGTAGCTCGGATCTCTTCGGCGCTCAACGAGTCGAGCGGGTGCGCCGCGACCGGTGGCGCGAGAAGCGGGAATGCACAGGCTGCGAGGAGACGGATTTTCACCCTTTCGACCAGACCATTAGCGGCCTCGAACTGCAAGCGAACGGCAGCGCCGCGAACACCGCCGCGTGCCTCAACGTCCCTTACTGGTGCTGCGAAGACGCGTCTTCGATCAGTCAGGCAGGCTGCGCGCATCCAAGGGCCGCCACGGCTCGTAGTTCAGATGCAGCGGTCGAGAACCGCAGCTTACAATGGAGAATCAACATGCGACATATTATCGCGCCGGCCGCCGCCGCGCTCATCATGTGCACGGCCGCCCCCGCCCTCGGCAAGGGCCACGACATGCCGTCCGACACGGCCCAAATGACGGGTCAGGCGAACTCAGACGCTACCGATCCCGACGGCACTGGTGCTCGTAACCTCGATGCCCGCGCCAAGACCGATGGGGAAAAGGGCGTCGATGGACAGAGCTTTTCGGACCGGCGCAGCGATGTGAAAGGCTCGGAGTCGGGGCAGAAGTCCGGCGACATCACTACGCCGAACTAGGACCCGCGAGTGCAGCCGCAGCTTGCCAGTTTGGCGTTTCGCAAGCTGCGGCCGCACCATCATACCTCGAGCTCGACCCATATCGGCGCGTGGTCGCTGGTCTTCTCCCAGCCGCGCGGCGTCCGGTCGACGCCGGCCGCTTTAAGCTTCCGCGCGAGGCTGGGGCTCAAGAGTGCGTGATCGATGCGGATGCCGGAGTTCCGCTCGAATGCGTTCCTCCAGTAATGCCAGAAAGTGTAGATGCGCTCGTCCGGGTGCAGTGTGCGGATGGCGTCGACCCAGCCTTGAGCCACCAGCTTGGCGAACTTCGCCTTCGCCTCGGGTGACGCAAGCGCGTCCTTCGCCCAGCGCTCCGGCTTGTAGACATCCTGATCGGTCGGGATGACGTTGAAATCGCCGATCAGCATCGCCGGGATGCCGCTGTCGAGCAGTTCCTGCGCATGCAGGTGGAGCCGGTCCATCCACCCAAGCTTGTAGTCGAACTTCGGGCCCGGCCAGGGATTGCCGTTGGGCAAGTAAAGGTTGCCGATCAGCAGGCCGCAAACCGCCGCTTCGATGTAGCGGCTGTGGCTGTCGTTCGGGTCGCCGGGGAGTCCGCGGCGGGTTTCGACCGGCTCTCCGACGCGGCTCAGGATCGCGACCCCGTTCCAGCTTTTCTGGCCGTGCCAGATGCTCGAATAGCCGGCGCGCTCGATGGCCTCGACCGGGAACCGCTCGTCCAGCGTCTTGAGCTCCTGCAGGCAGGCGATGTCCGGCTGGAACTCGCCGAGCCAGCGCAACAGCACCTCGAGCCGGGTGGTGATCCCGTTGATGTTGTAGCTGGCGATCCGAAGCCGCCGAGTCGCCCTGGATTTATCCACAATTTTCTTGGGCACGGTTGGTTTTTTGGCCATCCCGACAGGAACAACCGTAGGCCGGGATCGTTCTATTCCCGTGCTTCAAATCCTTCGGGAAGCGAAGCATGGGAGCCCCGGCAACTTCGGTTGCCGGGGCTTACCTGTTTTGGGCGTCAAAGATCGCGCGGCCGGGCGTCCGCCAGCATCAACCGCCGCGCGCGATCGGCCAGCGGATATTTGTTGCCATTGGCGCAGTTGAACAAAAGCACCGTCTCGTCGCGCCCGACCAGGCCGAGCTCCAGCGCCCGCCGCCAGCCGGCGACCACCGCGCCGCCTTCCGGGCACAGCAGCATTCCGTCATCGCGCGCGACGTCGTCGACCGCCTGCAGGATCGCCGACTCCTCGACCGCGAGCGCCGCCCCGCCGCCGTCGCGGACCGAGCGCAGGATCAGGAAATCGCCGATGGCCCTGGGCACCCTGATCCCGGCGGCGACGGTCGCCGCATGCTCCCATCGCTCGGCGAACTCTTCGCCGGCCTCGAACGCCCGGACAATCGGCGCGCAGCCGGCCGCCTGGATGGCGAACATCCGCGGGCGCTCCGGGCCGACCAGGCCGACCGCCTCCAATTCGTCGAACGCCTTCCACATGCCAATGAGGCCGGTGCCACCGCCCGTCGGGTAGAAAACCGCCTGCGGAAGCCTCCAGCCGAGCTGCTCGGCAAGCTCGAAGCCCATCACCTTCTTGCCCTCGAGCCGGTACGGCTCCTTGAGCGTCGAGCAGTCGAACCAGCGCCCCTCGGCCGCGCCCTCGGCGACCAGTCGTCCGCATTCGTCGATCTGGCCGTCGGCGACATAGACACTCGCGCCATATGCCGCGGCCTCGCGAACGTTGGTTTCCGGGGTTTCGGCCGAGCAAATGACGACCGTTTCGATGCCCGCCGCAGCGCCATAAGCGGCGAGCGCGGCGCCGGCATTGCCGTTGGTCGGCATGGCGATTCGGCTGATTCCGAAGTGTTTGGCCATGGTCACCGCCATCGCCAGCCCGCGCGCCTTGAACGAGCCGGTTGGAAGCCGCCCCTCATCCTTGACCAGCACGTTCGAGCCAAGGCTTGCGAGCGGCAGGATCGGCGTTTCCGGCTCGCCGAGGCTGACCGGTGCGACACCCGGAGGCAGCGGCAGAAGCTCGCTCCATTTCCACATCGTTCGCTGACGCCGGGCGACATCTTCGCGGGTCAAAGTCGCCCGCGCCTTCTGAAGGTCGTAGCGGACCAGCAGCGGCTTGCCGGCGCTCGACAGCCCATGCACCTGGCCCGGCTCGTACCGCTCTCCGGTCAGCGAGCATTCGAGGTGGGTGACCAGCATCGCGCTCGCTAGCAGTCGGTGCAGTCGCCGGGCGCCCGCCGCTCGACCTGGATTGTGGAGTGCGCGATGTGGAAGCGCCGGCGCAGAAGGTCGCGCGCGCTGCCGAGCAGTTGATCGGACTCGACCTCGGGCGCGACCAGATGGGCGGTCAATGCGGTCTCGGTGGTGCTGAGCGGCCAGACGTGCAGGTCGTGAACCGCGATCACCCCGCCGAGCGAACCAAGCTCGGCCTCGACCTCGTCGACGTCGATGCCGGCCGGAACTCCCGCGAGCGACATCCACACCGACTCCTTGAGCAGGCCGATGCTGCTCCAGAAGATCACGCCGGCGATGGCGAGGCTCATCACCGGGTCGATCCACTGCTGGCCGGTCGTCAGGATGAGGAACCCGGCCACGACCACTGCGGCGGAAACCGCTGCGTCGGCGCTCATATGGAGGAAGGCGCCGCGGATATTGATGTCGTGCCGGCGCCCGCCGGCGAACAGCAAGGCGGTCGCGCCGTTGATCAGGATTCCGACGGCGGCGACCGCCATCACCGTCGCGCCTTCCGTGACGGCCGGATTGAACAGGCGCCGGACCGCTTCGGCGGCAATTGCCCCGATCGCGACCAGCAAAAGCAAAGCGTTGATCAGCGCCGCCAGGATCGACGCCTTTTTGAGCCCATAGGTGAAGCGCCGCGACGGCGACGAGCGCGCCATCCTTGCTCCGGCCCAGGCGACGACCAGCCCGAGCACGTCGGACAGATTGTGACCGGCGTCCGCGATCAGCGCCATCGATCCGGCGATGAACCCGTAGATCGCCTCGACGATCACGAAGCCGAGGTTGAGCGTGATCCCGATCGCAAAGGCGCGCCCGTAGTCCGACGTGCCCAAATTGTACTGGGGCGAATGGCCATGGGAATGTCCGGCGCTCATCGCGGCGGGACTAGCCACCGCTGCGCTCGAAGACAAACCGTGCGCCGGCCGACGCCTAGAAGCTGAAGCGGGCGCTCAGTCGGATATCGCGGCCGGCCATCGGCACGAAGCCCTTGGTGAACGACGCGTGCCGCCGCGCATCGACATCGAACAGGTTGCTCGCGGACAGCACGACCACGGTCTCGCGCTTCTTGCCCCATGGACGCCACGCCAGCGACGCGTTGACCAGAGTGTGTCCGTCCGTCGGCGTCTCGAACTGCGCGATGCGCTTTTGATCGTCGACCCACTCAACTTCGACGCGGCCGTCGATCCTATCCGACTGCGCTTCGAGGCCGCCCAGCAGGCGCAGCGGCGGGATCCGCGGCACCGGTCCCGCACCCTTGACCGTCGCACGGACATAATCGGCGACCGCGTCCCCGACGAAGCGGAAACCTCCCACCTGGAACAGCGGCGCCGAGATTTCGGCTTCGAACCCGTAATAGGTGGCGTCGCGCTGGAAGTATTGGAACACCGGCAGCTCGTCCTGCTCCTGGCCGGTCGCCGCTTCGTAGATGAAATTGTCGAACCAGTTGACGAAGCCGGTGAGGTTCATTTCCAGTGTCCGGCGGTCGACCCGGAAGTAAGCTTCCGCACCGACGCTCTTCTCCTTGCGCAGGTTGGGGTTGCCGACCTCGAACGCCTGGGTCGCGATGTGTGGGCCGTTCGAGAACAGCTCTTCGGCAGAAGGCGCGCGTTCGGTTCGCGAAAGGTTGATGCCGGCCTCGACATGTTGCGCAAGCGCGTAGGACGCGCCCAGCGCTCCCGACAGAGCGGTGAAGCTGCGCTCGATCGCGACGCTTTTCGATTCGGCATTGCTGCGCTCGATTCGAGCTGCGGCTTCGACGCCGACGGCGCCGAGCTCGAATTCCTGAAGCGTGAAAAGCCCGAGCTGGCTGGTCGTGTTGGGCGGCAGGAATGCCTCAGCTCCGACGGCCTTGAAGTCGCGATGGAAATATTGCGCTCCGCTCGCTCCGCGCCAGGCATTGCGGTCGCGCTGCACGAGCTCGAGCCGGCCTTCGACACCGTTGGACTTGAACACGGTCCCGACTTCCTCGCCCTCGAATTCCGTATGCTCGTAATCGGCGGCACCGACCCGCAGGCGGATTCCTTCGAGGAAGCCCTCGTCGAACTTATACTCGCCGCGCAGGTCGCCGCGAACCTGACGCAGGTCGATCGATACCGGCGCCTCCCCGTGACCTTCCTCCTCTTCTTCCTCGGCACCCTCTTCGCCTTCTTCGCCCTCATGGTGATGCTCGGCGCCCGGCCGCATCGGCACGCCATAATTGCTGTCGAAAACGCTGACGGACGCACCGATGTTGAAGTTGTCGCGGATCAGCGCGACTCCAAGGCCGCCGCTCTTCTGCTCGGTCGCGCTGTTGGGAATCTTTCCACGCAAACTGGCCAGCTCGAGAGCCTCTGCGGCCTCTTCGGCATGGCCTTCCTCGAGCTCCTCCTCGGCGATCTCCAACTGCTCGGCGCGCAGCTCGGGTGACAGCACATAGCCGCCGACGCGAAGGTCGTCGGACTTGCGGAAGCTGCCGTCGACATGGAGCACCAAACCGCCACCCACTGCGAGGTCGGCGGCGGCACCGATCGATCGCTCGTCGGCGGCCGATCCGAGGCCGCCGGTCACGTCGATGTGATGGCCGTCCTCCGGCACCGTGCGCGGAATCCGGCGATCGATGACGTTGACCGCGCCGCCGATCGCCTGGCCGCCGAACAGCAAAACCGCGGGCCCGCGAAGAACCTCGATCCGCTCGGCGGTCAGCGGATCGATGGTGACCGCATGGTCGGCCGAGGTGTTGGACACGTCGATCGAACCGATGCCGTCGGTCAGCACTCGGATCCGCTCGCCCTGGAAGCCGCGCAGCACCGGCCGCGAAGCGCCGGGCGAAAAGGATGTCGCCGAGACGCCGGCCTGCTTGGCCAGCGTGTCGCCGAGCTGCGGGCGCAGGTCACGCTGGAGCTCGGTCCCGCTGACGACCGTCTTGCCGGCGAGAAGATCGAGCTCGCGCACCAGATGGCCGGTCACGACGATCTCTTCGCCGCCGTGGTGGTGCGTGTGGGGGTCGACATGCTGCGACGGCGGATCGGCCGCATCGGGCTTAGCGGAGCCAGCCTCCTGAGCGAGCGCGGGCGCTGCGAAGAGGCATGTGGACGCGAGCAGGCAAGTGAGGCGGTGCAACAGCGGACTCCGAAGGTTTCGGGCCGCGCCTTAGGCGATACATTATAACAGGCAAATGAATTGAATCTCGATCCGTGCCTGATTTCAGTCGCTCCGCCGCAGGCCTTGCGTAAAAAGAGGGTCCGGTACGGGGGAGTTCCGGACCGCGCCGCTTCGCTTGGGGAGCCGTCGAGCGGCTTTTTTTTAGGGAATTATATACGAAACTAGACAAAACCGCTTGCATCCCTGCCTGATTTACGGTAGATGATTAGACACAGGGAGAGTGGTAATGTCGCATAAGGCCCCCGGTAGAAGTGACCGCACTGGTCTAACGGTAATTCAGCTTTTCCAGATGTTCCCGGATGAGGCGTCGAGTCGCAAGTGGCTTGAGGACATTCGCTGGCCCGAGGGGCAGCGCCACTGCCCGCACTGCGGCTCGGTGAAAACTTCACCCGTCCCGAATGAGCGCCCGATGCCCTATCACTGCGGCGAGTGCCGGGAATATTTCAGCGTCAAGACCGGCACTGTCATGCAGTCCAGCAAGGTCACCCTTCAGAAGTGGGTGATCGCAATGTATCTGATGTCGACGAACCTCAAGGGCGTGTCGAGCATGAAGCTCCACCGCGATTTGGGCCTCACCCAGAAGTCGGCTTGGCTGCTCGCACAGAAAATCAGGCAGGGATGGATTGACGGCGGTGGCAAGCTGGCCGGTGAGGTCGAGGTTGACGAAACCTACGTCGGCGGCAAAGAACGTAACAAGCACGGGGGCAAGCGACTGAGGGCTGGTAGGGGCACCGTCGGCAAATCGACGGTGATCGGGGCCAAGGAGCGCAGCGGAAAAATCCGGGCGAGCGTAATTGCGGGGACGGACTCCGCAACGCTTGAGGGGTTTGTCTTGGAAAACGTGGAGACTGGCGCGACTGTCTTCACAGATGAGCACGGCGGCTATCGTCGCTTGTCAGCCTCGTTCGGCCACCGCTCCGTAAGACACAGTGTCGGCGAATACGTAAACGGCATGGCCCATACGAACGGCATCGAGAGCTTCTGGGCGATGCTCAAGAGAGGCTACAAGGGCACTTACCACCAAATGAGTGCTAAGCACCTTGCGCGCTACGTCACTGAATTTGCGGGTCGCCACAACGTCCGCGATCTCGACACCATCGCCCAAATGACGCTTCTGGCGAAGGGGCTGGACGGAAAGCGGCTCCGGTATGACGATCTGGTAGCCCACCATGGGTAACGAACGGATCACAGAGGATTACGTCCGCGCCCACTTCAAGAGCGATCCGCTTTTCAGCGCTATCAAACTCGATGAGCAGAAGGCGTCGGTAGCCAAGGCGAAGCGCTGTCTAACCAAGGCATCAAAGAATCTGACGGGAAAACGCGGCTCGCCGGAGTTCATCATCACGTTCCCGGCGTTGCCGGATGACATCATCGTGGTCGAGTGCAAGGCCGACGCGAAGTTTCATCAGAGCGACGATGGACAGAACCCGGCTTCATTCGCCGTTGATGGCGCGCTCCATTATTCAGCATTCCTGGCCCAAGAATACAACGTCATCTCGGTGGCCGTTAGCGGCGACACGCTCAGCAAGCTGAAGCTGTCCTCGTTCTACCAGAAGATGGGTAGCACCGAGGTCAGTGAGGAAGACCCGAAGCTTCTCGACATTTTCTCCTACATCACCCGGTTCAAAGGCGAGGTTCAGGCTCAAAACATCGAATCCGCGGAAATCACGAAAACTGCCATTGAGCTCAACAAAGAGCTGAATGACTATTCGATTGTCGAATATGAGCGCTGCACTTTGGTGAGCGCGATTTTGCTCGCGCTTCAGAACGCAGCTTTCAAGGCGTCCTACAAGGAGCAAGCGACATCGAAAAAACTGGAGCCGACGCCTGAGCGCTTGGCCCAGTTCATCGTGACGAGCATCGGCAACGTGCTCAAGGATGCCGAGATTGATAGCGAGCGCGTCGCATCGATGAGCGGCGAGTATGCGAAGATCAAAAACCATTCGATCGCAAAGTCGCCCCAGATCAAGAAGAAGAAGGCATCGGATCAGCAAGACAATTATGTGCTCCGCGACATCACCGAGCGGCTCGAAAAATCCGTGCTTCCGCTCATCACGATGGGCGACAAGGGCTATGATGTCCTTGGGCGCTTCTATCGAGAGTTCATCCGCTACGCGGGAACGGACAAGAAGACAGGCTTGGTTCTGACGCCCCAACACATCACCGAGTTGTTCTGCGATGTGGTGAACCTCAACGTGAACGACGTTGTGTATGATTCCTGCTGCGGCAGCGGCGGATTTCTGATTTCGGCGATGAAGCAAATGCTCGAGCTGGCGGGATCCGATCAGAAGAAGCGCCGTGCGATCAAGGAAAACCAGCTTCTCGGGATTGAGCGGCGAACCGACATGTTCACATTCGCATGCTCGAACATGATGATGAGCGGCGACGGAAAATCGCACATCTATCAGGGCGACTCTTTCGCTCAGGGCATCATTGATATGGTGCGTTCACTGAAGCCGACAGTGGGGTTCCTGAACCCGCCCTACGATGTCGGCGAGGATGGACAGTTGGAGTTCATCGAGAATGCGCTGGCATGCCTTCAGCCGGGCGGCAGATGCGCGGCGGTCGTCCAGATGAGCTGCGTTACGTCTTCGAACGCAAAGACTGTGGCCGTTCGAGAGCGATTGCTTGCCAGCCACACTTTGACGGGCGTTTTTTCCTTGCCCGACGATCTGTTTCACCCGGTAGGCGTCATCACGTGCGCCATGGTTTTTGACGCGCACAAGCCTCATCCCAAAGGGTTCAAAACCTTCTTTGGCTATTTCAAGGACGACGGCTTCCGCAAGACAAAGCACATGGGCCGCGTCAACAAGGGCCGTTGGGAGAAAATCAAGGCTCGCTGGCTGGACGCCTATGTGAACCGCGAAAAGGTGCCCGAGTTGAGCGTGCTTCAGCCGGTGTCAGCAACCGACGAATGGTGCGCCGAAGCATACATGGAGACTGACTACTCCAAGATCACAAAAGCCGATTTTCTGAAGACCGTCAGAGACTATGCAATCCACCGGCTCACACTGGAGACAATGGGATGACGTGCCCCGTCTCCGAGGTTTTTGATGTCCGTTATGGGCACTCGCTAGAGCTTAACGCGCTTGAGATAGTTTCGGCGAGTGAGGGGGTAGCGTTCGTCTCCCGTCAAATGGGGCACAACGGCATCTCCGCCTACGTGGCACCAATCGACGATCTGGAATCCGCCCCCGCCGGAGACATATCGTGCGCGCTTGGCGGGAACGGCGTCCTAACCACCTTTATCCAGGAAGCCGAGTTCTACTGCGGAAGGGATGTCGCGATTCTCCGCCCGAAGGTCGCGCTGACGAAACAGCAAGTCCTGTTTTACTGCCTCTGCATCAAGTCGAACCGCTTCCGCTATAACTACGGCCGACAGGCCAATAAGACGCTTCCGACGTTACCGGTGCCTACCGTCGACGAAATTCCATTGTGGGTGAATGCTGTCGATCTGAATCAAATCATGGGCGCGGATGCGGGCGTGAGTTGCACTCCGACGCCGCCAATCGCGCCCGATAGCTGGAAGCCATTTCGCTACGACGCCCTGTTTGACATCAAGAAAGGGCAACGGCTCACCAAAAGCGCCATGGAGGAAGGCGAAACGCCCTTCATCGGTGCGATAGATTCAGGCAACGGCTACCGGCAGTATGTCAGCGCCGCTCCGAACCACGAAGCCGGGACCATCACCGTCAGCTATAATGGCAGCGTCGGCGAGGCGTTCTACCAGTCGGCACCGTTCTGGGCCTCGGATGACATCAATGTTCTCTACCCGAAATTCGATATGAACGTTTATGTCGCCATGTTCATTTGCGCGCTAATCCGACGCGAGAAATTCCGGTTTAGCTACGGGCGGAAGTGGCACCTTGGCCGGATGAAAGAGTCGATCATCCGGCTTCCTGTCGACGCGGCGGGCGAGCCGGACTTGGCCTTCATGGAGGGTTACGTGAAATCGCTTCCCTACAGTAAGAGCATCTAGATATGGCAGAGAATCCAGCCCGGCCAAGGGGCCGACCGATCACGAACAAGGTTGAGCGCATTCCTGCATCGCCAGAGAAGATTGCCAAGGCGATTTTCAAGGCAGCGGACAAGAAGATTAAGAAGCCGAAGCGGAAGCCAAATTAGACCCCGCTCCGTCTAGTTTCGTATATAATTCCCTTTTTTTAGAGGTCGATCCCAGCGGCAATCGCTTCGAGTTTGCGCACCCTCTCGCGAAGGTCGGCTATCTCGATTCGGCCGGTGGCCGGCGGCAGATTGTGGTCGGCGGCACCATGGGTCAGCTCGAACCGCTTCAGCTCGAGCCAGCCCTGCCAGCCCTTGAGCGCCGCCCAGCTCGCCGTCGCAAGCGCCGCGAAAATGCCTGCGGCCAGCAGCCCAATAGAAAGCGGGTCCATCACTTCTCCTCCCGCAGCGCGTCGATCTCGCGCGCCAGCTCATGGTTCGGGGTTGCAAGGTGATCGTCGATCGCCATCAGCCGGCGGTCGGTCGCGTCGAGCTCGGTGCGCATCGCGTGGACGGTGGGGCGCACCTTCGGCGTATCGGCCATGCGGTCGAACTCGCTGCGGCGCGGACTGCCGTCGACCTCGCGCTTGCGCTGGATCGTGAAATAGATCCCGAGCGCGGCGTAGGTGACAAGGGCCACTTCCCAGCTGATGAGGAACACCGCGGCGACGAAGCCGACGCGGATGAACGTCGGGTCGATCCCGAACCGCTCGCCCAGCGTCGAGCAGACCCCGACCAGCTTGGCGTCCCGGCGATTGAGTGAATAGCGATATGTCTTGCGGGCCATTGCCCTTCCCCTTCTTTATTGAACTTGCGCCGCGTTTCGGGCGGCTTTCATGGCTTCCAGTTCGGCGTCGACCTTTTCGGCCGCCTTCAATTCGGCGATCTCTTCCTCGAGGCTTTTGGGGCCGGTCATTCCGAGCGCGTCGGCCCGTCCTTCGGCAAAGTCGGCGCGGCGCTCGAGAAGCTCGAAGCGCGAGAACGCGTCCTCGGTGCGGCTGCCGCTCATGATCTCGCGCGCCTTGGCCCGGCTCACCGCGCTCTCGAAGCGGGCGGCGATCGCATTCTGCCGGGCGCGCGCCTCGCGAAGCTTGGCCTGGAGCTTGGCGATGTCCGCCTCATAGCCCTTCAACGTGTCGTCGATGACCGCGATCTCGGCCTTTAAGCCCTCGGCCATGTCGGCGGCCTTCTGGCGCTCGATCAGGGCCGCCTTGGCCAGGTCCTCGCGGTCCTTGGACAAGGCCAGCTCGGCCTTCTCGGTCCAGCTGGCCTGCAGTTCATCCAGACGCTTCCACGCCCGGCGCATCTCCTTGCCGTCGGCGATCGCCCGCGCCGCCGAAGCTCGAACCTCGACCAAAGTCTCCTCCATCTCGAGGATGATCATCCGGATCATCCGCGCCGGATCCTCCGAGCGATCGAGAAGCTCGGTCATGTTGGCCGCGAAAATGTCCCGCGTGCGGGAGAAGATCGGGCCCTTGAACAGCGCTGCGAGCGGCGCGAAGCGGGCGGTTGGCCGCGGCTCACGCTCGGGCATGCGCGGGGTGCGCGTCGGCACCCGGGCCTCGATCAGTCCAAGCTCAAGCATGGAGGCCGACACCAACCGGGCTGGCGACGGCTTGCGCCGGGCCGACGGCTGCGCCGACGGCAAGCGTGCTCATCAGCAGCGCTGCGAACGCTGCAATCACGGACTGCGAAATCTTCGGTCGACCAGACATTCCTAAATCTCCCTTTTTTCGACCGCTCATCATCGCGGTTCGCTGCCTGGTTCAATTCAAGGTGCGTGCCAATCCCGGAAAACCGCGAAAAGCGATCCGTTACCAGCTGCCGGGGAGCCGGTTGGGAGGTTTCACCAACCAAGACTTGGCGAAACGCACCAAGTCGGCGCGGCGCGAACGACGGAACCCATTGGCCTCCCGGCGCTTGATTCGCTGAAGCACTCTTTGGAGAAGGGACACGACGATGTTTGGCAAGCTTGCAGGCGCATGGATCGGCAACCGGATCGCCGGCCGCAACAGCGGCGCCAAGGGCGCCTTGATGGGCCTAGGCATTGCGGCCATCGCCCGGCGTGGGCTCGGACCTCTGGCCGCCGTGCTCGCCCTCGGATACGGGGCGAAGAAGCTTTACGCCTATGGCCGGCGCGGACGCCTGAACCCGTCCTATCCCTCGGACGCGACGCCCTCGCCGCCCGCCGGCTGAGCCGGCTCCTCGATATAGGGCTCGACCTTGCCGTTGAGCTTGATGGTCATGGGGTTGCCGTAGCGGTCGCGGCTGCGCCCGGCGGCGACGCGGATCCAGCCTTCGGAAACGCAATATTCCTCGACGTTGGTCTTTTCCTGGCCGTTGAAGCGGATGCCGACGCCGCGGCTCAGCACTTCCTGGTTGAAGAACGGGCTGCGCGGATCGAGCGACAGCCGGTCGGGCAGCTCTGGAACCTGGTCGGCCATTGCCGCGCCCCTAGCCTCGCGGGCCGAGAAAGGTCAACGCGGGCGCGCAGTTGCCGACCCCGCGCGGGGCGATTAAGCGCTGCTCCAGAATGAGCAACGCATGAGCGACCGAGATCCCTCGAAGCTGAAGCCGAACCGGCCGAAGCTGGCGCTGCACGTGCCCGAACCGCCGTTCCGGCCCGGCGACACGCCGGACTTCTCGCACCTCCAGATCCCCGCCGCCGGCGAGGCGCCGCGACCGGACGTCACCGTGGCCCCAGCGGACACGCATGGATTGACGACGCATCTCCTGCGCGTGCTCGATGAGCAGCACCGGGCGGTCGGTCCGTGGGACCCCAGGCTCGACCCGGACACGCTGAAGAAGATGCTGCGCGACATGGTCACGGTGCGCATTTTCGATGACCGCATGTACCGCGCCCAGCGGCAGGGCAAGACCAGCTTCTACATGAAGTGCACCGGCGAGGAGGCCATCGCGGTCGCGGCCGCCGCCGCGCTCGACCGCGAGGACATGCACTTCCCGACTTACCGGCAGCAGGGGCTGCTGGTCGCGCGCGGCTACCCGCTGACCGAGATGATGTGCCAGATCTACTCGAACAAGGGCGACAAGCTGCACGGCCGCCAGCTGCCGATCATGTATTCGGACAAGGCGCACGGCTTCTTCTCGATCTCTGGCAATCTCGGCACCCAATTCCCGCAGGCGGTCGGCTGGGCGATGGCCTCGGCGATCAAGGGCGACAGCCGCATCGCCATGGGCTGGATCGGCGACGGCGCGACCGCGGAAGGCGACTTCCACTCCGCGATGACCTTCGCCGCGGTGTACAACGTGCCCGTCGTGCTGGCGGTGGTGAACAACCAGTGGGCGATTTCCAGCTTTTCCGGGATCGCCGGCGCCGAGCGCGCAACGTTCGCCCAGCGCGCGGTCGGCTATGGAATCGCCGGGCTGCGCGTCGATGGCAATGATGCGCTCGCGGTTTGTGCCGCGGTTCGATGGGCTGCCGAGCGCGCGCGAACGAACCTCGGCCCGACTTTGATCGAGTTCTTCACCTACCGTGCCGAGGGTCACTCGACCTCCGACGACCCGTCCGGCTACCGGCCGACCAACGAGTCCAAGGCTTGGCCGCTGGGCGACCCGATCGAGCGGCTGAAGGCTCATTTGATCGCGCTCGGCGAATGGAACGAGGAACGGCAATCGGCGATGGCCGACGAGTGCGATGCGATCGTCCGCGCCGCGCAAAAGGAAGCCGAGAAGCTCGGCATCCTGCCCCAGCAAGGCAAGGACGATATCGGCAGCATGTTCGAGGATGTCTATGCCGACATGCCGTGGCACATCGCCGAGCAGCGCGACGCCGCGCTCGCCGAAAGCAAAGGCGAGTAGCCCCGTGCCGAACATGAACATGATCCAGGCGATCAACAGCGCCCACAAGGTGATGATGGCGCGCGATCCCGATGTCGTCGTGTTCGGTGAGGACATCGGCTATTTCGGCGGCGTATTCCGCGCCACCGAAGGGCTGCAGCGCGAGTTCGGCTCATCGCGGGTGTTCGATTCCCCGATCTCAGAAGGCGGGATCGTCGCAACGGCGGTCGGCATGGCGGCTTACGGCCTGAAGCCAGTCGTCGAGATCCAGTTCGCCGACTACATCTACCCGGGCTACGACCAGATCGTCAGCGAGGTCGCCAAGATTCGCTACCGGACCGCCGGCGAATGGGCGATGCCGATGGTCATCCGCAGCCCCTATGGCGGCGGCATCTTCGGCGGCCAGACCCACAGCCAAAGCCCCGAGAGCCTGTTTACCCACATCGCCGGGCTGAAGGTGGTCATTCCGTCGACGCCGCACGACGCCAAGGGCCTGCTGATCGCCGCGATCGAAGACCCGGACCCGGTGATCTTCTTCGAGCCAAAGCGAATCTACAACGGCCCTTTCGACGGCCACCACGACCGGCCGGTGACGCCATGGGCCAAGCACCCGGCGAGCGAGGTGCCGGACGGTCATTACACCGTGCCGCTCGGCAAGGCCGCCGTGGTCCGCAAGGGCGAAGCGCTGACGCTGCTGGCTTACGGGACGATGGTCCACGTCGCCCTGGCCGCCGTCGAGGAGCAGGGCATCGACGCCGAGGTGATCGATCTGCGCACTCTGGTGCCGCTGGACATCGCAGCGATCGAAGCTTCGGTCGAGAAGACCGGCCGCTGCCTGGTGGTCCAGGAAGCCCCGCGGACCAGCGGCTTCGGGGCCGAACTCGCCGCGCTGGTGCAGGAGCGCTGCTTCTACCATCTCGAAAGCCCGGTCGAACGGGTCACCGGCTGGGACACGCCCTACCCGCATTCCTACGAATGGGCCTATTTCCCCGGCCCGAAACGCATGCAGAAAGCGCTTGAGAAAGTGATGTCCGACTAATGGCGCGATACGAGTTCAAGCTGCCCGACATCGGCGAAGGAATCGCCGAGGCGGAGATCGTCGCCTGGCACGTCAAGGTCGGCGACCGGGTCGAGGAAGACCAGCAGCTCGCCGACATGATGACCGACAAGGCGACGGTCGAGATGGAAACGCCGGTCGCCGGCAAGGTCGTCGAGCTGGCCGGCGAGGTCGGCGATCAGATCCCGATCGGCTCGGTGCTCGCGGTGATCGAAACCGATGGCGCCAGGGCCGCCGAAGAATCGAAAACAGAAGTGCCGATCGCCGACGGCGCCGAGCGGCCGACGCCGGCTCAGGAAGAGGCGATGCCCAGCGTCGATGTCGAAGACAAAGAGGAACCCGTTCGTCCTGAGCGAAGGCCGAAGGCCGAAGTCGAAGGGCGGTCGGCACCGACCACCGGGCAACGCCCTTCGACTTCGCTCAGGACGAGCGAGACTTCAAAGCCAAAGACCCTCGCCTCCCCGGCCGTCCGCCAACGGGCGCGCGATCTCGGCATCGACCTCGCGCAAGTGAAGACCGCGGGCGACCGGGTGCGCCACTCCGACCTCGACGCTTTCCTGCTTTACAATGGCGGCAGCGTATCCGGACGGGGAACAACCCACCGCCAGGACGAGACGATCAAGGTCGTCGGCCTGCGCCGCAAGATCGCCGAGAACATGGCCGAGGCCAAGCGCCGGATCCCGCACTTCACGCTCGTCGAGGAGTTCGATGTCACCGCGCTCGAAGACACCCGGGCAATGATGAACCGCGACCGCGGCGACAACCCCAAGCTGACTCTGCTCCCCTTCCTGATCACCGCGATGGGCAAGTCGATCGCGGAGTGGCCGATGCTCAACGCGACCTTCAACGACGACGCGATGGAACTCATGCGGCACGGCGCCGTGCACCTGGGCATGGCGACCCAGACGGAGGGCGGGCTGATGGTGCCGGTCATCCGCAATGCCGAGCGGATGAGCGTCTGGCAGCTCGCATCCGAAATCCTGCGTCTCGCCGAGGCGGCGCGCAGCGGCAAGGCGAGCCGCGACGAGCTGACCGGCTCGACCATCACCCTGTCGAGCCTCGGGCCGCTGGGCGGGATCACCTCGACCCCGGTGATCAACCGGCCCGAGGTGGCGATCATCGCCGTCAACAAGGTGGAGGAGAAGGTCGTTGTGATCGACGGCGAGATCGAGGTCGCCAAGCGGATGAACCTGTCGCTGTCCTGCGACCATCGAGTCGTCGATGGCTGGGACGCGGCAAGCTTCCTCCAGGCGATGAAGGCGCTGATCGAAAACCCGCTGCGACTGCTCAGCTAGGCGGCGAGGCGGACGGTCTGCCCAAGCGCCTGGCTGATCGAGGCCTCGCGCTGCTCGGTCCCCATGTTGAGGCCGTCGGCAGCGACGAATTCCGGCTCGATGCCGATGAAGTTGAACACGCCGCGCAAATAGCTTTCGAGATGCTCGAGCGCGGCGGCCGGCGAGCCCGCGTTGTAGATTCCGCCGCGTGCCAGCGCGACGATCACGCGCTTGCCCGAAGCCAGCCCCTCCGGCCCGTCGGCGGTATAGTGGAACGTCTTGCCGGCGACGAGAATGCGGTCGAGCCATGCCTTGAGCTGCGTCGGCAGCGTGAAATTATACATCGGAGCACCAATGACGAGCGTATCCGCCGCCAGGAATTCCTCGAGCACTTCCTGGTCGTTGAACGAAGCCATTGTGAGGTGCGGCAGCGGCTGGGCGACCAGGTCCCGCCGAATGACCCGCGGCTGCGGGCTCGTCGAGCGCAGCTGTTCGAGGATGGATCGACTGATCGCCCGGCTGGCGCTGTTGTCTCCGTTGATGCTGCTGTCGATGTGCAAGATGGTCACTATTGCCTCCTAGGTATGGATTTGTTACCGAGGCACCCTAAGTAACCACATCAAACCCCGCCGCAAGAACGCACTCTTTTGTGGCCGACGAACAAGATTGTGGCGAGGGAACACTCATGTGGCCGGAGGACGACAATGAAGGACCCGAGCAATCCGGTATGCCGGACGATCAGCACCCTGCTTTCACGGATCGGCGACAAATGGACCGTGCTCGTCGTCGCGACTCTGGGCGATGGATCGAGACGCTTCAACGAGCTTCGGCGCGAAATCCCGAGCGTGTCGCAGCGCATGTTGACACTCACCTTGCGCAATCTCGAGCGCGACGGCCTGGTCAAACGCACCGTCACTCCGACCATCCCGCCGCGCGTCGATTATGAGCTCACCGCGCTCGGTCATTCGCTTTTGAAGCCGGTCACGGCGCTGACCGAATGGGCGCTCGATCATGTCGAGCAGATTCACCGGGCGCAGGCGAGCTTTGACGCCGAGCTGGACAAGGCGGAAGCGGCATGAGCTCGGCAGCAGAGACGGGGAAGATCCGAGAGCTGCTCGGGCGCGGCGATTCCCGTGCTGGCGAGGGCGACGCGCGAGCGGCGATGTCCTTCTACCATGCGGCGCTCGGTGCGGCGCGCGCGGTTCAATATGTGGACGCCCAGACCATGAGCGACCTGCGCCGGGCGCAGGCCTACGTCCAACAGCGCGCATCCGAGTTCGAGCAGGCGCTCGATCGCGCCGTCGAAAGCGCAGGCGTGAGCGACCCGATTGGCAGGCAGCGACTGACCCACGCGATGGACATGCTGAAGGGCAAACGGAGCATCTACCCCCAGCAGCCATCCGTCTTTTACTACCCCTATTTGGCCCAGCGGCAGTTCTGGGAGCGCGACGAGTTCGACTGGGCCCAAGAACTGGAAGCTCAGACCCCGATCATCCGGGCGGAGTTGGAGGCGCTCCTCGTCGATGGCGCCGACTTCCGTCCCTACATCGAGGTCGAGGAGGACCGGCCGCACCGCGACTTTCACGGTCTTCACGGCGACGAAAGCTGGACGGCGCTGTATCTGTGGAAGGAGGGCAAGGTCGTCGAGGAGAACGCCCGCCGCTGTCCGCAGACCATGGCGGCGTTGGAGAAGGTCCCGATCAGCCGAATCGGCCATCGTACGCCGGCCGTGCTGTTTTCGCGCCTTCTGCCGGGCGCGCACATCCCGTCGCACCATGGCATGCTCAATAGCCGGCTGATCTGCCATTTGCCGCTGATCGTCCCGCCTGGAGGCTGGCTGCGAGTCGGCAACGAGAAGCGCGAATGGCGCGAAGGCGAGCTTCTGATTTTCGACGACAGCCTCGAGCATGAGGCGAAGAATCCGAGCGGCGAGACGCGCATCATCCTGCTGTTCGACGTGTGGAAGCCCGAGCTCGGCCAAGACGAGCCCGCCGCCATTTCCGACATCTTCGATGCGATCGACACCTACTCGGGCGCCTCGGACGACTGACTCCGCTTGAGCGGGCCGGGCCGCCTCGTCTAGGCGTCGCGGCGATGCTCAAGCCGGCAACCACCGATCTCGACGCGCTCCGGATCCTCGAGGAGCGGCTGCGCTGGCTGTCCGCCTGGACCATTCACCACGCCAACCACATCCGGCCCTCGCCCGACGGGCTCAAGGTCGGCGGGCACCAGGCGAGCTGCACGTCGATGACCGCGATCATGGCCGCGCTCTATTTCCACGCGCTCGGGCCCAACGACCGGGTGGCGGTCAAGCCGCATGCGGGGCCGGTGCTGCACGCGATCCATTATCTGCTCGGCAGCCAATCGCGCGGGCAGCTCGAGAACTTCCGCGGCTTCGGCGGGATGCAAAGCTACCCGAGCCGAACCAAGGACCGGATCCCGGTCGATTTCTCGACCGGCTCGGTCGGGCTCGGAGTTGCGATCACTGCCTTTGCGAGCCTGGTGCAGGATTACCTCACCGCCCACGGCTGGCTGGACGAGGCCGACCGCGGCCGCTTCGTCGCCCTGCTCGGCGACGCCGAGCTCGACGAGGGCAATGTCTACGAAGCCCTGATCGAAGCCTACAAGCACGATATCCGCAACTGCTGGTGGATCGTCGACTACAACCGCCAGAGCCTCGACGCGACCAGCGCCGACCGGATGTTCGAGCGCTTCGACGAGATCTTCAAAAGCTGCGGGTGGCGGGTGGTCGAGCTGCGCTACGGCAAGACGCTCGCCGCGGCGCTGGAGAAGCACCCGAGCCTGGCCGAGTGGCTCGACGGGCTGTCGAACGCCGAGCTGTCGGCGCTCCACTACCAGGGCGGCGCGGCGTGGCGGTCGCGGATCGAGGCCGATCTCGGCAAGAGTGCGGCCGCGTTCCTCAAGGCCCATGACGACAACGCTGTCGCTGCCTTGTTCACCGATCTCGGCGGACACTGCATGGAGAGCCTGGTCGAGGCGTTCGAGGCGGCGCGGGACGAAGTGCCGACGCTGTTCATCGCCTGGACGATCAAGGGCTATGGGCTGCCGTTCGCCGGCCACAAGGACAACCACGCCGGGCTGATGAACCCAACCCAGATGGCCGCGCTGCGCGAGGCAATGGGAGTCGCCGAGGGGCGCGAGTGGGAGCCGCTCGAAGGAGTCGGCGCGAACGCGCGGCCGGCGGTCGAGGCGGTTCTCGAAAAGTGCCGGGTGGCGCTCGACAAGCGGCCGCGGTCGTTCGGCTCGGTGCGGGTGCCCGCGATTCCGGCGCCCACCGGCGACGAGCAATCAATCCAGGCGGCGTTCGGCCGAATCTTGAACGACCTCAGCCGCGCAGGCGGGCCACTGGCCGACCGCATCGTCACCACTTCGCCCGACGTAACCGTCTCGACCAATCTCGGCGCTTGGGTCAACCAGCGCGGCCTGTTCCGAAGGCGCGAACTCCCGGATGTCTTCGCCAAGGCAAAGATTGCCTCTGCGCAAAAATGGTCGGCGACAAGCAGCGGCCAGCATATCGAGCTCGGGATCGCCGAAAACAATCTGTTCCTGATGCTCGCCGCGGCGGGCCTGTCCGGCGATCTGTTCGGCCAGCGGCTGTTCCCGATCGGCACGCTCTACGATCCGTTCATCGCCCGCGGCCTCGATGCCCTCAATTACGCCTGCTACCAGGATGCGCGCTTCATCCTCGTTGCGACCCCGAGCGGAATCACGCTGGGTCCCGAAGGCGGCGCGCACCAGTCGATCAACCCGCCGCTGATCGCGCTCGGCCAGCCGGGGCTGCGCCACTACGAGCCGGCCTACGCCGACGAGCTCGCGGCGATGCTCGAGCACGCGTTCCGGCTGATCGACGACCCCGAAGGGGAGAGCAGCTATTTCCGGCTGTCGACGCGCTCGATTGCCCAGCTCGAGCGACCTGATGAGGGCTGGCGCGACGGCGCCCTGAACGGCGGCTACTGGCTGCGGCCCCCCGAGCCCGGCGCCGAAGCGGCGATCGTCGCGATGGGCGCGGTGATGCCCGAGGCGCTCGCCGCCTGGGACGAGCTTCGCTCCGACCTCCCCGGCCTTGGACTGCTGGCGGTCACCTCGCCCGACCTGCTTCACCGCGGCTGGACTCGCGCGCAGGCCGAGCGCTGGGGCGGCAAGCGCGAGCCGAGCAATGTCGAGACACTCCTATCCGCGCTCGCCCCGGGAGCCGGGCTGGTGACCATCGCCGACGCCGCCCCGGCCGCCCTGTCGTGGCTCGGCGGAGTCCTCGGCCAGCGCGTCGCCCCGCTGGGAGTCGAGCGCTTCGGCCAGACCGGCAGCCTGCCCGACCTCTACGCCGCCTACCGGCTCGACCAGGAAGCGATCACCGAGGGGGTCGCCGAACTGCTGCTGGCGCGCGAAGCGGCAAAAGCCTAGGGAGCCCGCCATGCCAGGACGCTATTTCGACGAATGGCAGGTCGGCGACCGGATTGCCCATTCGGTCACGCGGACCGTCACTGAAACCGACAATGTGCTGATCTCGGCGCTGACCCACAATCCGCAGCCGATGCACCTCGACCACGAAGTCGCCGCCCAGTCGGAATTCGGCAAGCCGCTGGTCAATTCGATCTACACGTTCGGGCTGATGGTCGGAGTCAGCGTCACAGACACGACGCTTGGAACGCTGGTCGCCAATCTGGGCTACGACAAGCTCGTCTTCCCCAACCCGGTGTTCGCCGGCGATACACTTCGGAGCGAGACGGAGTGCCTGGAGGTACGGCCCAGCAGGTCGCGGCCGAACGCCGGCATCGTCACCTGGGCGCACCGCAGCTTCAACCAGCGCGGTGAGCTGGTGTGCGAGTGCACTCGCACCGCGATGCTGCTGACGAAACCGCAATGAAGGCCCACCCGCGCAGCTGGCTGTTCGTTCCCGCCGACAGCGAGAAGAAGATCGCGCGCGCGCTGGCGAGCGAGGCCGACGCGGTGATCTTCGACCTCGAGGACAGCGTCGCTCCGGCCCGAAAAGCAGCGGCGCGCGAGATTTTGAAGTCGCTGCCCGCGCGTTCCGGCGGACCGCATTGGTGGGTGCGCATCAACCCGCTCGGCAGCGAATATCTGAAGGCAGACCTGGGCTTGTTCGCTTCGGCCGATTTCGAAGGGATCGTCCTGCCCAAGGCCGAAAGCGGAGCCGATGTCGCCCAGCTTGCGCATCGCACCGGGAATTTGCCGGTCCATGCAATCGTCACCGAGACTCCGGCGAGCCTGTTCGGGATGCTGTCCTACCGCGACCCGAAATCGCCGCTGGCCGCCATGAGCTGGGGCGCCGAAGACTTGTCGGCGGCGCTCGGTGCGTCGTCCAAATATGATGCCGCCGGCGAGCTCAGCTTCACCTACAAGCTTGCGCGCTCCCTGTGCCTGGTCGCCGCGGCTGCCGCCGGCGTGCAGGCGGTCGACGGGGTGTTCGCCGACTTCAGGGACGAGCAGGGCCTGCGAGCGGAGGCCGAAGCGGCGCGGAGCGAGGGGTTCAACGGCAAGCTTGCCATCCACCCCGACCAGGTGGCGATCATCAACGCCGCTTTCTCCCCATCCAAAGCCGAGATCGCTCACGCCCGGGCGATTGTCGCAGCGTTCGAGGCGGAGCCCGACTCGGGAGTGCTGTCGGTCGGCGGCAAGATGGTCGATCGCCCGCATCTCCTGCAGGCGCAGCGCGTTCTCGCACGAGCGGGTTAGGAGTCCTTTTGCAATGGCCGAAGCCGTGCACCCAGTCCCGGACGGTTTCAAAGCGAAGATCGGGCCCGATGAACTCGCGGAGATGCACCGGCGGGCGGATCATGAAACGGACGCCTTCTGGCTCGACCAGGCGCGGCGGCTCGACTGGTCCCGCTTCCCAACTGAAGCCGGCCGCTGGTCGTTCGACGAGGCCGATTTCGGCATTCGCTGGTATGGCGACGGCAAGCTCAACCTGTCGGTCAATTGCCTCGACCGCCACCTCGCCGAGCGCGGCGACCGGATTGCGCTGATCTTCGAGCCCGACGAGCCAGGCACCGGGCGGACACTCACCTACCGCGAGCTGCACGCCGAGACCTGCCGGATGGCGAATCTGCTCAAGGACCGCGGGATCAGGCGCGGCGACCGGGTGATGATCTACATGCCGATGATCCCCGAGGCGGCGGCGGCGATGCTCGCCTGCGCCCGGATCGGGGCGATTCACTCGGTCGTGTTCGGCGGCTTTTCGCCCGACAGCCTCGCCGGCCGAATCGCCGACTGCGACGCCTGCGCGGTGATCACCGCCGACGAGGGCGTGCGCGCCGGAAAGAGGATTCCGCTCAAGGCCAATGTCGACACCGCGCTCGCCAGGCGCGACGTCGAGACGGTGATCGTCGTCACCCGCACCGGCGCCGATGTGCCGATGAAGGAGGGTCGCGACGTCTCTTATTCCGACGTGCGCGACAAGCTCCCGATCGAGTGCGAACCCGCGGCGATGAACGCCGAGGACCCGTTGTTCATCCTCTACACGTCGGGATCGACCGGCCAGCCAAAGGGGGTGGTCCACACCACCGGCGGCTATGGCGTGTGGGCGGCGACCACCTTCGACTGGATCTTCGGTGCCGGCGACGACGACATATACTGGTGCACGGCCGACGTCGGCTGGATCACTGGCCACAGCTATGTCGTCTACGGGCCGCTGATCAACGGCGCGACCAGCGTGATGTTCGACGGAGTGCCCAATTATCCCGACTTCGGCCGCTTGTGGGAAACCGTCGACCGGCTCGGGGTGACCATCTTCTACACCGCGCCGACCGCGATCCGGGCGCTGATGCGCGAGGGCGACGAGCCCGTGAAGCGCCACTCGCGCCAATCGCTGCGGCTGCTCGGCACCGTCGGCGAGCCGATCAACCCGGAAGCGTGGGAATGGTATTGGCGGGTGGTCGGCGACGGCCGCTGCCCGGTCACCGACACCTGGTGGCAGACCGAGACCGGCGGAATCCTGATCGCGCCGTTCCCGGGAGCGACTCCAATGAAACCGGGATCGGCGACCAAGCCGCTGCCGGGAATCAAGCCGCTGCTGGTCGACGCGGAAGGCCGGGAGCTGGCTGGAGCCGCGAGCGGCAATCTGTGCATCGCCGCCAGCTGGCCGGGGCAGATGCGAACCGTTTGGGGCGACCACGACCGCTTTTTCGCAACCTATTTCACCACCTACCCCGGGCGCTACTTCACCGGCGACGGCTGCCGCCGCGACGAGGACGGCTATTACTGGATCACGGGCCGGGTCGACGACGTGATCAACGTTTCCGGCCACCGCATCGGCACCGCCGAGGTCGAAAGCGCGCTGGTCGCTCACCCGCTGGTGGCCGAAGCCGCGGTGGTCGCCTTCCCGCACGAGATCAAAGGCCAGGGCATCCACGCCTACGTGACGTTGAACGCCGGCCAGGCCGGCGACGACGAGCTGAGGCGGGAATTGGGCCAGCAGGTCCGGCGCGAGATCGGCGCTCTGGCGGCGCCCGAGCGAATCCAGTTCGCCCCGGCGCTTCCCAAGACTCGGTCGGGCAAGATCATGCGGCGCATCCTGAGGAAGATCGCCGAGGGCGAGACCAGCGGCTTCGGCGACACCTCGACGCTCGCCGACCCGGGCGTGGTCGAGGCGCTGCTGGCCGGCAATCGCGAGCTCGCCTAGCCGCCGCTTGCGCGCACGAATGCAGCCGCTAACCCTAAGCGAGCGCTAACGGTGCGATCTGGGGGAGCGTCGAGTGGCTGAGCACAGGCCGTGGTCGATGAAGCGGGTGGTGGTCGCCTCGTCGGCCGGAACCGCGTTCGAATGGTACGACTTCTTCATTTTCGGCGCACTCGCCCAGACCATCTCCAAGGTGTTCTTTGCCGGCCTCGATCCGACCGCCGCGCTGATCGCCGCATTGGGCCTGTTCGCCGCCGGTTTCGCCTTCCGGCCGCTGGGCGCGCTCATCTTCGGGGTGATCGGCGACCGGCTGGGCCGCAAGGGCGCATTCCTCGCCACGGTTTCGATCATGGGCGGAGCGACCTTCGCGATCGGCCTTTTGCCGACCTACGAGAGCGCCGGCATCCTCTCGCCGGTGCTGCTCATCTTCCTGCGGATATTGCAGGGGGTTGCGCTGGGCGGGGAATATGGCGGGGCGGCCATCTATGTCGCCGAGCATTCGTCCAATCGCCAGCGCGGCGCGGCCACCGGCTGGATCCAGTCCTCGGCCTCGTTCGGCTTGCTCGCCGCGCTGCTGGTGATCCTCGCGACCCGCACCGCGATCGGCGAGGAGGCGTTCCTGAGCTGGGGCTGGCGTGTCCCGTTCCTGGTATCGCTGATCCTGCTCGGGATTTCGGTCTGGATGCGCGTCAAGCTTTCCGAAAGCCCGGCCTTTGCCAAGCTCAAGGAGGATGGCGAGGTGTGCCGGACGCCGCTTCGCGAAGCGTTCGGCCAGCGCGAGAATCTCAAGCGCGTGCTGATCGCCTTCTTCGGCATCATGTGCGCGCAGGGTGCGGTTTGGTACGCGACCTTCTTCTACATGCAGGTGTTCCTCGGTCGCTCGCTTGGCCTCGACGAGCCGACGGTCAACATGCTGCTGATCATCATGACCGTCGTCAGCGCGCCGCTCTACGTCTTCTTCGGCTGGCTCAGCGACCGCGTCGGGCGAAAGCCGGTGCTGCTCGCCGGAATGCTGCTCGCTCTGGTGCTCTACTATCCGGGGTTCCACCTGATCGCCCGGGCCACCAACCCGGCACTGGTCCAGGCGCAGCTAACCACGCCGGTGGTGGTCGCCACGAACCCGCAGACCTGCTCGGTGCAGTTCGATCCCGCCGGCACGCGACGCTTCGACAGCGCCTGCGACATCGCCAAGAGCCTGCTGGTGGCTCGCGGCATCTCCTATGCGACGGCGCGCATGGACGGGGGCTCGACCAGCATCATCGCCGGCGACCGCAGCATCCCCGTCGCGACGGGAGCGGGTCTGTCCGGCGACGCGCTGAAGGCGTTGAAGGCGACGACCTCCGAGCGACTGGCTGGCCTGCTGTCGGCAGCCGGCTACCCGGCCAAGGCCGAGCCGCGGGGCATCAACTACCCACTGCTGATCACCGTGCTGCTGCTGTTCGTCGTCGCCGCGACGGCGCTCTACGGGCCGCAGGCCGCCGCCTTGGTCGAAATGTTCCCGACGCGTGTGCGCTACACGGCGATGTCGCTGCCCTACCATGTCGGGACCGGCTGGGTCGGCGGCTTCCTGCCGGTGACCAGCTTCGCGCTGGTGGCGATCACCGGCGATATCTACGCGAGCCTGTGGTACCCGATCTTCTTTACCGGCCTGTCGGTGGTGGTGGCTGCGCTGTTCCTCGAGGAAACGCGCGGCAAGCCCCTGGAAGAGGTTTGAAGCCGGGCGCGGCCTCAGGCGCGGCTGGGCAGCAGCTTGAGCTTCTTGGCGACGAACAGCGGCGCGGCAACCGAGAGAAAGATGCCGGCCAGCGAGCAGAAGCCGATCCACAGCGCCATGACCGTCCCACCCGACAGATACATGCCGTAGAGCACGGGCGCGGCGAGGATAAAGCCGCGGACCTCGTTGGCGACGAGCGCAACGATCCCGATCTTGAGCAGCAGCGCCCCAAGCGTGGAGAAAATTTCAGCCATTGCCCGCCTTGTGGCAGGCAAGGGTTAGAAAAGGGTTGAGGCGCCGCTACTCGGTCTAGGCGCACCAATGGATATCGATCGGCTGCTCCGCCTCGGCGAGCACGCGTCCGATCGGCAGCTTCGAGCTGTGCCCATCGGCGATCGCCTGCTCCAGAAGCGAGCGCTTTTCCGATCCGGTGATAGTGATCAGCAGCGTCCGCGCCGAGAGGATCGCCGCGCGGGTCAGGGTGACCCTCGGCACCGGGGCGTCCTGCGGCATCGGATCGGGCATCACCCCGACCGCTCGGCGCGCCTTGGGCGCATCGAGCGCGTCCTGCATGTCGGGGCCTTCGAAGATCGAGGCGGTGTGGCCGTCGGCGCCGATCCCGAGCCAGACCAGGTCGGGCGGCCACGACAGATCCTGGAGCCGCGCATCGGCCGCGTTGCCGGCGAGCTTATGGTCCTCGATGGTGGTCGCGATCGGGAACACCCGGGCGCCAGTGGGCAGGAACGTCTGAGCGATCGCTCGGATGTTGCTCAAGTCGCTGTCGAGCGGCGCCAGCCGGTCGTCGGTCGGGATGATCGTCACCCGCTTCCACGACAGCTGGCGCTCGGCGATCTTCGGATAGATCGGCCTGGGCGTCGTGCCGCCCGGAAGCGCGATCAGCGCCGAGTCGCGGGCGTCCAATGCGCTTTCGACGATGAAGCCGACGTCGCCGGCGACCGCGTCGGCCATTTCCTCGACGCTGTCATATTCCCACCATTCCGCTTCAATCATTCGGCCCTCCTGAAGCGCGGCTCTACGCACAGCGCCGACAAATGGCGAGCGCCCTTCCTCAGCGGTCCCTTTCTCGCTGGACGTAGCCGTACCAGGCGGCGACCGGCTGCCCGCGCGCATTGGTCGCAGGCCGAAAGACGCCGCGGTCCATGATCAGGCTGCACGTCCACTGGTCGGCCACGGGATCGCCGTAAGAGCGCATCACGTCGCACTGGCTTGGGCGCCCGTTCGGCTCGATTCTCAGCCGCAGGAAGATGGCGCCGCCGCGCGGCCATCGGCGCCGGATCTGTGGCGGATAGTCTCGCCCCTCAATTCCGCGAATGATGGTCGGCCGGGTCGCCTCTCCGCCGCCTCCGCCGCCGCCCGCCCCTGCGCCCGACCCGGTGCCAGTGCCGGTGCCAGTGCCGCCGGCGCCGGTCCCGGGGCCGCGCACGTCCGACG
>NZ_JACCSU010000089.1 GCF_013812825.1 Sphingomonas sp. | reverse complement strand
TGTCGGCCAGACTCGACGCCGACGGCAGGATGGCCGGGGGTATCCTCCGACCTGAGGGAGCGCCGGGAGTACAGGTTCTTGCCACCGGCTCGGGGCCGACCGCCGGCACCGAGGCCGCCCTGCGGAGACTTGTCGCCGGACTGGCGAGCGGCTCGCCCGACTACGCCAAGCTCTCTCCACAGTTCGCCGAAGTCGTCCGCCGGGACCTGCCCATGACACATCCCATGTTCAGCTCGATGGGCGAGCTGAAGTCGGTGACTTTCCGCGGGCGTGGCCCGAGGGGCGACGACGTCTACAACCTGGTGTTTGCCAAGGGCGAGGTGACAATGTCGGCCGCACTCGACGCCGACGGCAGGAATGCCGGCGGCATTCTGGCGCCACCTGGGCGATGACGGCGGGCGCGAACCTTCTTACCACGGAAAAGGAATGTCCGCCTTCCACCCATGCTGCCGTCGCAAGCAGTCGCACATTTACGGGAGCGGGCAGTCTGATCTCCATAATCAAGCTTCCGCGGCGAAATGGCGTAGATGGGTGAAGTAGGAGATGAGGGTATCGCGCGAGCTCCGCAAGTGCCCCAATGTCCGCTTTGGGTCGAAAACGGACATTAGGAACTCTTCAGCCGCCGCTGGCTAACGCCTCGGCGATCAGACGGCGGCTGTTGTCGACTCCGTAGAGGGCGATGAAGCTGCCCATGCGCGGGCCCTGGCTCGAGCCGAGCAGGGTTTCGTACAGCGCCTGGAACCAGTCGCGCAGGCTGTCGAACGGATGGCGCTTGCCGACTTCGAACACCAGATGCTGGATCGTCTCGGGCTCCGCGTCGGCGGGCAGCTGCGCGAGGCCCTGATCGAGCTCGCGCAGCGCCGCCGCTTCCATTTCCGTCGGCGGCCGGCGCTTGAGGGTGGGAGCGACGAAATCGCGCGCGTAATTGACCGCGAGGCCGATCAGCTCGTCGAGCTCCGGGTGGCTCTCGGGTGAGGTCCCCGGCGCGTAGCGCTGGACGAATTTCCACGCCGTGTCCTTGTCGCCGCAGCCCGGCAGGCTGACGAGATTGAGCAGCAGCCCGTAGGTCAGCGGCAGAGTGCCGCCGGGAACCTCGCCCGAGTGGATGTGATGGACCGGGTTGCCGAGTTTCTGCTCGATCGGCTGCTCGGCATAATTGCCGCGGAACTGCCAATATTCGTCGACCGCTCGCGGAATCACGCCGAGGTGCAGGCTCTTCGCCTTTTTCGGCTCGCGGTAGATGAAAAAGGCGAGGCTCTCCTCGCTCCCGTAGCGCAGCCATTGCTCGAGGCTGAGGCCGTTGCCCTTCGACTTGGAGATCTTCTCGCCGTTCTCGTCGAGGAACATTTCGAAGTTGAAGCCCTCGGGCGGCTTGCCGCCGAGGATCCGCGCGATCCTGCCCGACTGGACCACCGACTCGATCAGGTCTTTGCCCGACATCTCGTAATCGACCCCGAGCTCGACCCAGCGCGCCGCCCAGTCGACTTTCCACTGCAGCTTGGCCATTCCGCCGAGCGCCGACTGGGTGATTCGTCCGCCCTCCTCGTCGTCGAAGGCAATGGTTCCGGCCTCGGCATCGACCACCTCGACCGGCACCTGCAGCACCCGCCCGCTGGCCGGCGAGACCGGCAGGATGGGGGAATAGGTCTGCCGCCGCTCCTCGCGCAGGGTCGGAAGCATCACTTCCAGCACTGCATCCCAATTGCGCAGCACGTTGCGGATTCCCGCGTCGAACCGGCCGCTCGAATAGCAGTCGGTCGCCGAGAGGAACTCGTAATCGAAACCGAAGCGGTCGAGGAAATGGCGGAGCATCGCATTGTTGTGGTGAGCGAAGCTCTCGTGCTTGCCGAACGGATCGGGAATCCGAGACAGCGGCCGTCCGAGATGCTCGGCAAGCATTTCCGGGTTGGGCAAATTGTCCGGCACCTTGCGAAGCCCGTCCATGTCGTCGCTGAACGCGACCAGCCGCGTCGGCTGCCCGGTCAGCTCGTGGAAAGCGTTGCGGACGAAGGTCGTTCGAAGCACCTCGTTGAACGTGCCGATGTGCGGCAGTCCCGACGGGCCGTAGCCGGTTTCGAACAGCATCGGCTCGGGTTTCCCCTCCGGCCAGCGCTTGAGCAGCTTGCGGGCTTCCTCATAGGGCCAGGCCTTTGATTGCATCGCGGTGGATCGGAGGGTTTCTGAGTCCAATTCCGTTGCTCTTCTGTTCTCATGCCGCCAAGGTCGCGATATGGCCGCTCCTTTGCCTCTTCCTGCGCTCCACGCAACCCATGCGGGCATCTGGCTGTGCGGCCCCGACGGCGAGCTTCGGGAAGCGCCCTTGGTACGAGAAGTTGGGCGCGGCGAAGCGATCGCGCGCGCGGCCGAGACTCCGCACATCATCCTCAACGCCCCGCTGATCGGGCAGCGGCTCGGCTACCCCGATTTGTCCGGCCTCGACCTGCTCGAGCTGTTCGCCTTCATCCATCCCGCCCGCTTTGCGGAGCCGACGGCGGCCGGGCTCAGCCGGGCGCTCGGGCTGGAGCCGCCGGCCGGCGAGTCCGAAGCCGCCGCCTTGCTGCCGGCGATGGCGGCGAAGCTGCTCGCCACTCTCAAGGACGATCGGTGGCCGGAGCGCGAGGGCGCCTGGACCGCGAACGCGACCCTGGCGCGGCTCGGATGGGGCTGGGCGCCGCTGATCTCCGCGCGGCTCGAGCAGCCCGAGCGCGGCGAGCGGATGCTGTTCTCGCGCCTCGCCCAGTGGGAAGAAGCCGCCGACCCGCCGCCGCCGCGCACCGTCTCGATCGATCCGGCGGCCGCGCAGGCAAAGCTCGATAAGCTAACCGGTGCAGCGTCCGAGCCGCGCGAGGGGCAGCGGGCGATGGCCGCCGCGGTCACCTCGGTGTTCGCCCCCAAGCCCGGCGAGGGATCGCCCAACATGCTGCTCGCCGAAGCCGGAACCGGCATCGGCAAGACGCTCGCTTACCTTGCCCCGGCTTCGCTGTGGGCGGAGGCATCGGGTGGGACCGTCTGGGTATCGACCTTCACCAAGGCGCTGCAGCGCCAGCTCGATGCCGAGGGTTCGCGGCTGTTCGGCGATCCCGTCGAGCGCTCGAAAAAGATCGTGATCCGCAAGGGCCGAGAGAATTATCTGTGCCTGCTCAACCTCGAGGACGCGATGCAGGGCGCGTTCGCCGGGCGCGCCGCGATCCTCGCCCATCTGGTCGGCCGCTGGGCCGCCTACACGCGCGACGGCGACATGGTCGGCGGCGATCTTCCGGGCTGGCTGCCGAGCCTGTTCCGCCGCGCCGGCTCGGCCGCTCTGACCGACCGGCGCGGCGAGTGCGTTTACGCCGGCTGCCCGCATTATCGCCGCTGTTTCATCGAGCGGGCCGAACGGGCCGGGCGCGAGGCCGACATCGTCATCGCCAACCATGCGCTGGTGATGATCAACGCCGCCCGGGCCCGGGAGAGCGCGCCCTCGCGAATCCTGTTCGACGAAGGGCACCATCTGTTCGAAGCCGCCGATTCGACGTTCGCAGTCGCGTTCGGAGGCCAGGAAGCGATCGAGCTGCGACGCTGGATCGTCGGGCCGGAGGGCGGCTCGCGGGGACGGCGGCGAGGGCTTGCGGCGCGGCTGATGGACGTCGCCTCGTACGACGAGGAAGGCGGCCAGGCGCTGGAGGCGGCGATCGAGGCGGCGCGGGCGCTGCCGTCCGACGGCTGGCTGGCGAGGGTTGCGGAAGGCGATCCTTTCGGATCCGTCGAGGCCCTGCTCGCCGAGGTCCGGGGCACGGTCTACGCGCGCGCCAAGGCGCAGGAGGCCGGCTACGGTCTCGAAACCGAGCTCGCCGAGCCCGACGGACAATTGGTCGCCGCAGCCGCGGCGGCGCTGGAGACCCTGGAAGCGCTGCAAAAGCCGCTGGCGGCGCTCGCCCGGCGGCTCGAGGCGGTGCTCGAGGATGCGCCCGACTGGCTCGACAGCCAGGCGCGAGCGCGGGTCGAGGGCGCGATTCGCGGGCTCGCCTGGAGGCGCGAGACGCTGGCCGCCTGGATCGCGCTCTTGGGCCGGGTCGGTGGCTCGGCCGATCCGAATTTCGTCGACTGGCTGGCGATCGAGCGAGCCGAGGGCCGCGAATATGACGTCGCAATCCATCGTCGCTGGCTCGACCCGACGCGCCCGCTGGCTGGAGCAGTGATGGGCCAAGCCGATGGGGTGCTGGTCACCTCGGCCACCCTGCGCGGAGGCGACGGCTGGCCGGCGGCGGAAGCGCGGACCGGAGCACTCCATCTGCCGCGCGCGCCCGCGCACTTCGAGGCGGAGAGCCCGTTCGATTATGGAGCCTGCTCGGAAGTGCTGATCGTCACGGACGTCAAGCAGGGCGACCCGGCGGCGCTGGCCGGCGCCTATGCGCGGCTGATCGAGGCCGCGGGTGGCGGAGCGCTCGGCTTGTTCACCGCGATCCAGCGATTGAAGGCCGTACACGCGCGAATCGCCGACCGCCTTGCCCGCGCCGGCCTGCCGTTGCTCGCCCAGCACGTCGACCCGATCGACGCCGGGACGCTGGTCGATATCTTCCGCGACGACCCAAGCACGTCGCTGCTCGGCACCGACGCGCTTCGCGACGGGGTCGATGTGCCGGGCAATTCGCTTCGGCTGGTGGTGATGGAGCGGGTGCCTTGGCCGCGGCCGACGGTGCTTCACGCCGCGCGGCGGATGGCCGGCGGCGGCAGCCTGTACGACGATCGAGTCGTTCGGGCGCGGCTGGCGCAGGCGTTCGGGCGCCTGATTCGCCGCAACGAGGATCACGGTATCTTTGTCATCCTTTCGGCGGCGCTGCCGTCGCGGCTGCTGTCCGCGTTTCCGCCGGCGGCGCGGGTTCGGCGGGTACCGCTGGACATTGCGATCGAACGGGTCACGCAGTCGCGGCTCCACGCAGCTGCGTCGAGCAGCGAGCTATTCGTCGAGCGCGCGGGCGAGCCGATCGCGTAACGCGACTAGGCGCGTCACCTCGACTCCGCCGCTCGGCTGCTCCGGGGCGGTCGACGGGACCGGCTGCGCCGCCGCCGCCGCGGGAGTCGTCGCCGGCGGGCTCTCGGACGAGCCCATGCGGTCGCGAAGCAGCTTCTGAACCCCGCGGACGGTGTAGCCGTCCTGGCTGAGCAGCCGGTGGATCCGGCGCGCCAGGTCGACGTCGGCGGGGCGGTAATACCGGCGATTGCCGGCGCGCTGCAGCGGCTTCAGCTGCGGGAACTTGGTTTCCCAGTAGCGCAGGATGTGCTGGGCGACCCCCAACTCCTGCGAAAGCTCGCCGATCGTCTTGAACGCGCCGGCTGCCTTTTCGGCTGTCGCCATCTCAGATTCTATTTTGCGATCCTGTCGCGCATGATCTGGCTGGCGCGGAAGGTCATCACCCGGCGCGGGGCGATCGGCACCTCAACGCCGGTCTTGGGATTGCGGCCGACGCGCTGGCCCTTGTCACGAAGGATGAAGCTGCCGAAGCCGGAGATCTTCACGTTCTTGCCGACGGCGAGCGAATGGCACATGTGGTGAAGCACGCGTTCCACCACATTGGCCGACTCAGCGCGGGACAGGCCGAGCTTGCGATGGGCGACATCGGCGAGGTCGGCGCGGGTCAAGGTTCCTCCGACGCCCGCTTCCTTACCCAACCGGGCTATCCCAAGATCCGCCATGTTCTTCTCCCGCGTTGAGCGGCGCGCCCCCGGCCGCCAATAAACATCAACCTAACTGAAACCCGCCGTGTCGGCAATTCGACATTTCCCTTAATTTTCGAGATTTATCAATACCTGAGCGCCGCCGCGCCCCAGGTAAATCCACCGCCCATCGCTTCCAGGACGATGAGGTCGCCGCGCTTGATCCGGCCGTCCCGAACGGCAGTGTCCAAGGCCAGCGGAACCGACGCAGCCGATGTGTTGGCGTGCTGGTCGACGGTGACGACGATCTTGTCGGTCGAGACTCCGAGCTTTTTTGCCGTCGCGTCGAGAATCCGGGCGTTCGCCTGGTGGGGGACGATCCAGTCGACGTCCGCGGACGTGAGCCCGGCCTCGCCCAGCACCTCGGTCAGCACGTCGGCAAGGTTGATGACCGCATGGCGGAAGACCTCGCGGCCCTTCATCCTGAGCTTGCCAACCGTGCCGGTGGTGGACGGGCCACCATCGACGAACAGCAGGTCGTTGTGGCGACCGTCGGCATGAAGCTTGGTCGCCAGGATTCCGCGCTCGCCCTCCTCGGTCCCGAGGACCAGCGCGCCGGCTCCGTCGCCGAACAGGACGCAGGTCGCCCGGTCCTCCCAGTCGAGGATCCGGCTGAACGTCTCAGAGCCGATCACCAGCGCCTTGGTGCCGTTGTCCGAACGCAGCATCGAGTCGGCGACACTGAGTGCGTAGAGGAAGCCGGTGCACACTGCGTGGACGTCGAACGCGACGCAGTCGGGGATCCCGAGCATCGCCTGGACCTTGGTGGCCGACGACGGGAAGGTCTGGTCGGGGGTCGCGGTGGCGAGAACGATCAGGTCGATCTCGGTTGCATCGATGCCCGCATGTTCGAGCGCGTTGCGGGCCGATTCCGCCGCCAGCGTCGCGGTCGTCTCGCCGTCACCGGCGATGTAGCGGGTGCGGATTCCGGTTCGCTCGACGATCCACTGATCGGAGGTGTCGACCGTTTCGCACAGCTCGGCGTTGTCGAGTCGCCGTTTGGGAAGCGCCGAGCCGGTGCCGAGGATCACCGAGCGCCTGGCCATCACGCCGCCTCGTGATTGAAGGCGTGGGCGCGGAAGTTGTCGAGGTCTTCGCCGATCTTGCGGGTGATGTTGTTGCGCACCATCCGCGCCGCGACTCCGATGGCGTTGGCGACGCCCTTTGGATTGGCGCCTCCGTGGCTCTTCACGACCAGCCCGTTCAGGCCGAGGAAAACGGCGCCGTTATGATTGTTGGGGTCCAGCTCGACCTTGAGGAGGTTGAGCGCCGGCCGCGACAAGGCGAAGCCGGCCTTTGATCGAAGCGAGCTCTTGAACGCGCGGCGCAGCAGGTCGGTGACGAAGCGCGCGGTGCCCTCGGCGGTCTTCAGCGCGATGTTGCCCGAAAAGCCGTCGGTCACGACCACGTCGACATTCCCGCGCGACAGCTGATCGCCCTCGGTGAAGCCGTTGAAGCGCAGCGGCAGGTAATTGGCATCGCGCAGCAGGCCGGCGGCCTCCTTGAGCTCGTCGGTGCCTTTCAATTCCTCGGTGCCGATGTTGAGGAGCTTGACGCGCGGTTTGTCGATTCCGAGCACGGTTCGAGCATAGGCCGAGCCCATGACGGCGAACTGAACGAGGTTCTGCGCGTCGCATTCGGTGTTGGCGCCCAGATCGAGCATCACGCAGTCATGCTCGCCCAGCGTCGGCAGGAGCGCGGCGAGCGCGGGCCGGTCGATGCCGGGCATGGTGCGAAGCGCAAGCTTGGCCATCGCCATCATCGCGCCCGTGTTGCCCCCCGACAGCGCCGCGTCGGCCTTGCCTTCCTTCACCGCATTGATCGCCATGCCCATCGAAGTACTTCGGGCACGGCGAATGGCCTGGCTCGGCTTTTCGCTCGGAGCGATCGATTCCGCGGTGTGGGCGACGGTGATTCGAGATCCAAGGTTGCGATGCTTCTTGAGCTCCGCCTGGATCAAATTCTCGTCGCCGAAGAACAGGAACTGGAGGGAGGGGTCGAGCCGCCTGGCCCGGGAAGCTCCGGCGAGCGTTGCCGCCGGGCCGGTGTCGCCGCCCATGGCGTCAATCGCGATTCTGGGTCCCGAATCCATCGGCGAGCGCCCCCCGCTACAGCCGCCGCTCAGGCCTCGCTCGAAACCACCTCGCGGCCGTTATAATGGCCGCAGGCGGCGCACAGATTGTGCGGCAGCTTGAGCTCGCCGCAGTTCGGGCACTCCTGGAAACTCGCGGCTTTGAGCGCATGGTGGCTGCGCCTCATGTTGCGCTTGGAGGGCGAAGTTTTTCTCTTGGGGACAGCCATTGCGGCACCTGCTTTTTCAACGAATAAAAATTGCGACGATCTGCGCCTATTCTCAACGGGTAAGCCCCGCGGCGGCGGCCGGATCGTCGCGAACCGCGGCTCCTATAGCGCAAAGCCTACCGAGCGCAAGCTTCAGGCCGCTGCCAGCGCCCGGTCGCCGACATAAGGGTTGGTCGCGCGCTCGTGGCCGAAGGTCGACATCGGGCCGTGTCCCGGCACGAATGCGGTCTGGTCCCCCATCGGCCACAGCCTCGTGGTGATCGAACGGATCAATTGCTGCTGGTCGCCGAGCGGGAAATCCCAGCGGCCGACCGAGCCCTTGAACAGCACGTCGCCGACCAGCGCCAGCTTCGATTCCGGATGATGGAAGACGACGTGGCCGGGGGTGTGGCCCGGACAGTGCCGGACATCGAACGTCAGCTGGCCGACCGTCGCCCGATCGCCGTCAGCCAACCAGCGCTCCGGCGTGAACGGCCGGCCCGGAATCCCGTAGCGGGCGCCGTCCTCCTCGAGCTGGGCGATCCAGAACAGATCGTCCTCGTGCGGACCTTCGATCGGCACTCCGAGCTCCTCGGCGAGGATTCCGGCCGATCCGCAATGATCGATATGGCCATGGGTCAGCAGGATCTTCTCGATCTTCACCTGCGCCTGCTCCGCCGCCGACTTCAGCCGCGGCAGATCTCCGCCGGGGTCGACGAACGCGCCCCGCATGGTTTCGGTGCACCACAGCAGGGTGCAGTTTTGCTGCAGCGGGGTGACCGGGATGATCGCCGCCCGAAGCGGAGGCACGGTCATTTTGCGAGCAGGTTCTTCTGCCAGAACATCAAGGTCGTCCAAAACAGATAGTCCTGGTTCTCTTTCTTCGAGAAGCCGTGGCCCTCATTCTCGCCGACCAGGTACCAGACGTCGTTGCCGCGCGCGCGGACCGCCTTGACGATCTGGTCGGCTTCGGACTTGGGGACTCGCGGGTCGTTGGCACCCTGGACCACATAGAGGGGCGAGCGGATCTCGGCGATTCGCCGCAGAGGCGCGATCTCGAGCAGCTTGGCGCGCTGCGCCGGATCCCGCTCGTCGCCATATTCGACGCGGCGCAAATCGCGCCGGTAGCTTTGCGTGTTCTCGAGGAAAGTGACGAAGTTGGAAATGGCGACGTTGCACAGCGCGCCCTTGAACCGCGCGGAATAGAAGATCGCCGACGCGTAGCACATGTAGCCGCCGTAGCTGCCGCCGGTGACCGCCATTCTAGTGGAATCGAGCCCCGGGTCGCTTGCCAGCCAATCGAGAAAGGCGCCGATGTCCTTGACTGAATTTTCGCGCTGGAACGGCCCGTTGTCGAGGCTGACGAAGCGCTTGCCGTAGCCGGACGAGCCGCGGACGTTGGGGTAGAAGATCGCGATTCCGAGCTCGTTGATGAGATAGTTGTTGCGGCCGAGGAAGCCGGGCCGAGCCTGGCTTTCGGGCCCACCGTGGATGTTGACGATCAGCGGCCGCTTGCCGGGGAATCGCCGCGCGTCGGGGCGATAGAGAAAGCCGGAGATCGGCTCTGCGTCGAAGCTCCTGACCTCGACGAGCTCGGGCTCGACATTCGCTCGGGGGTCAAGGCCGCCGGTCTCGCTCTCGGTCCAGCGGGTCACTCGAAGCGTCGCGGGATCGAGCGAAAAGGCGTCGGCCGGGCTCTTCGCCGACGTCAAGGTGAAGCCGAGCGGCCCCAATGGAGCGAACTCGAGACCGTAGACCCGACCTGCGGGCAGCCCCGGCACCGGCCGTACGGCGCCGGTTGCCGGGTCGAGCAGGACCAGCCGGCTGCTACCCGCCTGGTTGACGACATAGGCGATGGTCCGGCCGTCCTTGCTGATCGCGAAGTCCTCGACGTCCCAGCGCCCCTCCCGGGTCACCGGCCGGAAGCGGCCGGTCTGCGGGTCGAGGGTGCCGAGCCGCTGGACGTCGCTCCCCTCATCGGAGGTCACCCAAAGCGTCCCGTCGGGAGCGAATTCCATGTCGCCGTAGGAGATCGCCTTGGAATGATCGCCGATCGCGGTCAGCTTGCCGGTGGCCACGTCGAGCACGAACGGGTTGCTCTTGGTTATCGAGATATATTCGAGCACCGCCGCGCGTCGGCCGCCGGGAGCGAAGTCGAGGATCTCCCAGCCGCCGCCCTTGACCCGCGCGACCCTGCGGTCGGTGCGCGGATTGCGCGGGTCCATCACGTAGAGATCGGTGTCGGTGCCGTTGCGTCGGGTCGAGCTGTAGCCGATCAGCCGCCCTTCCTTGTCCCAAGTGCCGAAATTGTTGCGGCTCTTGCCGTCGGTGAGCAGCCTCAGCCGGCCGTTGGCGAGTGTGTGCAGCTGGTAGAATTCGTCGCCGCCGACGTCCTTGGTGACGAGCAATACGTCGCCCTTGGGGGACCAGTCGCCGCCGACCGGCTCGGGCTCGAAGCTGATCTGGCGACGCATCCCGAGCGGTGTCGCGACCGTGTGCAGCTGGTTGGTGTTGGCGAAGCGAGTCGCAATCAGCATCGAGCGGTCGGTCGGGTGCCAGCCGGCAAAGCCGGCGGAACGAAACTCCATATACGGGCGGCTGGTCGTCGCGAGCTCGTCGGGGACCGGCGGAATTCCGTCGGCGGTGAGCGCGGCAGGCTTCGGAACTTCGGCCAGCGCCGGTGCGGACAAGGCGAGCGCAGCGGTGGCAAAAGCGAGAAAGATTCGACGCAAAGCGAAACTCCAGACGTGAAAGGCGGCCAGTCTAGTTGGTCGGTTCGAGCGCCGCCGCCGACGGCGGCTGGTCCTTCATCGACGCCGCCACGGCTTCGGCTCGCCGCATGGCTCGAAGAATGTTGCCGCCGGCAAGCTTGGCGACGTTCGAGTCGCTCCACCCGCGCCGGATCAGCTCGGCAAATAGCAATGGATAGCCGGCGACGCTCTCCAGCCCGACAGCGGAGTAGGGGATGCCGTCGAGGTCGCCGCCGATGCCGACATGGTCGTGCCCCGCCACGCGCGCGATATGCTCGATATGATCGGCGACGGCCGAGACGGGCACCGGCGGTCGCGGATTGGCCGCTTCCCAGCGCTTCAGGCCGTCTTCAACCGCTTTCGCGCTGAACGGATAATAGGCCTTCAGGCGCGTTTCCTCCATCGACCGCCGGACCGCCCATTCGCGCACCTGCGCCGACAGGAACACCGGATAGAAATTGACCATCACCACCCCGCCGTTGGCCGGCAGCAGGCGCAGCACGTCGTCGGGCACGTTGCGCGGGTGCGGGTTGCGGGTGAAGGCATTGGAGTGGGAGAAGATGACCGGCGCCCGGCTCATGGCGAGCGCGTCCTTCATCGCGTCGGGTGAGACGTGGCTGAGGTCGATGAGCATGCCCAACCGGTTCATTTCGGCCACGACCTGGGCACCGAACGGACTGATCCCATCGTGTTTCGGCTCATCGGTGGCGCTGTCGGCCCACTCCGTCGTCTGGTTGTGGGTCAAAGTCATGTAGCGCACGCCCAGATTGTAGAATTGGCGCAGCGCCGGCATCGATCCGGCAATTCCGCGGCCGCCCTCCATTCCGAGCATCGAGGCGATCTTCCCGGAGCGATGGATGCGGACGACATCGTCGGCGGTCGAGGCGAGCTCGAGGTCGTCGGGATAGGCTTCGATGATGCGCCGCGTCGTGTCGATCTGCTCGATCACGGCCCTGAGCGCCGCGTCTCCGGTGATCGTACCCGTGATATAGACCGACCAGAACTGGCCGCCGACGCGTCCGGCGCGAAGCCGCGCAATGTCGGTCATCAGCGGCTTGTCACGGGCCGCGCCTCCGCTCTCGAGACCCTCGACTCGGCTGCCGTGAGTCTCGCGAAGCTCCCACGGCAGGTCGTTGTGCCCGTCGATCAATGGTGTGCGCTTGAGGATCCGGTCGATCCGCGCCTTGACCTTCGGGTCGATCGGCTGCGAGTGCGCCGCGCCGGCGCCGAGCAGCAGCCCCAGCGCCAGGGCTCCATTGCAAAAAGCTCTCATGCGCCCCGATCTAGGAGCGCACAGGCGAGGGTGCAATCGCCCAAGCCTTGCCCTGACCGCTCTCGACGCCGATTAAGGGAGCGCGATGACCAATCCCGGCGATACCAGCGACCTCACCGAAACGATGCGGTTCGACCCCGACGAGGGCATTCTCGACATCGATCAGCACCTCGACCGGCTGATGCACTCCGCCAAGGCGCTGGGCTTCGACTTCGACCGCCACGCTGCCCGCAACGAGCTCCAGGCGGCGACCTTCGCACGCAAGCGGCCGGCGATCGCCCGGCTGCTGCTGTCGCCGACCGGCACCATGGCGATCGAGGTGCGCGTCGCCGAGTAGGCTCAAGCGGCGAGTGGAAAGCGAAGCAGCCGGTCGGACAGCGGGACCAGCGCCGCCGCATCGCTGCCGACATGGTCGAGGATCTCGGGATGGGTTGCGTCGAGGCCGCCGGTCAGCGACCCGAACGCCGGCAGGATCAGCTTGGTATCCGAAACCACGAAGCAGCGCCGGGACACCCGCCGCCCTTGCAGCTGCAGTCTCAGCTTGGGGTGGAAATGGCCGGACAGTTCGGGGCGCGGTTCGCCGCGCACGGCTTCATGACGAAGGATAACCCCCGCCACTTCCAGCTCCTCGGCGAGCCGGCCGCCGCAGTGGTCGGAGAAGCCGGGGTCATGATTGCCGACGATCCACACCCAGTCGAGCGCCGAGGTCATCCGCACCAGCAAATCGCGCGCCGCCGCCGGCAGGCGATCGCAGCCGAAACGGTCGTGGAAGCTGTCGCCGAGGCAATAGAGCCGCCGGGCGCCGCTCCGCTCGAGCTCACGTAAGAGCGCGCTCAGCGTCGCATGCGAATCGTAGGGCGGCAGGAACTGCCCGAGGCGAGCGAACCAACTCGCCTTCTCGAGATGCAGATCGGCCACCAGAAGCGCTTGCTGCGCCGGCCAGTAGAGCGCGCCTTCGGGCCCGGCGACGAATGTTTCACCTGCGAACGAAAAGGGAACCATGGCCTCGTTAAACCCGATATCCCCGTCTAATCCAAGAGGCTGCAGAAATGGTCGCGGAGCGAGCGCGCGTCGTGCAGCGCGTTGTGCGGAACGGCGCTGTTGGCGGCCGGGCTGAATCCCTGCAGCGGCAGCAGCCGGAAGGTCAGCGGCGGCACCGGGACCATCAGCCCCGGCCCGATCATTAGCAGCGAGCAGAATTGGGTGACATCCTCCGGCCAATCGGCGACCAGTTCGGGCTGCGGGTCGGTGGCGAGGTAGGCCGACAGCGCGGCCGCGGCTTCGCGGCGGGTCATCCGCGGCGAAACCAGGCCGACCGGCACATGGTCGAGATAGGGCACGACATTGCGCTCGACCCATGGAAACACGGGGTCGTCGCACTCCAATGTCACGTAAAATTCCTCGCCGTCCTCGGGCACCAGCGCGAGGCTCAGAAGCGCTCCGCCGAAGCCATTGAATTCGGTGTCGAGGAAATAGCGCACGCCAGGCGCGCTACTCGCTTTGGTCCGGCGTTGCCAACCTCAGACCGCCATCGCCTCCTGCGCCAGCGATTCGGCCTGGATCAGCAGGGTCTCGTCGGCCTCGCCGCCGGGCGGCATCGCCTCGCGGCCGACGATCACCATCAGCGGCACCGCCATCGGCGTGATTCGGTCGGCCTCGACATGGACCATGGTCGCCGATGCGCGGTCGACCAGCCGCACCAGCCGCCCAAGCTCGGTCATCCGGGCGCGGGCGTCGTCCCAGGCGGCGCGCAGCAGCAGGTGCTGGGGCTCGTAGCGCCGCAGCACGTCGTAGATGAGGTCGGTCGAGAAGCTCACCTGGCGGCCGGACTTGCGCTTGCCCGGGTGGTGGCGCTCGACCAGCCCGCCGATCACCGCGACCTCGCGAAAGGCGCTTTTCAGAAGGTAGGATTGCTCGACCCAGTCGACGAATTCCTGCTCGAGGATGTCGGGGGAGAACAGCGCCTTGGGGTCGCGGATCGGCTCGAGGCCATAGCAGGCGAGGCCGTAATCGTTGGCGACGAAGCCCATCGGCTTGAGGCCCAGATTCTCCATCCGCTTGGTGATCAGCATTCCCAGCGACTGGTGCGCGTTCCAGCCTTCGAAGCTGTAGGCGACCATGTAGTATTGGTGGTGGTGCTCGAAGGTCTCGACCAGCAGCTCCTCGGGCTCGGGCAGGGTCGAGCGGCGGTCCTGCACCTCGAGCCATTCGCGGACGCCATCGGGAAACCGATGCCAGTCGTTGCGGTCGCACAGCATGTGGCGGACCCGGTTGGCAAGGTGGGTCGACATCGACATGCGCTGGCCGCCGTAGGTGACGATCCGCGCCGATTTGGACGAGGCGTGGACGAAGATCTCGCCGTCCTTGATGCGCTCGACCTCGAGGCTGAGGCCGGAAAAGAAGAAATGGTCGCCGGGCGCCAATGTGTTGGCGAAGCCCTCCTCGACCGTGCCGAGCCGGCGGCCGCTCTTGAAGCGCACCACCAGCAGCGGCGCCTCGACGATGATGCCGGCGTTGAGCCGGTGCTGCAGGGCGATTCCCGGCCGGGCGATTCGCCAGCGGCCGTCGGGCTCGCGCACCAGCCGGCGGAAGCGGTCGTAGGCCTTGAGCGCATAGCCGCCGGTGGCGATGAAATTGAGGACTTCGGTATAGGTCTCCTCGCGAAGGCCCGCGTAGGGCGCGGCGGAGCGCAGCTCGGCGAGCAGCTCGGCTTCCTCGAATGGCGCCGAGCAGGCGAGGGCGAGGATATGCTGGGCGAGCACGTCGAGCGCTCCGGGGCGGAAATTCTCGGGGTCGAGCTCGCCGTCGTCGATCGCGTCCAAGGCGGCGCGCGCCTCGAGATATTCGAAGCGGTTGCCGGGGACGATGATGCCGGTGCTCGGCTCGTCGAGCCGGTGGTTGGCGCGGCCGATCCGCTGCAGCAGGCGCGAGCTGCCCTTCGGCGCCCCCATCTGGACGACCAGGTCGATGTCGCCCCAGTCGATGCCAAGGTCGAGGCTGGACGTCGCGACCAGGCCGCGCAGCCGCCCCGAGCTCATCGCCGCCTCCACCTTGCGCCGGGCCTCGAGCGCCAGGCTGCCGTGGTGGATGCCGATCGGCAGCGCCTTGTCGTTGACCGCCCACAGGTCCTGGAAAATGAGCTCCGCGAGGCTGCGCGTGTTGCAGAACAGCAAGGTCATCCGGTGCCGTTCGATCAGTTCCATCACCTCGCGCGCGGCGTGGCGGCCGGAATGCCCGGACCACGGGATCTGGCCATCGGGGATCAGGATCGACAGGTCCGGCTCGGCTCCCGGATCGCCGGTGATGAGGTCGACCAGATCGGCGTCGGCGTCCGGGGCCAGCCAGCCGCGGTAGGCCTCGGGATCGCTGATCGTCGCCGACAGCCCGACCCGCCGAAGCCCCGGGGCGAACCTCTGCAACCGGGCCATCGACAGAGCCAGCAGGTCGCCGCGCTTTTCCTTGGCGAATGCGTGCAGCTCGTCGACGACGATGCTTTTCAGCCCCTCGAACAGTCCGGCGCTGTCGGGGTAGCTCAGCAGCAGGCTCAGCGATTCGGGCGTCGTCAGCAAGATGTGCGGCGGCCGCGCCCGCTGACGCGCCTTGCGGTCGGACGGAGTGTCGCCGCTGCGGGTTTCCACCCGGACGGCCAAGTCCATCTCGCCGATCGGCCCGAGCAGGTTGCGCTGGACGTCCACCCCCAGCGCTTTCAGAGGCGACACGTAGAGCGTGTGCAGCCCCTCGGCCGGCTGTTCGATCAGCTCGCAGATCGTCGGCAGGAAACCGGCCAGAGTCTTGCCGGCACCGGTCGCCGCAACCAGCAGCCCGCTTCGGCCGCGCCGCGCCAGGTCGAGCATTTCCAGCTGGTGGCGGCGAGGCTCCCAGCCTCGCTCTTCGAACCAGTGCTGGACGATCGCAGGTAACGCGGCTTCGCTCAGAGGCCGTCGGTCCCTTCGCGGCGGCGGCGCTCCTCGTCCGCATATTCGGCGCGAGTTCCCGCCTCGGTCTGTGCGGTCGTGTTCGTCGTCTGGTCGGTTCGGCGGCGCGAGCGCATCACCAGCCAGATCAGCAGACCCAGCAGGATGAGCGGGCCAATGATGGTCATCAGGGTCGACAGCGTTTCGTCCATTCATCGTCTCCCGTCGGCCGGGAACCCCCCGGCATTTCACTCACTATAGCTCGCAATGGCCCGCCTGGGTTCCTGGATCGAGCCTTCGCCTGAAGGCATCTATGTGCGCCCGGCGGACGCCTGGGTCGACCCCTCCGAGCCCAAGCCGCGCGCGCTGGTCACCCACGGCCACGCCGACCACGCTCGCGGCGGCCATGGCGAGGTGTGGGCGACGCCCGAAACCCTGGCGATCATGGGCGTGCGCTACGGCAAGCAGACCGGGCGGCCGATGGCCTATGGCGAGTGCGCGCGCCTCGGCGACGTCGAGGTGAGCTTCGTTCCCGCCGGGCACGTGCTGGGGTCGGCGCAGATCGTCCTCGAGCATGCCGGCGAGCGGGCGGTGGTCTCGGGCGACTACAAGCGGCGCGAGGACCCCACCTGCGCTCCGTTCGTGCCGACTCCGTGCGACATCTTCATCACCGAGGCGACGTTCGGGCTGCCGGTGTTCCGCCATCCCGACACGGGGAGCGAGATCGACCGGCTGCTCCACCGGCTGCACTCGGACCCGTCGCGCTGCGTGCTGGTCGGCGCCTACGCGCTCGGCAAGGCCCAGCGGGTGATCACCGAGCTTCGCGCCCGCGGCCATCACGAGCCGATCTATTACCACGGCGCCATCGAGCGATTGTGCCGGCTCTACGAGCAGTTCGGGGTCGAGCTCGGCGAGCTTCGCCACTGCGCCGGAGCGACCAGGCAGGAGATGGCCGGGCACATCGTCATTTGCCCGCCCGGCGCATTGAACGACCGCTGGTCGCGGCGGCTGCCCGATCCGGTGACGGCGATGGCGTCAGGCTGGATGCGCATCCGCCAGCGCGCCCGCCAGCGCAACGTCGAGCTGCCATTGGTGATCTCCGACCACGCCGACTGGGACGAGCTCACCCAGACCATCCGCGACGTCGCTCCGAAAGAAGTGTGGATCACCCACGGCCGCGAGGACGCGCTTCTGCACTGGTGCATGACCCACCAGATCAAGGCGCGCGAGCTGAACCTCGTCGGCTACGAGGACGAGGATGATTGAGGCCTACAGGCTCTTAATCTCCACTCTTTCGAATCGTGCTGATCGATCGAGTGGAATGCGCTCCAGCAAGTAGTGCCCGGCCCGCTCATAGAGTCGCCAGCACCAACTGGTCCTGAATGTGGCGGCACAGACCTGATCTTCCGACACCGCGTACATTCCAGGAATGAAAGGAACCCTGTCGCCACACATCACATATGTTCCGTCCGGATAGAACCGATCGCACCGCGGGCTCGTTATGATGATCTCGCCTGCAGCGGTCTGCGGCTTCGCAAACACGAACTGTTTGTTCACAATGGCTGCTTGCAGTTGTTCGCCGGTGACTCTCTTGTAACTCATGCCGCCGAACGGGACTTCCTGTGCAAGCGCCGTGCATCCGCTACAGAGCAGTGCGATAACCCAAAATGCATTCCTAAACATGGGTGCGCATTTCTGAGCTCTTAGCTTACAAAAGTCCAATATCGGCTAAACGCCTGCATGGGCGGATCAACAGACTGTTTCCATGCGCTTCACGCCCGACTTGGCCAATTGCTCGTCGATGTCCACGACTAGGCGGCTTAGTCCAGCATCGTCGCTCGCCTCGGCTCTAGCGACGAGGACATCTTGGGTGTTGGAGGCGCGGAGGAGCCACCAGCCGTCGGTGGTGTTGACCCTCGCTCCGTCAGTCGCGTCGACCCTGGCGCCGTCGGCCGACAGGCGCGCCAGCACTTCCTCGACCACCGCGAACTTGCGGCTTGCTTCGACCGGGAAGCGCATTTCGGGGGTGGCGACGGATTTGGGCATTTCGTCCATTAGCTGGGTCAGGGTCTTGCCCGATTTCTCCACCGCCTCGATCAGCCGAACCGCCGCGTAGAGCGCGTCGTCGAAGCCGTACCAGCGGTGCTTGAAGAAGATGTGGCCGCTCATCTCGCCGGCGAGCGGCGCTCCGGTTTCCTTCATCTTCGACTTGATCAGGCTGTGGCCGGTCTTCCACATCAGCGGCGTGCCGCCCAGTTCGGCGATTCGGTCGAACAGGATCTGGCTCGCCTTGACGTCGGCGATGATCGTCGCGCCCGGAATTTCGTCGAGCACCGGGCCAGCGAGGATTGCCAGCAGCTGGTCGCCCCAGATCACGCGGCCCTGGCCGTCAACCGCTCCGATGCGATCGCCGTCGCCGTCGAAGGCAATGCCGAAGTCGAGCCCTTTGTCGGCAACCAGCGCCTTCAGGTCGGCGAGATTGGCCTCGACGGTGGGGTCGGGGTGATGGTTGGGGAAGGTGCCGTCCACTTCGGTGAAGATGGTGTGGTGCTCGCCCGGGAGCCGCTGGACCAGCTTCTCGAGCACCGGGCCGGCGGCGCCGTTGCCGGCGTCCCAGCCGATCCGGAACTCACCGCCGGCGAAATCCTCGACCAGCCGGTCGGCATAGGCGTCGGCAATGTCGGCGCTCTCGACCGATCCCGAGCCTTCGCTCCATTCGCCCGCCGCGCATCGCCGCCCGAGCGCCTGGATCTCGTCGCCGAACACCGAGCGTGCTTTCAGGAGCATCTTGAAGCCGTTGTAGTCGGCCGGGTTGTGGCTGCCGGTGACCTGGATGCCGCCGTCGACACCCAGATGGTAGGTGGCGAAATAGAGCATCGGGCTGGGCCCCATGCCGACCCGCACCACGTCGAGCCCGCCCCGCGTCAGCCCTTCGACCAGCGCCGACTCGAGCTCGGGCGAATGGGTTCGCCCGTCGCGGGCGACGGCGACGCGTCGGCCGCCTTCCTCCGTCGCCAAGGCCGCATAGCCTCGGCCAAGGGCGTAGGCGTCCGCATCGGTCAGGGTCTCGCCGACGATCCCGCGGACGTCATATTCGCGCAGGATGGACGCGTGAAATTGATGGCTCATGCTATGATAACTCGGGAGGCCGCGGAAAGGCTCAGCCGGCGGCGGCGACCGGCTCGGGGACGCTCGCTCCGGGTTCCGGAATTCCGAGGCCGGCGATCATCTCGCGCAGCTCCTGGCGGGCGGTGATGTGGCCGATGCCGACCTCGCCCAAATGCTCGAAGTCGAGCAGTGTCAGGCCTTTGGGGAACAATTCCCGGTAGATCACCCGCTCGCCCAGGCCCGGAATGACCCGGAACCCGACCCGGCGGGCCAGCTCGTCGAGCGCGGCCCCAACTCGGCGGAGGTTGTGGCTGTCGACGTGCTGCAGGCGATTGCGGAGCACCACCCAGTCGACGCTTCGGCCGGTGTTCTTGGCCCGCTCGGTGCGGCTGTTCCAGATCAGCTCGGCGTAGAAGCTCGGCTTGGTGATCTTGTAATTTTCGGGATGGACCTGGCCGATCAGGTCGAGGTCGACGAAGCTGTCGTTCATCGGCGTCACCAGCGTATCGGCCTTGAGGATCGCGGCGCGGCTGACCGGGTCGTCGCGACCCGGCGTGTCGACGACGATCACATCAACGTCCTCCGTGAGCCGCTCCAGAGCCGCTCCCAGGCCTTCGCCGGTGTGATCGTCGAGCACCTCGAAGCGCGCTTGCGGCAGCTCCTTGTCGAGCCGCCGCATGGTCGCGTCGCGGTTCTCGAGATAGCGGGCCATGGTCCGCTGGCGCGCGTCGAGGTCGAGGGCCGCGACGCGGTGCCCGGAGGCGGCGAGAGCGATCGCCGTGTGGACGGCGGTGGTCGACTTGCCGGTGCCGCCCTTTTCGTTGGCGAAGATGATGAAATGAGGGTCGCTCATGCCGCTTGATCTTTCCCCCCGGCGCGCCGCAAAGCGCCGTTGGCGGAAAGTCTATCGGAGGGGCGGAATCCTTGCAAATTATCCGTGACCTGGAAGCCCTCGCCGGTGAAGTTTTCGCACTCCGGGCCAGCCAGGGCGAGAACCGCGGCGATCGCGTTGCGCTGGTGCCCACCATGGGCGCCTTGCACGCCGGCCACATGGCGCTGATCACCGAGGCGAAGCGGCGCGCCGACCGGGTGGTCGCGACGATCTTCGTCAACCCGCTCCAGTTCGGCGCCGATGAAGACCTCGATCGCTATCCGCGGCACGAGGCGGCCGACGCCGAGATGCTTCGCCAGGCGGGCTGCGACTTGCTGTGGATGCCGTCGGTCGGCGACATCTACCCCGAGGGTTTTGCAACGACGGTGAGCGTTCGGGGACTGAGCGAACGCTGGGAAGGCGAGGCGCGGCCCGGCCATTTCGACGGCGTCGCAACCGTCGTCGCGAGGCTGTTGCTGGCGGTGAAGCCCGACGTCGCCTTGTTCGGCGAAAAGGATTTCCAGCAGCTCGCGGTGATCCGCCGAATGGCCGACGACCTCGGTCTCGGGATCGAGATCGTCGGAGTGCCGACGGTCCGCGACGAGGACGGCCTCGCTTTGTCGTCGCGCAACGCCTATTTGTCCGCGGACCAGCGCAAGCGGGCGGTCGCCCTGCCGCAGGCGCTCGCGGCCGCCCGGGATGCAATCCTGTCCGGGGAGCCGGTCGATGCGGCGCTGGCGGGGGCGAAAGAGGCGATCCGCGCCGCCGGCTTCTCGAGCATCGACTATGTCGCCCTGGTCGATGCCGGGACGCTCGAGCCTCTCGAGGAGCCTCGCGGGGCGATGCGGCTGATCGCCGCGGCAACCATCGGCGGCACCCGGCTCATCGACAATATCGCGGTCGCAACGGGCCAGTCTCCGCGGGCGTCATCGCCGCGTTAACCATTTCTTTGGATTGCAGCGCCGAAAAACTCCCTCAAGGCAAAGAGGGGGATAAGCCGATGGGTGCCATTAGTCAGAAGGGTGCGGATTTTCTGATTCGCAGCCATCTCGCCGACGCCGAGCGCGGTGATGTCGATGCATTGTTCGAGCTTGGGGTGACGTATTCGACGGGGCGCGGCGGAATGCCGGTCGACCTCATCGAGGCGCACAAATGGTTCAATCTGGCGGCCCTTTCGGGCTGCACCCGCGGCCAGCAGTGCCGGGCCGAAATCGCCATCGAAATGACTGCTCGCGAAATCGCCGAGGCCCAGCGCCAGGCACGTGCGTGGCTCGGCACCGGTCAGCAACGCCACGCCGCCTAGGGCATCAGAACGGTCCTGGCGCGCCGGTTCAAGGCCAGCGCCATTTCGTTCGAGCCGCCGACGGCCGGCCGTTCCTTGCCCCAGCTGATCGTCGTCAGCCGGGCGGGCGAAACTCCCTGCAGAACCAGGAAATCGCGGACGGCCTTGGCCCGCCGCTCCCCAAGCGCCAGCGCATAGTCGCGCGGGGTGCGGTCATCGGCATGGCCCTCGATGCGCGCTCGAATTGCCGGATTGGCGAGAAGCCAGCGGCCCTGGGCGACGAGCGTCGCTTGCCCGGCCGAATTGATGCCGTGGCTGCTGCCGGTGAAATAAACCGTATCGCTGCCGGTCCTGGCGACCAGATCCGACTGCAGCATCTCGATGGTCATCGGCGGCGGCGGCAGGCCCCGCTGCGGCAGCCCCCGCTGCGGTAGGCCCCGCTGCGGTAGGCCAGGTGGCGACCCGCGCATCACCTGCGCGGTTGCAAGCGTGCCGCCGCCTAGCAAAGCCAGGGCCAGAGCGGCGAAGATCGTTGGGCGCATTGCTCAGCTCCCCGGAGTCGACCAGTCGGGGTCGGAACCGTCCTGCGGAGTGGTCATCCGCCGCGGCGTCCCGCCCTCGATCGAAACCACATAAAGGCCGTTTCGTGCGCCGACGCTGCGCTGGAACAGCAGGTCGCGGCCGCCCGCGGACCAGCTCGGTCCCTCGTCCTGCGGGCCCGAGGTCAGGACCCGCTCCTCGCTGCCGGTCGCGCTCATCACGCCGATGCTGAGCGTGCTGCCGGCAATCCGGGTGAAGGCGATCAGTTCGCCGTCCGCGCTCCACGCGGGCGATGCATAGCGAACGCCGCCAAAGCTGATCCGGCGTTGCTCGGAGCCGTCGGCGTTCATCACGTACAATTGCTGGCTCCCGGACCGGTCGCTTTCGAATACGATCCGGCGGCCGTCGGGCGAGAAGCTCGCCGCGGTGTCGATCCCCGGCGTGCTGGTCAGCCGCTGCAGTCCCCCGCCTTCGGCATTGGCGACGTAGACGTCGGTGTTGCCGTCCATCGCCATCGAGAAAAGTACCCGCTTGCCGTCGGCCGAGAACGCCGGCCCAAAGCTCGTCGCATTGCCCGGCAGTAGCGGCCGGTCGTTGCCGCTTTCGACGTCGACGATCCGAACATGCGCCTGCCCGCCGGTGAAGCTGACGTAGGCGATGCGCTCGCCGCCAGGCCCCATTCGCGGGGCCAGAACGGTCGTGTCGCCCGCGGTCACGTAGCGATGGGCGGTGCCGTCGCTGTCCATCAGCGCGATCCGCTTGACCCGGCTGGAGCTCGCGCCGCTCTCGGCGACATAAGCGATCTGGGTGTCGAACCATCCCGGCCGGCCGGCGAGCTTCTCATAGACCGTGTCGGAGCAGCGGTGGGCGGCGCGTCGCCATTCCGACGCGGCGACAACGAAGCCCTTGCGGGCGATCTCCCGACCGCCGGCGAGGTCGTGGAGGTAGCAGGCGACGGTCAGCCGCCCGTCGGAGCGCGCCTGGACGAAGCCGGTGACCAGAACCTTTGCTCCGGTCGCCCGCCACAAGGCGAACGACGGGGCGGTGGCCTCAGGATAGGAATAGACTCGGCTGTTGGCCGGCCCGATCGGCATCAGCTCGCGGGTCGAGCGCAGGTCGGATGTGATGACATCGGCGACGTAGCGGGCGATGAGGCCGGTATCGCCGGCCGGGGTCGCGACATTCTCGGGCGTCGCGAGCTGCGGAACCGCGATCACGGTCGCCGGCTTGTCCTGCGCGATCGCCGCGACCGAGGCCGACAGGCCCGCGATCAGCATGGTCAGATTCAAACCCGGGCGCCGCATCATGTTCTTTCGCTGATTGCCTTGAATCGCTCGACCCACTCCCTGGGCTGGCGCTGCGGCTGGCCGTCGGCGGTGAGAAAAGCCGCGGTGACCCGCGCATCGGTCAATTGTTCGGACCCGCGCATGACTCGCTGGTGAATGAGCACCGAGACGGCGCGGACCTGGTCGACGGTGCTGACCACGACGAGGTCGTCGCCGAGCCGCGCCGGCTTGAGGTAGCGGATGTTGACCTCGGCGACCGCATAGGCGCCGCCGCCCGAGTGATGGGCCGAGGTCTGGTCGACCCCGGCGGCGCGGATCATGTCGGATCGCGCGCGCTCCATGAACTTCAGATAATTCGCGTAATAGACGATTCCGGCGGTGTCGGTGTCCTCGAAATAGACGGTCAGCGCGAACCGATGCTCGGGTCCGACGAAGCCGCCGCGATAGGGCTGATCAAAGGGTGAAGCAGTCATTGGGCCGCTCTAACGGGCGTGGATTCAGGCGGCAAATGTGACGGCTTATCGCCTCGTCCGCCCGAGTTCCTCGACGGCCCGGACGAGGTCGCCCTGGGCGATCGGGATATCCGCCAGGTGCATTCCCCAGCCGGGGATGAACATGCCCAGCATCCCGACTTCGCCGCCGATTCGGTCGGTGCGCTTGTCCCTCGGGTCGGCGTTGGTTCGGACTGACAGATAGCCGCGCGGGCCGTTGTTGACGCACCGCCCGGAAACCAGCCCCTCGGTGCGCAGGAACGGCGTCGGCGGCCGGCCTTCGGTAGACCAGACGATCGGCCCGCCCGGCACCGGCAGGTTGAGCCTTGTGTTCCAATAGCTGTCGAAGCTTTCCCAGCGGGTCGAGCCCGGTCGCGCCGGATTGGTGCAGCCGACCGTCATTCCGGGCGGCGAGGCCATTCCGAACATCGCCCCGGCGGGAGGGACATTGTTCTCGCGATAGCTGACCCAGGTCATCACGCAGCCGGTCTCGTCCGGCGACCCGCACAGCGGGGTCGACTTGAAGCTTCCGCCGACCCGCCGGCCCTGCGGAACCAGGACGTTGAAGCCGGGGAGGATCGCCCGAAGCATCTGCCGGGCGACCGGCTTGCCCTCGATCTCGCGGCGGATCAGCTCCTGCAGCAGCGCCGATCCCTGGCTGTGGCCGACCAGGACGAACGGCCGCCCCTTGTTGTGGACCGCGAGGTAACGACGCCAGGCGGCGGCGACATCGCGGTAGGCGATCGCCGACGGCGCGGTGAGGTTGGCTCCGATCGCGGATGCGGCGATCGCGCTGACCGTCAGCTGGCGATAAAGCGGAGTGAACGTTCGGCAGGCTCCGGCGAAGCGCGCAAACTGGCTCTGGACGACCGAGGCTTCGGAAGCGTCGGGAAAGAGGTCGCTGTTCATTCCGCGGTCGCGCGACACGGTCGGGTAGACGTAGAAGCAGTCGACCGGCGGATTGACGGCGACCGGGCTGAGGCCGGTCGAGCCGTAGCCGTTGGGGTTGAGCGCGGTCGTCGGCAGCGGCTTTGAGCAGCTGTCGCTCCGTCCCGGCATGCACAGCCAGCTCGAAGCCTTCGAATAGTCGGGCGCTGCGACCGGCTGGGCGGCGGCGGGCGCCCCGGCCAGGGCCGTCAGTATCGCCAGCATTGAGTAGCCGATCACGCTTGTCTTCACTGGGGCGCTGTTCCCTGGTCAAACAGGCCGCTCTGGCTTCCCGCGGGCGGAGTGAGCCCGAGGTGCTTCCAGCCGCGACCATTCAAACAGCGCCCCCTTGCCGTTCGGGCGATGATGCCAAGCTGAATGAGGAACGGCTCGATCACGTCCTCGACGGTGTCGCGCGGTTCGGAGAGGCCAGCCGCCAGCGTCTCGATGCCGACCGGACCGCCGCCGTAGATGTCGGCGATCATCGTCAGATAGCGCCGGTCCATCGCGTCGAGCCCGAGCGCGTCGATCTCGAGCCGGTCGAGGGCCTTGTCGGCGACCTCGAAGTCGATCGAATTCGCTCCGACCGCGTGGGCGAAGTCGCGCACTCGCCGGAGCAGCCGCCCGGCGACTCGCGGAGTGCCGCGCGACCGCCGAGCGATCTCGTGGGCGCCGTCGTCCTTCAAATCGACGCCGAGCAGGCCGGCCGCCCGCCGAACGACCTGCTCAAGCTCGGGGACGCTGTAGAAGTTGAGTCGAATCGGGATCCCGAAACGGTCGCGCAGCGGAGTGGTCAGCAGCCCCTGCCGGGTCGTCGCTCCGATCAGGGTGAAGCGCGGCAGGTCGATCCGCACCGAACGCGCCGACGGTCCCTCGCCGATCATCAGGTCGAGGGCGCGGTCCTCCATCGCCGGATAGAGCACTTCCTCGACCGCCGGCTGGAGCCGGTGGATCTCGTCGATGAACAGCACGTCGCCGTCCTCGAGATTGGTCAGCAAAGCGGCAAGGTCGCCCGACTTGGCGATCACCGGGCCGGAAGTGGCGCGAAAGCCGACGCCCATCTCGCGCGCGAGGATTCCGGCCAGAGTCGTCTTGCCGAGGCCCGGCGGGCCGTGGAACAGCACATGATCGAGAGGCTCGCCGCGCGACTTGGCCGCATTGACGAACACCCGAAGGTTCTCGCGCGCGCCCTGCTGGCCGACGAACTCGTCGAGGCTCTTGGGTCGAAGCGCCGCATCGGCATCCTCGGGGGTACGCTCGGGCGAGGTGATTCGGGCGGGGTCGGTGGCCATCAGTCCGAATGCTCGACGCTATCGCCGCAAATCTCAACCCACGGATGCTTGCGCTCTTCCCACACCGAAAAGTGCGGCGCCGGGAAGTGCGGGTCGGCAAACGCTCCGAGCGGGATCGCGATCAGCCCATCGAATTTGCCGTTGATCTCATAATGTACGTCGGAGCCGCACTCGGGGCAGAAGTGGAAGGTGATGCGGTTGCCGCTGTCGGCAATATTCACCCACGGCTTCGACCGGCCCTCGATCTCGACCTGTCCGGCCGGCCAGCGCGCCTGCACCGCGAACGCGCTTCCCGACCGCTTCTGGCAATCGAGGCAGTGGCAGACGGACACGCGCACCGGCTCGCCGGTCGCGGTGGCGCGCAGCTGGCCGCAGCGGCACGAGGCGGTTCGGGTCGTCACTTCGCCGCCTTCCTCAGCGCCAGCCGGACCAGAGCATCGAGCTGGGCGTCGGGGCCGAGCTCGTCCTGAGCGGCCGCGACTGCCGAGGCGGCCTCGGCGGGCTTGAAGCCGAGGTTGCCGAGCGCCGAGACCGCGTCCGCCGCGGCTCCGACG
>NZ_JACCSU010000082.1 GCF_013812825.1 Sphingomonas sp. | reverse complement strand
CGTCGGCGAGGATCTCGCGCTTGTTCTTGGGATTCTGGAGATTGTTCTTTTTGATGTGATTCCAGATTTTGCGGACGACCTCGGTCCGCGGCAGCGGCGCTTCGCCGGTGATGGCCGCCAGCTCACGGGATGGCTTTACCGGCTTCATGAACGCGTTCTGTCGTGCTTTTGCCATGTCGGACCTCCTTGCTGGCTGTCGAGCTCACTTTGCACGCGCTTCTAGCGTCTGCAAAGGGTGGAAAGCGGACATTAGGTTGGCTTCAAGGGGGATAGGGCCTTGCATCACAAGTCGCGCGCGATCCACTGCAGACGGTGCAACGCTGTTGCCGCCGAATCGTTTGTTGGAAACTCCTCCGACATCCGTGGGGCTCCATGCACGCCTTCATCATTGAGGACGAATATCTGATCGGCCAATCGCTTCGGGATATGCTGGAGCAGCTCGGCTTCACCAAGTTCAGCTTTGCGCGGTCAGAGGATGCAGCGGTCTTTGCCGCGACGGCGCCGCGGAAGATCGACCTGATCACGGCGGACGTGCGCTTACTGCCGGGCGACGGGGTCAGAGCGGTCGAGGCGATCTGCACAAAGCGCGAGATCCCCGTGATTTTCATCACCGGCTACGCCGAGGAACTCGAAGGGCGCGCAACGGGCGCAACGGTGATCCAGAAACCCGTTAAACAGGAGGAACTCGCCACCGCCGTCCGGAAGGCCCTCAGCGGCCAGGGACAAACTTGCTGACGGCCAGCGTCCGCGATGGGTGGGGCGCGGACATTAGGACCGTGCGCCCGACATAGCGTTTGAACAAAATAGCCCTATAGTCGCGCGCGGTGGGTCTCACCATTTGTGCTGCGTTGGGGGGCGTTATGCCCGAGTATCGGCTGTACTTCATGGACCGCTTTAGCGGTCACATAGACCACGCGCGCGAGTTCGAGGCAGGTGACGATCTCGCCGCCATCAGCACGAGTATGGGCTGGTCTGATGGAAGGCCAATGGAGCTTTGGTGCCGAGACCGGAAGGTTAGGCGGTGGGACGCTAGGCCAATAGATCCCGCGTCAGCTCCCAGCGATCCAGACGGCTAACACCGTAATTGCCAACGTGATCTTTCCGCCGCGTTAATGGTTTGGCAACGCGAGTTCCGGCTAGTAGTTTTAGCGCCAGCCCATGATGCGCCATGACACAATAGAGCGATGGCTGAAGGACCGCGAAAAGCTCCTAAAGACGCTGCGCGACCATGATGCTGGCAAGATCGATCATCTGGGCCAACGCGACCGGAAACTTTTTGTCGCGAGTGTCAAAAGGCGAATAGCGAACTTGGACAAAAAGATCGCGCGCTTCGAGACGTAAAAACAGGTCAGTCCGCCAGATGCGATGCTAAGGACGCTCGGATGGTGATCTTGTCGCCGTTGTGAAAAGGTCCTTGTGATACGCTACGCTTGGGAACGAACTAACCATCGCGCTCGCTGGTCGGAGGAGGACCAAGCGCGGCTTGCGGAGCTGATTGCAGCAGGCAAGACAAACCGCGAAATTGCAGCGGTGATGGGCCGGTCCCAAGAGAGTATTAGGACTCGCGCCTCAGAGCTCGGTCTGGTGTCGGTCAGGAAGCGTAAGCGACGAACTGAAGGCGAAGGCGGCTTAGGCTGACGATCCTACCGCCTCTCTGCAACTTGATTGGGTGTTTATCTAGGATCAGAAGGATCGCTCGCCTCTAAAGCGAGATTCACCCGAGAACACCGGTGAACATCCAGACCTTTGAATTTGCCATACGCTTGATATCGAAACCGCACCGTCGGCACTTCGCCGTCTGCACATCGCCGTTGTCGATGACCGTGCCGGGCTCAGGCCAATGCTTGCCATCCGTGCACCCGCCCAGTTGGGGGCGCCGGAACGCCGGTTTCGCTGGGGCCTGCAAAGCGGCTTCTCGCGTAAGATAGGCGGTAGTTTTCCGATGTTGGATCATTCGTTCGGTCCCAAGTGCGGCTAAGTATGGCGCAGAAAGGGCTAATGTCCACTTTGGGTGGAAAGCGGACACGATAAGTCAGCTCAAAACCAGTCTGTATCCAATTGCTGGTTCGTTGATGATCAGCCGCGGCCGTGTCGGATCAAACTCTAGCTTCTGCCGAAGTCCGCGCACGGCGACCCGCAAATATTCTGTTCGGCTTTCCTGAGCTGGTCCCCACGCCGTGCGCAAAAGATGTGCGTGGGTGAGAACGCGTCCCGGGTGCTTCGCGAGTTCGGCTAGGACGGCATATTCCTTTGGTGTCAGATGGACCTGCTCGCCATTTCTACTCACCGCGCGATGGAAGAGATCGATCGTTACTCCATTGGATTCAAAAGGCTGCTGGTCCCCGTCCAGCCCGAGCTCGACGAGGCTCGAGATGTACTGCTCTAGCCGCACGGCTTCAGAGGCGATGGTTGAGACGAGCACCTTCTCGCCCGAGCCCATACGCCTGAGTTTGCGCACCGTCTCGTTGATTCTCGACAATCGTGGCTTAAGATCCTGCCCGATTGTGGAGAGAAGGGCGGAGCGGATGCGGTCGCGCTCGCGCATAGCGGCTAGCTCCCGAGCTATACCCTCGAGCCGCGCCCGCTCTAGCGCGAGCGCTATCTGATCAAGGAGGTTCTCGAGCAGCGACAATTGGTCTTGGCCTACCGGAGACAGTCCATCTTCGCGCCCTAAGCCCGCCGTAGCCATAATCTGTGTTTCGGAGCGAACGGCGTAAAACTGCCATCCGGTTGCGTTGACCACAGTACTTCCGGAGCCACGGAACTCGCCGGTCTCGAGAGTTAGAGTCGCTGCTGAGAAATCGCCCGGCGTGAGGTGTACCTTGGCAGGCGCAGAGGCGATGACTCTGGGTTGGGGACCGCAGACCAGGACGGCTTTGCAACCGAACAAACTCGCGAGCTGCTCTGTCGCAACCTCGGCAATCTCCTGCTCATTCGTAGAAGAAAGCAGGCGGCGGGCTAAACCCGCGATAGTAGCATCTCGAGCAGCATGCGCTTCCGCGACGCGCGCCTGCCCACGGACTGAAGCGGCGAGCTGGCTGGTCACGATTGCCACCAGCAGAAGAATGGCGACGGTGACCACATCGACTGCGTTGTCGACGCGAAACGTGTGGCGCGGTTCAGTGAAGAAGAAGTTGTATGCGATCGCTGACGCAACTGCGCTGAACAGGGCCGGACGCAGTCCTCCAATAATTGCTGCGCCAAGGACCGCCGGCAGATACAAGAGGTCGACCGCCGAGTTTCCCCAGGACGGGGCGAGCATAGTCCCAGCAGCAGTCGCGAGCGCGACCATCGCGAGCCCGATTAGGAAGGGCAGGACCACCGTCCCTGCCGCTAGCGGTCCCGCTCGCGACGCGTTGTGGCTCCATTTAAACATGGCCTTGGCTGCACTTTGGCGCGCGGGCTGACAACCTTCGGTGCCCGCTGCATCGAGCGCTGCTCGGAAGATACCTTGAAAAACCCATAGAATCTTTACGCGCTTGCGCGCCACAACCCCCATGCGTTTCGGGGCGCGGCAGGCAGATTGACGTGGTTGATCTTCGTGGTGCGCATCCCCGAGTTGCTTCTCTCGGAGAGAGATAGAATGCCTTCTTACCGATTGCTTCGAACGGACGCCACTGTCCCCGCGCGCCAACGATTGCGGCGGTTTGAAGCCGATTCCAATCGGGAAGCACTCATCAAAGCTCGAGCAATTGTCGGAGCTGGTGCGGGCGAGCTTTGGCTGGATGACGAGCTTGTTTGCAAACTTGGTCCTTAGTCGGATTCTCAGCGTCTTCGCCTGCGCGCCGTGGCTCGGATTCCTCGTGCTCGAAGCGGAGGTGCTGCCTGGGGTCGGATCCGAAGCGGGTCGTGATCCGGAGGCGCTATGAGGGTGATTGTCTGCGGGGCTGGTCAGGTCGGCTCCACCATAGCCAGGCACCTCGGGTCCGAGGGCATGCACGTCACGGTCATCGACATCTCGCAGGAACTCGCGCGGAAGGTCGGGGAGAGTTACGATGTGATCGGCCTCACCGGAAATGCTTCCCATCCCGGAGTCCTCGAGCGAGCCGGGGCGATGGATGCCGACTTGCTCATTGCCGTCACTCAATCGGACGAAGTGAACATGGTGGCCTGCCAGGTCGCCTATTCGTTGTTTGCCGTGAAACGGCGCATCGCGCGCCTCCGGCACGTCGGCTATCTAGCTCCGGGGCGGCGCGGCCTCTATGCCGCCGAGCACCTGCCGATAGATATCATCATCTCTCCCGAAATCGAGATTGCCGAAGGGATTGTGCGGCGTCTCAAGACCCCCGGCGCATTCGATGTGGTGTCGATGGCGGATGGCCGGGTCCAGCTTCTTGGCATCCACTGCAACACGGCGCGCTGCCAGTTCGTCGGCCAGAGCTACTATGAATTATCGGCGCGCGGTCCGAATTCGGGCATGGTGATTGTCGCCGTCGTCCGTGAGGGGCGTGCGTTTATTCCCAGCCGGGATGACCGGGTCGAGCTCGCAGACGATGCCTATGTGGTCGCGCCGACAGAGCAGCTTCCACATGTGATGAAGGCTTTCGGTCACGACGAAGAAATGTCGCGGCACCTCGTCATTGTTGGCGGCGGCAACATCGGCATTCATCTGGCCCGCAAATTGCGCGAGGGCGGCCAGAGCACCAACATCAAGATCATCGAGTACGGGCGCGATCGGGCGGAGGAGATCGCAAGCGAGCTTGGGGACAGTGCCGTAGTGATAAACGGCGATGCGCTGGATCGAGCAGTGCTTGAAGAGGCTAACGTTGGCTCGGCCGGCACGATCGTGGCTGTCACCAATGACGATGAGACCAACATTTTCGCATCGGTCCTTGCCAAGAAGGCCGGCTGTCCCCGAGCGATCACGCTCGTCAACAAGCGCACGTATGAGCCGTTCATGTCTACGCTCGGCATCGACGCGGTAGTTAGCCCGAGCGAGGTGACCATCTCGACTGTGCTTCGGCACGTTCGCGGAAGCAACGTGTCTGCCCTTTACACTCTGCGGGAGGACTTTGGCGAAGTGGTGGAGGCCGAGATCGCCACGTCCTCACGCCTGCTCGGCTCCCCCCTGTCGCAGCTTGCCCTTCCGAGCGGCATGATAGTCGGAGCAGTCGTTCGCGATGGCCGGGTCATCATCCCTCATGGCGACACGATCTTCCAAGCCGGCGACCACATCGTCGCGCTCGTTACCTATGCCGACCTCCGGAAGGCCGTAGCCCTGATCTCCGGAGAGACGAAGGCGAAGCTGTGGTAGCACCGTCCGAGCTCGTGGGCGCGCCGCAGGTCGCGGTGAGGCCGGTAGGCGCGCGGCCCGTGTTTTACCTGGTTGGAACGCTGCTGCTTACCGTTGCAGGGTTGATGCTGATCCCTCTGGCCGTCGACCTCGCGCACGGCCACGAGGATTGGTGGGCATTTGCCGTTGGCTCCGCCGTTTCGTTCATTCTGGGCGCGATCTTGGCGCGCTGGTGCAGATGCGAGCTGCAGTCGGGACTCGACCTGAGGCAAGCATTCCTTCTGACGCCGGTAAGCTGGCTATCCGTTGCCGCAGTCGGGACCATCCCGTTCTACTTCTCTGAGTTCGGAATCGTCAGCGGCAGCCTGACCAACGCCTTTTTCGAGTCGATGTCCGGGCTGACGACCACCGGCTCGACCGTAATCACCAAGCTCCACGAAGCCCCGCCCGGGCTGCTGATATGGCGAGCGCAGCTGCAGTGGATCGGCGGCATCGGCATCATCGCGGTGGCGATCGCGGTGCTCCCGGCCCTCGGCATCGGCGGAATGCAGCTGTTCCGGACCGAATCCTCCGACCGGTCGGAAAAGGCGATGCCGCGAGTGAGGCAGATCGCGAAAGGGATCGGATTAGTCTACGTGTCGCTCACGATTGCGGCTGGACTCAGCTACTGGGCAGCGGGGATGACGCTGTTCGAAGCCACAGCGCATGCCCTCACCACGATCTCGACCGGCGGCTATTCCACGTCCGACAACTCGCTCGGCAACTGGAATGCCGGCATCCAGTGGATCTCCGCATTGTTCATGCTCTCGGGTGGAGTTCCGTTCGTTCTTTACGTCCGCTTCCTCGCCGGAGAGCGTCACGCCCTGTGGGACCATCAGGTGAAGACTCTCCTCGGATTCCTGGCGGTCGTGATCGCCGGCCTCACGGCTTGGCTCGCGCTGTCGGGGCAATATGCGCTGCCCGATGCGGCGCGCTTCGCCACATTCAACACAATCTCCATCGTCACCACCACCGGCTACGCCACGACCGACTTTCAGCTTTGGGGCAATATCGCCATCGGGTTATTCTTCGGACTGATGTTTGTCGGCGGCTGCACCGGCTCCACGGCCGGAGGCATCAAAATCTTTCGTTTTGAAGTCATGGCGTCCCTTCTGAGGGTCCACTTTTTACGGCTCCTCTACCCGAATGGGGTGTTCCCCAGGACCTACGCCGGGAAACGGCTTTCGGATGACGTGATCGGCTCGGTTGTCGTGTTCTTCGCTATTTTTTTCACCTGCTACTCAGCGCTGACGATAGCCCTGATGGCAATGAACCTCGACTTCGCCACCAGCGCCAGCGGAGCGGTCACGGCCATCGCCAATGTCGGCCCTGGGATCGGCGAGATCATCGGGCCGGCCGGTAACTTCTCGACGTTGCCTGATCCCGCCAAGTGGCTCCTGTCATTTGCCATGCTCCTCGGCCGACTAGAGCTGTTCACCGTGCTCGTTCTATTCATGCCAAGGTTCTGGAAGGGCTGAAAGCCCTGCGGGAAAGCATTTCCGAGACCGAGCGCCTGGTCGGTGAATCGGACAAGATGCTCAAGCGCCATCGCGGGGAGCGCGAAGTCGACGAGTGACCTAGACGATCGCTCCGACCTGCCGGCCGTCTTTGAGAATCTCGCATACGGGACAGTCGTGACTCTCCGCCGCCCGCTGCATGGCTTCGCTATCCGAGGCCGCGAGCACGTCCTTTTTCTTGACGACGACCCCGCCGGGCTTGGTCACCTTGTTTATGCGATAAAGTTTCATCATCCCCGCCCTTCTCGGTCCCTCCGTTGACGATGTTTCATGGGCCGGGCTGAGTCAATGGAGCCACCGAGCAGAAGTGACGTGGCTTTGGAGGGCCCTGCGATATAGACTTCGCTGATGAACCGGCGGGGGCGAGACAGGCGGGGCGACTGGCTAAGCCCCGACGCCTACGACGCGCTGAGCCCGGAAGAGAAGCGCGCGATCTGGCTGGAGCGGAAGCGCCGGCCGCGACCCCGTCCGGACGGCAGCCGCAGGAAGCACTCCGGCGGCGGCGGGCCCTGGGTGGGCTGGGCGCTGGTCGGCGCGCTGGTCGCCGGCGCGGCCGCCTGGGAGC
>NZ_JACCSU010000058.1 GCF_013812825.1 Sphingomonas sp. | reverse complement strand
CCACGGTGTCGCGCCCTCCGCTCGGCTCCCGCCATGCGGGCGAGACGGGGGGATTGTCGGGCGCGCCGTTGAAAGGGCTTGCGCTCGACGCGTTGCGCCGCTTCCGCAGTGCCGGCGGCGCCGCTCTGCCGCTGATCGGCGTCGGCGGAATAGCCACCGCCGACGACGCATGGGATCGAATCCGCGCCGGGGCGAGTCTGGTCCAATTGTACAGCGCGATGGTGTTCGACGGGCCGCGCATCGGCCGCCGCATCGCCGCGGGGCTCGCCGAGCGGCTTGAGCGCGGCGGTTTCGCCAGCATTGCCGAGGCGGTGGGGAGCGAGTAGCCCGCGCCTCATGCCCGTGAGCCTGTTCCGCTTAGCCGCCGCCTGCCTTGCCCTCGCCGGCTGCGCCACCGCTTCTTCGCGCCCCGCGCCAATTGCCGCGAACTCGGGCATGGTCAGCGCCGCCGACCCGCGCGCCGCCGAAGCGGGCGCTGAAATGCTGCGCGCCGGCGGCAGCGCGGCCGACGCGGCGCTGGCGACCCTGCTCGCGCTGACCGTGGTCGAGCCGCAAAGCTCGGGCATCGGCGGCGGCGGCTTTCTCGTCTACGACGACGGCGACGGCACGCCCGCGACCTACGACGGCCGCGAGACCGCGCCGATGGCCGCGACCGGCACCTGGTTCTTCAGGGACGGCAAGCCGATGGCGATCGGCGAGGCGATCCCCGGCGGCAAGAGCGTCGGAGTCCCCGGCAATGTGCGGCTGATGGCGGACGCCCATCGCGACCAGGGCCGGCTGCCGTGGGCGAGGCTGTTCGCTCCCGCCATCCGGCTCGCGCGCGAGGGTTTCGCGATCACTCCGCGGCTCCACCGAGCGCTGGGCCGCGAGCGAGAGACGGGCGCGCTTTCTGCCGACGGCCGGGCGCTGTTCTACGGCCCGAACGGGGAACCGCTGCCGGTCGGCACGGTCGTCCGCAATCGCGCTCTGGCGGCCTTCCTCGAGCGGCTCGCGTCGCAGGGACCGGACGCCTTTTACGTCGGCCCCAACGCACAGGCGATCGTCGCCACCGTCAACGGCTCGCCGCGCAACCCCTCCCGGATGACCGCCGGCGACCTCGCCGCCTACGATGCGAAGCCGCGCCCGCCGGTGTGCGGCGTCTACCGGGCGCACAAGATCTGCGGCATGGGGCCGCCGTCGTCGGGCGCAACGACCGTGTTCGCGATCTTGAAGCAGATCGAGCGGTTCGACCTGCGCGCGCTCGGCCCGGCGTCCCCGACCAGCTGGCACCTGATCGCCGAATCGATGCGCCTCGCCTTCGCCGACCGCGACCGTTATCTCGCCGACGGCGACTTCGTGCCGGTCCCGGTCGCCGGGCTGATCGACCCCGGCTACCTCGCTTCGCGCTCGGCCTTGATCGCTCCCGACCGGACCCTGGCGGCCGTCAGCGCCGGCACTCCCGCCGGAGCTCCGCGGGTCACGGCGGGCGTCACCGCCGATGTTCCGGGAACCTCGCATTTCGTCGCCGTCGACCGCTGGGGCGAAGTCGCCTCGCTGACTTCGACCATCGAGAGCGTTTTCGGCTCCGGACTGATGGTCAACGGCTATTATCTGAACAACGAGCTGACCGACTTCAGCATCGTCCCGGTCAAGGACGGAATCCCGGTCGCCAACCAGGTCGAGCCGGGCAAAAGGCCGCGCAGCTCGATGAGCCCGACCATCGTCTACGGTCCCGACCACAAGGTCCGACTCGCCGTTGGAGCGGCCGGCGGCCCGACGATCATCGCCCAGGTGGCGAGGGCGATCGTCGCTGTCGTCGACTGGGATCTGACCGCCCAGCAGGCGCTGGCGCTGCCGGTGATCTTCGCTCCGGGCGACACGCTGTTCGTCGAACGCGGCACCGCGCACGAGGCGATGATCCCGGCGCTGCGGGCGCTCGGTCATTCAAAAATCGATTTCCGCGAGCCGGGATCTTTCAAGGCCAATGCGATCGAATGGACGGGCGGCCGCTGGGTCGGCGCCGCGGATCCGCGCAGCGAAGGCGCCGCGGTCGGCGAGTGAGCAACTGATGGCCCGGCTGCTCGAGCAATTTCCCAACCTGGTGACGATGTTCCTGACGCGCGCGGCCGAGAAGGGCGACAAGCCGTTCCTGTCGGCCAAGCGCGACGGCGCCTGGCGGGCGACCAGCTGGAGCGAGGCCGCTCGACAGGTCGCGGCGCTCGCCGAGAGCCTGCAGCGGATCGGGCTCGAGCCCGGCGACCGGGTGATGCTAGTCAGCGAGAACCGGCCCGAATGGCTGATCGCCGACCTCGCGATCATGGCCGCCGGCTGCGTCACGGTCCCGACCTACACCACCAACACGACGCGCGATCACACCCACATTCTCGGCAATTCGGGCGCCAGAGCGGTGATCGTCTCCAACCAGAAGCTCGCCAAGTCGCTGGTCCCGGCGGTGCTGTTCTCGGCCGAATGCCACCATTTGATCGGCATCGAGGCGATCCGCACCGGCCAGGCGACCGACGATTTCCGCTACCATGCTTGGGACGATCTGGTCGCCGGCGACCCCGACCTCGGCGCTCTCGAGCGCCGCTTGCAGCGGGTCGGGCGCGAGGCTCTTGCCTGCATCATCTACACCAGCGGCACCGGCGGCGCCCCGCGCGGCGTCCAGCAGCACCACGGAGCGATCCTCCACAACATCGCCGGCTGCGTCGACGTCATTTCGAGGGACTTCGGCTGGGACGAGGAATTGTTCCTCTCGTTCCTCCCCGCCAGCCACGCCTACGAGCACACCGGCGGCCAGCACTTCCCGGTCGGGCTCGGAGCCCAGATCTATTACGCCGAGAGCCTCGAGAAGCTGTCCGCCAACATCGAGGAGGTGCGGCCGACGATCATGGTCGTCGTCCCGCGACTGTTCGAGATGCTCCGAGCGCGGATCCTCAAGTCGGTCGCCAAGGGCGGCCTGTCCGACTACCTGCTCAAGCGCGCGCTGGAGGTCGGCTCGAGCCGCTACCAAGGCCGGTTCAAGCCGTGGGACCTGCCGATGGACGCAATCCTGTCGCTGACCGTCCGGCGCAAGGTCAGCCGCCGCTTCGGCGGCCGGATCAAGGCGATGGTCTCGGGCGGCGCTCCGCTCAATCCCGAGGTCGGGTTGTTCTTCCACTCATTGGGCCTGACCCTGCTCCAGGGCTACGGCCAGACCGAAGCCGGCCCGGTGATCAGCTGCAACCGGCCAAGCGCCGGAATCCGCCTCGAAACGGTCGGCCCGCCGCTGGTCGGCACCGAGGTCCGGATCGCCGAGGACGGCGAGATCATGGTCCGCGGCGAGAACGTGATGCACGGCTACTGGCGCAGCCCCGAGGAGACCGCTCGGGTGCTCCGGGACGGCTGGCTGGCGACCGGCGACGTCGGCCACCTCGACGACAACGGCCGGATCGTCATCACCGACCGCAAGAAGGATCTGATCGTCAACGACAAGGGCGACAATGTCGCTCCGCAGCGGGTCGAGGGGATGCTGACCCTGCAGCCCGAGATCGCCCAGGCGATGGTCCACGGCGACCGCCGCCCGTACCTCGTCGGCCTGCTGGTGCCCGACCCGGAATACGCCGGTCAGCCGGACGTCGAGCAGCGGCTCAAGGCCGCCCTCGAGCGGGTCAATGCCGAGCTGTCCATTGTCGAGAAGGTGCGCCGCTTCATCATCGCCGACGAGCCCTTTTCGATCGAGAACGAGCAACTCACACCATCGATGAAGGTCCGCCGCCACGTCCTCAAGGCCGCCTACGCCGAGCGGCTCGACGCGCTCTACAAGAAGTAGGTTCGCGACGCCCGCTCGAAACCAACGGCCGTTCGTCTCGTTGGTCTGTGGAAGGGAAAATCGATGATATTTGCCAGAACATTCGCCGTCGGACTGGCGCTGTGGGCGCTGTCGGCTTGCGAGGTCACCGTCAAACCGGAAAACTCGGACGCAGGAGCAAATCAGGTCGATCAAAGCGTCCAGGCCAGCCAGCCCGACCCCATCGAGCAGTTCAATGCCCAGGCCGCGGCACGAGCAAGGCAATTAGCGCTGCAATCCGGCCCCGAGCAGCAGCGGGCACAAGCGCGCCAGCAGGCCCGGCAGCAACTTCAGGACCTGCGATTTGAGGTCGACATCAGCGATCGCAAGCTTCGGGTCTTCCGGGGCAATCAGCTGAAGTCGACCCACGACGTCGCCGTTGGGACGAAGGAATGGCCGACTCCCACCGGATCGTGGGAATTCCATCGAGTCGACCTCAACCCGGAGTGGATTCCGCCCAAGAGCGAGGAATGGGCGAAGGATGAAAAGCGGGCAGCTCCCGGATCGCCGGACAATCCGATGGGGCGCGCCCGGCTGGTCTATCGAATGCCCAACACGGTCCACGGCACCGACGACCTGAATTCGCTCGGCAAGGCCTCGTCACACGGTTCGATCCGGGCCGCCAACGAAGTCGTGCTCCAGCTCGCCGAGATGCTGTTGAAGGCCGGCGGCGCCTGGGAGGGCCCGCAATGGTTCCAGAAGATGAAGGACAACCGCACCGAGGAGTACCAGGTTCAGCTCGAGCAGCGCATTCCGATCAAGGTCCAGGAATAGACGCGCCAGCCCGCGCTAATGAAGAGTGGCGTCCTCCGAGCGTCGCCATCTGGCCCTGAACGGCCGCGAGCCCGCATTCGCGCACGATGGCGCCAACAATCGCGGCGCCCTGGCTAGCCCCGCGTGCTCTCGTAGGGCGTGAAGTCGCCGAACACGCAGGTGCCGACCGTCATCCCGCTGGACAGGTCGGCGACTTGGCCGATGTCGCCGCGGCACAGGCCGCTGCCGCCGTACCGGTTGGTCACCAGCGCGTAGTGGCCCGAACCGAGGTTCGAGCACTGGTGCGAGAGGTTGGCGACCCACACGCGCCGGCTGCCGTCGCGGAACGCGACCGTCTGGTCGTCGATCACCACCATTTCGTTGGCGCGGTAGTTGGGCAGGCAGCTGACCGCGGGTCCGGCGACCTTGCCGGCGAGCAATTGCTGGAAGCGGTTTTCAGCCTTGGCGCTGCGGCCGGGCTGCGGCGCAGCCGCACAGGATGCCAGAGTCGCGCCGATCAACAGGAGAGCAATGCCGCGCATGGACGACCACCTTTCAACTTCGAATGCGTCTGCGACGCATTGGCGCTCTCGCCTATGAACGGAAGCTGTCTTTTGCCGCCCGCAGGCGAGCGAATTCTTCCACGCCCGCGGCTCGAACGAAGGGGTTGGTCGCGCGTTCTTGGGCGACGCTGGTGGGAAGCGTGATCTGGCCGGCGGCACGCATCGCCTCGACCTCGGCCAGCCGCTCGGCGATCGCCGCGTTGCCGGGCTCGGCGTGGACCGCGAAGCGCGCGTTGGCGAGCGTATATTCGTGGCCGCAGTAGAGCGCCGTGTCGTCGGCCAGGGCCGCCAGCCGCCCGAGCGAATGGTGCATCTGCTTCGCGGTGCCCTCGAACAGTCGCCCGCAGCCCATCGCGAACAGCGTGTCGCCGACGAAGGCGATCCGGTCCTGGTCGAAGCAGAGCGCGACGTGGCCCAGCGTATGCCCGGGAATCTCGATCGCGGTCCCGCAATGCTCGCCGATCCTGAGCTCGCTGCCTTCGGAGAGCGCGAGGTCGCGGCCGGGGATGGTCTCGCCCGCGGGGCCGGAAACGGTGCAGCCGGTCGCCTCCTTCATCGCCACGTTGCCGCCCGAATGGTCCCAGTGATGGTGGGTGTTCCACACCTGGGTGATCGTCCAGCCGCGGCGCTTCGCCTCGGCGAGCGCCGGAGCCGCGTCGCCGGGATCGACCACCGCCGTCTCGCCGCTGTCGGCGTCGTGCACCAGCCAGATGTAATTGTCGGTGAAAGCGGGAACGACGACGATCTCAAGTGGCGAAGGCATCGTAACCCTCGGAGTTGAACTCGATCAGGCAGAAGCCGTGTCCAAACGGGTCGGCGAACATCGCGATCCGGCCGTAGGGCGCGTCGCGGGCCGGCGCTTCAAGCACCGCGCCGGCGGCCAGCGCACGCTCGGTCGCGGCGTCGAGCTCGTCGACGACGATGTCGGGATGGATCGGGGTCCAGTGGCGCTGGTAGCGGCGGTGCTCGTCGCGATCCGGAGCGATCGGCGTGCCTTCGTCCTTTTTGAGCAAATAAATCGGCGCGTCCAGCCCGAGCAGCTCGACGAAATCGGATCCGAACCGGCGCCCAACCGTGAGGTCGAACGCCTGGGTGTGGAACGCTTCTCCCGAGGCTATATCGGGAACGTCGATGTTGACCAGCAGGCCCGGCATCAGTTGTTCTTAGCGGGCGGCGCCTTTGGCGTCACGGGTGCGGGCAACAGCCTCAGCGCCTCGAGCGCCGCCTTGCCGATCGGCCCGTCGCGGTCGAACTGGCTGGCCTGGGTCCAGTATAAGCGCGCCTTGGCCATGTCGCCGGCGAAATGGGCGACGTGGCCGGCTTCGAACAGGATCGTCGGGTCGGCGGGAGCCAGGCTCAGCGCCCGGCCAATCGCATATTGGGCGGTCGCCCGGTTCTCCTCGCGGATCGCCAGGGCGGCCGAGAAATACCAGTAGAACGGGTCGGCGGCGATGGTCGCGGCGGCTTCGTTCAGTTTCGCCCGGGCGGTCTTGAGATCGTTCTGCGCCTCGGCCGCCCGGGCCCGGTCGAGCAGCGCCTCGCCGCGCTGCTCGGCCTGAAGGGCCGTCCCGGCGAGCGCCCGGTCGAGGGCGAGGGCCGCCTTGCCCGGCTGGTTGGCCGCGATCCACATGTTGCCGGCGGCGGCCAGCATCCGCGCCTTGGCCGGGTCGCCGTCGGCGGTCGCCAGCGCCGCCTGTTCGAAGGCCGCGGCCGACGCATCGGGCTTGCCGGCGCCGCTCGCCTCGAGCGCCCGGCAGACGAACGCTTCGGGGGTGACGACGTCGGGGCAGGCCTGCCGAGGAGCAGGAGCGGGAGCGGCGGCGGCGATGGCGGCGGCGAGGAACAGGATCATGGCTCGGGCTCCAGAAGCGCGGCGACGGTGCGGACGATCGCGTCGATCTCGAGCGGCTCCGACAACCGGTGGCCGCCGCCCTTTAGGATATTGAGCTGGACATCGGCTGAACGCAGCTGGCGCATCAGCTTCAGCGCGATCGCCGGCGGGACGTCGGCGTCGGCCTCGCCGTGGACCAGGCGCACCGGGCAGTCGACCGCGATCGGCCCGCCGAGCAGCCGCAGCGACTCGCCCGATTCCCAAAAGGCGCGCGTGGTCAGCTGCGCCTCGCCGCCATGGGGGCTGGAACGCTCGATGCTGCCGTGGTCGAGCAGCTGTTTCTTCTGCTGGGCGGTGAAGCCCCAGTCGGTGAAGTCGGGAGCAGCGGCGATCCCGACCAGCGATTGGACCCGCTCGGGCAGCCGCAGCGCCACGTGCAGTGCGATCCACGCGCCCATCGAGGAGCCGACCAGGATCAGTGGCCCCTCGCTCAGCCGCTCGGCCATCGCCAGCGCCTCGTCGATCCAGCGATCGAGCGTCCCCTCGGCAAAGCGTCCTTGAGATGAGCCGGTTCCCGAATAGTCGAAGCGCGCCATCGCCGCGCCGCGGCTTGCCGCGAACGCGTCCAGCGCCAGCGCTTTGGAGCCGTCCATGTCCGACGCGTAGCCGGGCAGGAACAGCAGGGTCGGCGACGATCCGGCGCGCAGCCGGTAGGCGAGCCGGGCGCCGCCGACGTCGAGATAATCGAGCCCGGGTTGGGTTCCGCTCATTGGATCAATCGCTTAGGCTCAAACCGCGCTGTCCGGACACGGCAAAAGGGCTTTTATCCGCGCCGTCGGCACTGCCTGTGGATCCCCTCGATGAGCGTGTGTGGCCCATTTGCATCAGTTGATTTTCAATTGCCGCGAGGACGTTCCTTAGCTGAAACTTTCGGCCATTCGAGCGGTTGGGGAGCCGCCAATCAAGCGCCATAAGAGGTAAATTCACATGCGCAAATATCTTCTCGCGGCAGTTGCCGCAGCGGCGATCGCAACACCTGCGGTCGCTCGCGACGGGGCCGGCTATGTCGGGCTCGAGGGGGGCATCATGTTCCCCGAGGACTGGGATCTGGAAGGTGAGTTTCTGTTCACCGACCCGACCGTTCCCGATTTCGTTCAGGGGGACGTCGCCGACTTGGAATTCAAGCGCGGCATCGATGTCGACCTGATCGGCGGCTACGACTTTGGAATGTTCCGCGCCGAAGCCGAGCTCGGCTACAAGCGCGCCAAGTTCGACGACGTCGAGTTCGACGACGATTTCGGCCTCGCGGATGACGATGTCGACGTCGATGGCAAGGTCAGCGTGCTCTCCCTGATGGGTAATGCGCTGCTCGATTTCGGCGGCGATGACGCCGGCTTCGGCGCCTATGTCGGCGGCGGTTTCGGCCGCGCGCGCGTCAAGGCGCTCGGCGATCGCGACAGCGCCTGGGCATGGCAGCTGATCGCTGGCGTTCGCACGGCTCTGTCGGAGAACATCGATGCGGGCCTGAAGTATCGTTACTTCCGCACCGGTCGGCTCAACTTCCGCGATGAGTTCAACGACGCGGACGGTGGCGGCTTCGTCGGCTCTCGCGAGCGGTTCAAGTCGCACAGTCTGCTGCTGAGCCTGATCTACAACTTCGCTCCGCCGCCGCCGCCTCCGCCGCCCCCGCCGCCTCCGCCGCCGCCGCCCGTTATGGCGCCTGCGACGCAGACGTGCCCGGACGGATCGGTGATCATGGCGACGGACATGTGTCCGCTGCCGCCGCCTCCGCCGCCGCCGCCGCCGAGCGCCGGCGAGCGCGGATAAGCGCGAACACCCGACACACGGGCGTAACCAACTTCCCGGGCGAGGCACCTGCTTCGCCCGGGATTTTCTTTGCCTGCCGCCAACCTTCGGGGAAGCGATTGCGGAACGCTCGGTCCGGGCACAGGTTGAGGGGTCTGGCGAGGAGGCGAAGCCGATGCGGTACCGGAAGCTTGGCGACAGCGATCTCGAGGTTTCGGAGATCTCGCTCGGCTCGTGGCTCACCTACGGGCTTGGAGTCGAGGCCGACGCCGCGCAGGCCTGTCTGGATGCCGCCTTCGATCAGGACATCAACTTCATCGACACCGCCAACGTCTACGGCCGCGGCGCCGCCGAGACCTTCCTCGGCGACGCGCTCAAGGGCCGGCCGCGCGACAGCTACATCCTCGCCACCAAGCTCTATTTCCCGATGAGCGACGAGGACCGCGGCCTGTCGCGCGCCCAGGTCGAAAAGCAGCTCGATGCCTCGCTCGCTCGGCTGCAGACCGACGTCATCGACCTCTACCAGTGCCATCGCTACGACGACGAGACCCCGCTCGAGGAGACGATGGAGGCGCTGACCCGGGCCGTCGCCAGCGGCAAGGTCCGCACCATCGGTTTTTCGGAGTGGCCGGCGGAGCGCATCCAGGCGGCGCTGGACATGGCCGGAGTGACCAAATTCGTCTCGAGCCAGCCTCAATATTCGCTGCTGTGGCGCGAGCCGGAGGAACAGGTGATCCCGCTGTGCGCGGCCAACGGCATTTCGCAGATCGTCTGGTCGCCACTCGGCCAGGGCGTTCTGACCGGCAAATACGACCCGGACCGGCCGCCCCCGCCC
>NZ_JACCSU010000051.1 GCF_013812825.1 Sphingomonas sp. | reverse complement strand
AGCGATGGCTCGCATCGGGCCGAGATCGGCGAGGCGCGCCGCGGCAGCGTCACCGTCAAGATCGCTCCCGCCGTCGACGTATTGGTCAGCGGCGGCAAGGCGGCCGGTCGGCCGATCGTCGTCATCGACCCCGGCCACGGCGGCCGCGATCCCGGGGCGATCTCGGTATCCGGAGCCGTGGCTGAAAAGCAACTGACGCTGGCGCTGGCCCGCGAGCTTCGCGACCGGCTGGTCGAGCGCGGCCGGGTGCGGGTCGCCCTGACCCGCGACAGCGACCGCTATCTCACTCTCGAGGAACGGGCCGGGGTCGCCCGCGGGCTCGGGGCGAGCCTGTTCCTGTCGCTGCACATGGACAGCGCGCCCAACCCGCTGGCCCGGGGTGCGAGCGTCTATTCCCTGTCGGACGTCGCTTCCGATCCCGAAGCGGCACGATTTGCCGCGGCCCAGAATGCCGGCGGGGTCGCCGGAGCCGCCGACGGCTCGGTCCGCTCGATGCTCTCCGACCTCGCGCTGCGCAGCCTGATGAGCGCCTCGGCCGACCTCGCCTCGCGCCTGGTGCGCAAGTCGTCCTCGCGGGTCGAGATGCGCCCCGAGCCGCACCGCTTCGCCACCTTCCACGTGCTTCGCCGCGCCGAGGCGCCGGCGGTGCTGTTCGAAGCGGGCTACGTCAGCAATGCCGACGACGAGCTGTTGCTGCGCTCGCCCGAGCATCGCGCCCAGCTCGTCGCCGGTCTCGCCGAAACCATTGAAGCGGATGTCGCGGCGCGCAGCCGGCGCTGATCGAGCTTTGCGGGCTTGCCCGAACTCGCTAGATGCAAGCGCAAATGAAGTTCGAGCGTCTTACGGTTCCCGACCTGCCGCTGCCGGATCTCGCCGGCTTTAACCGGCGGGTTCACGAGCGAATCGATCCCTGGTTCGAGCGGCGCTGGGTGCGCCGGGGAGCGTGGATCGGCGGCCTCGGCTTCTTGTTCTTCGCCGCGGTGTGGCTGTTCTTCGCCACCGGCTTGCCGTCGTCGGAGAAACTGCTCGCCTATCAGCCGCCGCTGCCGACCAACGTGCGCGGCTATGACGGCAATCCGGTCCAGACCTTTGCCCGCGAGCGGCGGGTCGAGCTCGCCTACGACGAATATCCGCCGCTGGTCATCCAGGCGTTCCTGGCGGCCGAGGACAAGACCTTCTTCAGCCACGGCGGAATCGATTACCCCGGCCTGGTCGGGGCGGTTGGGGATTTCGTCATGAAGACCGCAACCGATGGCGGCCGGGCGCGCGGCGGCTCGACCATCACCCAGCAGGTCGCCAAGGCGCTGCTCCAGGACAGCAGCTATTCGATCGGCCGCAAGATCCGCGAGGCGATCCTCGCGTTCCGGCTCGAATCGACGCTCAGCAAGGAGCAGATCCTCGAGCTGTACCTCAACCAGATCTTCCTCGGGCGGAACGCTTACGGTGTCCAGGCGGCGAGCCGTGCGTACTTCGACAAGGATGTCGGCGAGCTGACTCTGCCCGAAGCGGCCTATCTCGCTGTGCTGCCCAAGGCGCCGTCCAACTACGACCCGGTGCGGGCGACCCAGCGCGCAGTCAACCGCCGCAATTATGTCCTTCGTGAGATGGTCAGCAACGGCTTCATCGCGCCCGAGCAGATGACCGCCGCCGCCGCCGCTCCGCTGGGCACCATTCGCTACGGAAGCAGCGCGAAGTTTCGCGATATTGGCGGCTATTTCATGGAGGAGGTCCGCCGCGACCTCATGAAGCGCTATGGCCTGACGGTCGAGGACGGTCCCAACAGCGTCTATGGCGGCGGCCTGTGGGTGCGCACCTCGGTCGTCCCGCACATGCAGGCGGCGGCCGCCGAGGCGCTGCGCGAAGGCCTTGCCAAGTTCGACGGCGGCCGCGGCTGGCGCGATCCTGAACTCAGCATCGACGTCTCGGGCGACTGGGCCGGGCAGCTCGACCGCTCGCCGGTCGGCACCGGCTTTCCCGACTGGCGAAAGGCCGTCGTGCTGTCCAAGAGCGGGGGCGAAGCGCGGATCGGTTTTGCCAATGGCTCGACCGGCATTCTGCCCGCGTCAGCCGCGTCGATGCCCAAGCGCGGCGCGGGCGGGGCGGCCTTCAGCCACTTCCGCCCGGGCATGATCATCGTCGTCAAGAACGTCGCCGGCGACAATTATGCGCTGCGATCGATCCCCGAGATCGGCGGTGGCTTCGTCGCCGAGGAGGTCCGCACGGGCCGCGTGCTGGCGATGCAGGGCGGCTTCGACGTCATCGGGTCGAGCTACAACCGCGCCACACAGGCGGTCCGTCAGCCGGGCTCGGCATTCAAGCCGATCGTCTATGAGACCGCGCTCGAGAACGGCATGACTCCGGCCTCCATCATCGTCGATTCGCCCTTCTGCGTCTGGCAGGGGGCGGGGCTCGGCAACAAATGCTTCGTCAATTTCGACCGCCGCTATTCGGGGCCCAAGACGCTGCGCTGGGGGGTCGAGCAGTCGCGCAACCTGATGACCGTCCGCGCAGCCTCGCAGACCGGGATCGCCAAGGTCACCGAGACCGCCCGCAAGCTCGGCGTCGGCGACTATCCCGATTATCTGTCGATCGCGCTCGGCGCCGGCGACACCACGGTGCTCAAGCTGACCAACGCCTATGCGATCATGGCCAACCACGGCCGCTCCGTGCGGCCGACGCTGGTCGACTACATCCAGGACCGCAACGGCAAGGTCATCTACCGCACCGACAACCGCTGCCAGATCATGGATAATTGCACCGCCGCCGACTGGGACGGCAAGGGCATGCCGCGGCCGCCGGAGCGCACTCGTCAATTGCTCGACCCGATGGCCGCGTTCCAGATGGTCCATGTCCTGACCGGGGTCGTCGAGCGCGGCACCGCGACCGTGCTTCGCGATCTCGACCGCCCGCTGTTCGGCAAGACCGGCACGACCTCGGGGCCGACCAACGTCTGGTTCATCGGCGGCACTCCCGATATCGTCGCCGGCGTCTATATCGGCTACGACCAGCCGCGGCCGATGGGCCACGGCGCCCAGGGCGGGCGGATCGCGGCTCCGATCTTCAAGCAGTTCGCAAAGGCCGCGTTTGCGAGCTTGCCGAAAGTCCCGTTCGTCGCTCCGCCGGGCATTCGCTGGGCGCGCATCGACCGGGCGAGCGGCCGGAGGGTGTTCGGCACCTTCCCCACCCGCGAAGACCCCAAGTCGCCGGTCATCTGGGAAGCGTTCCAGCCGCAGACGGAGCCACGCCGCTCGTACCGCCGGGCCGGCGGCCGCTACGGCACCGACGATGCCGACGAGGAGGTGCAGGGCCAGGATCGCGACGCCAAGACCGTCAAGGCGGTGAGGCGACCCCGCGCGGCACCTCGGCGCACGGCACCGGCGACCATTGAGCCGCCCGCGCCAGCGCCGGCGCCCAGCAATCCCTTGCCAACGCAGCCTCCCACTCAATAAGCGGGGCACACCGCGGGCTTGCCCGCGGACCGTTTCCTGGAGACGACGATGCGCGCCGAGGCGCAGGCCCATATCGACGAGATCAGCGCGGCAACCGCGCTGCTTCGTCGATTCCTCGACTGGGACCGCGCGCACCGGCGCCTCGAGGAGTTGAATGCCAAGGTCGAGGAGCCAGCGCTTTGGGACGATCCCAAGGCGGCCCAGGAAGTCATGCGCGAGCGGCGCCGGCTCGAGGAAGCAATCAATGCTACCAGGGCGATCGAGCGCGAGCTGTCCGATACCGCCGAGCTCATCGAGATGGCCGAGGCCGAGGGTGACGAAGCGCTGGTCAACGAGGGCGTCCAGAGCCTTGCCGACCTCGCTGCCCGGGCCGAGCGCGACAAGGTCGCGGCGCTGCTCGCCGGCGAGGCCGATTCCAACAACAGCTATATCGAAGTCAACGCCGGCGCCGGCGGGACCGAGAGCCAGGACTGGGCCGAAATGCTGCAGCGGATGTACACCCGCTGGGCGGAGCGTCACGGGATGAAGGTCGAGCTCGTCGACCACCACTCCGGCGAGCAGGCGGGAATCAAGTCGGCGACCGTGCTGGTCAAGGGCGAGAACGCCTACGGCAATCTGAAGACCGAGAGCGGCGTCCACCGGCTCGTCCGGATCAGCCCCTACGACAGCTCGGCGCGTCGCCACACCAGCTTCGCCAGCGTCTGGGTCTACCCCGAAGTCGAGGATGACATCGACATCGAGGTCAATGAGGCCGACTTGCGAATCGACACCTACCGGGCGTCGGGCGCCGGCGGGCAGCACATCAACACCACCGACAGCGCGGTCCGAATTACCCATGTGCCGACCGGAATCGTCGTCGCCTGCCAAAATCAGCGCTCGCAGCACAAGAACCGGGCCGAGGCGATGAAACAGCTGAAGGCGAAATTGTACGAGGCCGAGCTCCAGCGCCGCGAGGCGCAGGCCCACGCCCAGAACGCGGCCAAGACGGACATCGGCTGGGGCCACCAGATCCGCAGCTACGTCCTGCAGCCCTACCAACTGGTCAAGGATCTGCGCACCGGGGTGACCTCGACTTCTCCCGGCGACGTGCTGGATGGCGACCTTGACCGGTTCATGGCCGCCGCCTTGTCGCAGCGCGTGACCGGCGAGCAGGTCGAGGTCGAGGATGTGGAGTAGGCGCCAGGGGCTGCTGCTTTTCGCAGCGGCGATCGCCTCGTGCCGGGCGGCGCCCGAGGAGCAGCGCTTTCCAAAGCCGCACCGCGCCGTCTCGCCGATCATCGGCGACAGCTTTTCCACCGAGGACGCGCGCGACCGGCTCGGCGAGGCCGAGCAGGTGATGCGGGTCTCGGGAGTCCGGCCGGGAATGTGGGTCGCCGACGTCGGCGCCGGGGAGGGCTATTACACCGTCCGGCTGTCGCCGGCGGTCGGCCCGCGCGGCCGGGTGCTGGCCGAGGACATCGTCGAGGAAACCCGCGACCGGCTTGCCCAGCGCGTGAACCGCGAGCGGCTCGACAATGTCGCGGTGCTGCTCGGCAAGCCCGACGATCCGATGCTTCCCAAGCGCTCCTTCGACCGCATCTTCATGGTTCACATGTACCACGAGGTGCAGTCGCCCTACGCGTTCCTGTGGCATCTGCGCGAAGGGCTCAAGCCGGACGGACTGGTAGTAGTGGTCGAGCTCGATCGACCGACCCGCCGCCACGGCACCCCGCCGTCGCTCCTGACTTGTGAATTCGCCGCGGTCGGAATGCGGCGAGTGCACATGACAATGCTGACCGGCGGCGATTCCTATCTGGCGATGTTCGCGATCGCCGGTCCGCGCCCGCGGCCGGCCGACATCAAGCCCTGCAAGGGTTAGAGCAGCCCCAGGCGGCGCAGGCTGGTGCACTCGGTACCGGCGAACACCAGATGGTCGAGGATCACGCAGTCGAGGGCCTCGGCCGCCGAGGCCAGCCGGCGGGTTGCCCGGCAATCGGCTTCGCTCGGAGTCGGATCGCCGCTCGGGTGGTTGTGGGCGAGCACGATTCCGGCGCTGCGATGAGCCGCCGCGTCGGCAATAATCGACCGGAGGGGAAAATCGGCGCCTGTCTCATCGCCTTCGTGACGGCTCAGGTGGACACAGCGCGCCTGCTGGTCGACATGGGCGACCCACAGGCTTTCGCAAGTCGGATCGGTGTCGGCGAAGCATCCGGCGAAGAAGTTGCGCGCGGCATCGCGCCCCTCCAGTTTCAGCGGAAATTCGGCACGCTGATATCGCATTCGGGCAGACTAAGTGCGCGCGTCCCCGGCAGCCACCACAACCGCGTCCACGCTGGAGCCGAAAGCCAACCAAAATGGACATAACCATCCCTCTTGGTGACCGCCCACGCAGCGTCTAGGGATAAGGCCCGATGCGGCAATATCTCGACCTGATGCGGCTGATCCTCGAGACGGGCATCGAGCAGATGGACCGCACCGAAACCGGCACGCTGACGCATTTCGGGGCGCAGATGCGCTTCGACCTCGCCGACGGTTTCCCGCTTCTGACCACCAAGAAGCTGCACCTGCGCTCGATCATCGTCGAATTGCTGTGGTTCCTTCGCGGCGACACCAACATCCGCTGGCTCAAGGAGCGCAACGTCAGCATCTGGGACGAATGGGCCGACGAGAACGGCGACTTGGGACCGGTCTACGGCAAGCAGTGGCGGGACTGGGAAACCGCCGACGGCCGCCGCATCGACCAGATCCGGCAGCTGATCGAGCTGATCAAGCGCGAGCCGTCGTCGCGCCGCCAGATCGTCACCGCCTGGAATCCGGGCGAGATCGACCGGATGGCGCTCGCCCCTTGCCACTGCCTGTTCCAGACCCAGGCGGCCGGCGGCCGCCTCAACCTCCAGCTCTACCAGCGAAGCGCCGATTTCTTCCTTGGAGTGCCGTTCAACATCGCCAGCTACGCGCTCCTGACGCACATGCTGGCGCGCGAATGCGGGCTCCAGCCGGGCGTGTTCGTGTGGACCGGGGGGGATTGCCACCTCTACTCCAACCATCTCGAGCAGGCGCGGCTACAGCTGGCCCGCGAGCCGCGGCCGCTGCCGCGCCTGGTGCTCAAGGACCGCGGGCAGCCGATCGACGGCTACGAGCCCGAGGATTTCGCCTTCGAGGCCTACGATCCGCACCCGCACATCGCCGCCCCGGTGGCGGTCTGACCTCGCCCGCTGAGAGGCGCCCTCAATCTAAGATTGGAAGAATTTTTCCGCTGGCTACCGACCCTGGGATTCTGGGAGGGTCGCGGGCCGGTTTAAAGATAACTTACATTTGGCATTCGGGAGCCGATGCATCGCCGCAGCGTTATACAGCCGCAACAAGGAGAAGGATATGACCCGCAAAATCGTTACTCTGGCTCTGATGGGAGCCTCGCTGGCAATTTCGGCGTGCGCCACGGTTAAGGGAGCCGCCCGCGACGTTCATTCGGTCGCGGAGTGCACTCAGGACATGATCAACAGGGGCGAATGCAAGGGATAAACGGGGAAAAACCCGCGTAAAAGAAGCCCCGCCGGGCGCTCCGGCGGGGCTTTTTTGTTGGCGACTGAAGGTGCTCAGTCCTTCAGATTTCAGTCCTTCAGATACTCGCCGGCATCGGCGTCGGTGCCGTGGCCGGAAGGCGCCACGTCCGCCAGCGGGTCGGCGTTGACCGCCGCTTCCGAGCCCTGGGCGAGCTCGGCCGCATGCTCCTCGGCCGCGCTGTTGGGCAGGACCAGCGATTCCTGGAGCTTGCGCTGTGCCGCCCGAAGCGCGGTGTCGCGGCTCGATGCCGCCACCCGCAGGCGGTTCATTCCAGCGCCGGTGCCCGCCGGGATCAGGCGCCCGACGATGACATTCTCCTTGAGGCCGTTGAGAGTGTCGATCTTGCCCTGGACCGCGGCCTCGGTCAGCACCCGCGTCGTCTCCTGGAACGAAGCCGCGGAGATGAAGCTGCGGGTCTGCAGCGACGCCTTGGTGATCCCGAGCAGCACCGGCTTGCCCTCGGCCTTCTTCTGCTTCTTCTCGAGGCGGGCGTTGGCCTCGTCCATCTCGTCGCGGTCGACCTGCTCGCCGGCCAGCAACGTGGTGTCGCCGCCGTCGGTGATCTCGACCTTCTGGAGCATCTGGCGGACGATCACCTCGATGTGCTTGTCGTTGATCTTGACGCCCTGGAGCCGGTAGACTTCCTGGATCTCGCTGACGAGATATTCGGCCAGCGCCTCGACTCCCAGGACTTCGAGGATGTCGTGTGGGTCGGGTGAGCCGCCGACGAGATTGTCGCCGCGCTTCACATAATCGCCTTCCTGGACGTCGATCACCTTCGACTTGGGAACCAGATATTCGACGGGCTCCGACCCGTCGTCGGGGATGATCGCGATCTTCCGCTTGGCCTTATAGTCCTTCATGAAGGTGACCTTGCCCGAGACCTTGGCGATGATCGCATTTTCCTTGGGCTTGCGCGCCTCGAACAGCTCCGCGACGCGCGGCAGGCCGCCGGTGATGTCGCGCGTCCGCGCCGCTTCGCGCGGCATGCGGGCGAGCACTTCGCCGGCCTCGACCTTCTGGCCATCTTCGACCGCGACGATCGCCCCCGAAGCGAGGCGATAGACGCCGGCTTCATTGGCGTCGGCGCCGGTCAGGG
>NZ_JACCSU010000033.1 GCF_013812825.1 Sphingomonas sp. | reverse complement strand
GTGCCGATCACCAAGGCGACGCGCGGGCCTGCCGACCGGCGGGCGCCGTACGAAGAAGCCAGCGTGCGCGCCCTGTGGACCGCGCCGGTCGGCGAAAGCGTCGAGCTCCAGGCAAGCGGCGCCGGCTTCACCGACCGGCGGACACGCGGGCTCGCGTTCACCGCCAACCGCACCGACGGCGCCGACGCCTCGCTGCGCCTGGTCGGCCGGGGCGATTGGCAATGGTCGGCGCTCGGCTATGCGCAGTGGCGCGAGCTCCAAAGCAGCTTCGCAAGCGTCAGCGCCGGCCGGGTGGCGGCGACCCGCGTGTCGCTTCAGGACTCGGTCCCCTCGCAGGGGCTTGGCGGCAGCTTCGAGCTTCGTCCGCCGCTTGCCGCCGGAGTCGAGCTGCGTCTCGGCGGCGATGCGCGTGTCACCGATGGCGAGTCCCGCGAGTTCTTCTCCTACGTCGCCGGAGAGCCGACTCGGCGGCGCGTTGCCGGCGGGCGAACCGCGACCGTCGGGCTGTTCGGCGAAATCGCCGGAAAACTCGGCGCGGTCACTCTGAGCGCCGGTGGCCGGATCGATCGTTGGGCGATCGACGACGGCCAGCTTCGCGAATCGGCGATCGCCACCGGCGCCGCGCTTCGCGACGAGCAATATGGCGCTCGGGACGGCTGGCTGCCAACCGCTCGCGCCGGGGCGGTGATCGACCTCGAGGGCGGGCTGAGCCTGCGCTCGGCGGCTTATCTCGGCTGGCGCATGCCGACCTTGAATGAGCTGTTTCGCCCGTTCCGCGCCGGCCGGGACGCCACCGCCGCCAATCCGCTTCTCGACCCCGAGCGGCTCGCCGGCGTCGAGGTCGGTGCGGGCTACCGAACCGCCGCATTCGCCCTGTCGCTGACGGCTTTTGCCAACCGTCTCCACGATTCCATCGCCAATGTCACTCTCGGCCAGGGCCCGGGGTTTTTCCCCGGAGTCGGCTTCGTGCCCGCGGGCGGCGAGTTCCGACAGCGCCGGAACCTCGACCGGATCGACGTCCGCGGCATCGAAGCCTCGGCGCAAGCCGAGCATGGCACCTGGTCGCTGCGCCTGGGAGCGAGCCTGACCGATGCTCAGATCCGGGCGCACGGCCCGGCAGCGCGGCTCGACGGCCTTCGCCCCGCGCAAACGCCCAGGTTCATGTTGACCGCGGGTGCCGGCTGGGAGCGCAACGGGCGCTCGCTTTCGCTGCTTCTGCGCCACGTCGGAGCCCAGTTCGAAGACGACCTCAACCAGCGCAGCCTGCCGTCGGCGACGACCATCGATGCGTTCGCAGCGGTCCCGATCGGAGCAACGTTCCAACTCGTCGCGAGGGCGGAGAATTTGCTCAATGAGCGCGTCGTCGCGGGGATCGGGGGCGACGGCGCCATCGAGCGCGCGACCTCGCGAACCTTATGGCTCGGCCTAAGATTCAGCGCTCAAGGCGCTTCGACCAAGGGCACGCCGCAGTCGAGCAGCACCCGGCGAATGTCCGCCGAGCGCTTTTGAAGGGCCGCTTCCACTTCGCGCTTGAGCTCGAGATTGCCGCGCCGCACGCCCATCGAGATGTCGAACACCATCGGCAGCGCCGGGCCGTCGGTCTGCGGCTCGACGGGAACGACCTTGAGCGGGACCTTGTGCTGCTCGACGAAATAGCCGGCGGTCGGGCCCCACACGAAAGCGACGTCGACGTCACCGCTGGCGGCTGCGTCGACGATCGGCGACTGCGGGTTGCGCGCCGCATGCGAAGGTTGGCGTCGCGGCGAGGGCCAAGTAGCCGCGGCCGCGAATTGCCTCCCCGAGTCTACGCACCGACGCTGCCGCGAAAAGCGGCTTCTCCGGCATCGGACACGCGGGCCCAGTCCTTGTCGGGCTCTGCGCCCGGCTCATAGCTGTCGTGCCAGTTCCACCATTTGTATGGAGGCGCTTGCGGGTACCCAGGGGGCGATTGCTCCCAGTTCTCCTGCCGGCCGAGCGCGGTAATATCGAGGTAGTTCCAGGTGCCGCCCATCTGCTCGTCACCGCGATTATTGATGAAGTAGGTGCGGAAGATGCGGTCGCCGTCCCGGATGAATGCGTTGGTGCCATGCCACTCATCGACATCGAAATCCGCGTCGAACTCGTCCGTGATCGTGACCCACGGAATATGATCCCACCCGAGGCGCGCCTTCAGCCGGGCAATGTCGGCCTGCGCGGCTCGTGACGCGAATACCAGAGTCGTGTCCCGGGCATTGAGGTGAGCCGGATGAGCGACCTGGTCCGCCACCATCGAACAACCGCGGCAGCCATGATCGGGCCAGCCGAACACGCCAGGCTCATAGAAGGCACGATAGACGATCAGCTGGCTGCGGCCGGCGAACAGGTCGAGCAGGCTCAGCTGCCCGCCGGGTCCTTTGAACGAATAATCCTTGTCGACTGCCAGCCACGGCATCCTGCGGCGTTCGGCGGCCAGTGCGTCACGCGCGCGGGTATGGGCCTTCTCCTTGACCAGCATCTCTCGCCAGGCCGCTTTCCATTCCTGCTTCGACACGATCGGAGGGGTTTGCATCGCAGTTCTCCAGCTTGAGTGCGGTCACGCCGGGAGGCGCCGGTCGTATTCGGCCTTGAGGCTGACCCAATGATCCCAGAATGGCTCCGGCTCGTCGCCGGCGAGACGCGCAGCGAGCATGTCGAGATGAGCGTGCCAGCCGGCGCTGACGTTGAGCATGATTGATCGGTCGGGAATCCTGCGGTGGGTAACGGTGAACCGGACCATGTCGCCGACCGGCTCCAGCTCGAAGGTGACGCCCCCGGTGCTGCCCCAGCTGATCGAGAGGCGGTGGGGTGGGTCGAGCTCGGTGATCTGGCTGTCCATGCGATGCTCTTCGCCGAAGCCTTCGGGCCGGTTGCCGGGATTGTCGGTCAGTTCACGGTTGCGCCACACGAGCTCGACCTTGGAACCCAGGCGCATTTCCATGGTCCCCGCCGCGAGCCATTTTCGCCGCAACTCGCTTTGTGTCAGATAGGCCCATACCCGATCGATGGAACCAGGTAGCAGGCGCTGCAGCGTCAGTGTGGCGTCCTCCCCCAGCGCGCCATAGGCGTCGGGTGCGGCGACTCGGGTCATTTGTCTTCTCCCTTGGAACTCTTGTTCCTGGCGGCGGCTGTGCGTGCATCGTCTTCGCGCAGCAGCCGTTCGAGCGCATCGAGGCGTCCGGTCCAGAAGCGTTCGTACTGCCGCAGCCACTGCTCGGCATTTGCCAGGGGACCCGACTCCAGCCGGCATATATGGGTGCGTCCACGCACTTCACGGTGGATCAAGCCGGCCTCTTCGAGCACCTTTACGTGCTTCGATGCCCCGGCGAAGCTCATCGAAAAAGGCTCGGCAAGCGCGCTGACCGACTTATCGCCCAACGCAAGGCTGGAGAGCATCCCGCGTCGAGTAGCATCTCCAAGCGCCCGGAAGACGATGTCCAGCTGCGGCGAATCACGTTTAACCATCTGGTTGAACATGAGCGCCACGCCCGCTATTGTCAACCAGGTAGTTGAAGATCATTCAGCGGCAGGTCCGGGTCCCATGTCCGCTTTCCCAAATCCGCTCGGTTGCGTGATGCATCTAAATGGTGGCTCCATGTTCGCGCGGAGATGGTTAAAAAACGAAAAAAATCCCGCGCAGGTTGAGGAGGCGTGACCATGATGATCTTCCTTGTGAACGGGGCAATCGCTGCCGCCGTCCTGCTAGCCCTCGGCTCGTGCTCCGGGCCGGAACGCCGGGCCGACGAAGCCGCGGCGCCGGAGGCGTCCAGCGCACGGCCTGTCGTGCTCGCGCGCGACGAAGGCGAGCGCCGGGTGCTGCGCTTTCCGGGCCCGCCCCGAACCTTCATCCTCAAGGTCGATCCGAAAAACAGCGGATCGCGGCAGCTGCTCGCGGGCTACCAGGACATCGCTCCGGGCGACCGCATCTCTCCGCACCGGCATGTCGGCGCCGACGAGCTGATCTTCCTCCACAAGGGCCGGGCGCTGGTGGAGGTCGGCGACATCCGGCGCGAGATGAGCGAGGGCGCGACGATCTTCGTCCCCCGCGGCACCCGCATGGCCATGCGCCCAAGCGGCACGGAGCCGATCACGATTTTCTACGTGCTCTCGGACCCGGGCTATGCCGGCTACATGCGCGACGTTTCGGTGAAGGAAGGCGAGCCGGTCGTGCCGCTCAGCGACGCCGAGCGCGACTCGATCCGCGCGAGTCATCGCGCGCACGTGGAGTATGAATAGCGGCTTTTTCTCGTTTTCAATCGTAGGCGCCAAAAATGCACTTCCAGCTGATGGACGGTGCCGACCTCAAGTCGTGCCAGGGGGCTCACACGACGAACCGATCCCAGCCGGCGTAATGCTCGTTGCTTCGGCGCCCGCGCGGTAGGCTGAGCGCCGCGACCAGAGCGGCGGTGGCGAGGCTTATGACCGTAGCGGCCGTGGTCGATTGCGGCGCCAGGAATGGGGATGCGGCAAGCCAGCCGGCAAGTGCGACGTTGAGGAAGCGCACCGCGCGCGCGACCTCGGCGATGGCTATGATCGACACGGTGATCACCAGCGCTCCGATCACATGATGCGTGTTCGCCAGCTCCCACGGGATCGGGAGGATCAGCCGCTCGAGCATGAGCAACGCGCCCAAACCCGTCGCCGCCGCAAGGCTCCAGGGCAGCGTCAGCCCGCGTACTGTGTCCGTCCAGAAGGCGGCAGGGCTGGCAAGCGGGTCGGAATCGTCGACCTTGCCGCCCTCGACTGGCCCGCCCTTGAAGAAGGTGCGGATCAGCGGCCTGCCGGTGCGTTTCGACCAGTAGAGGTACTGGCCCATCGCGACGACCTCGTCGATCGCGAAGGGGATCATGACCAGCATGGCGAGCGCGGCGAGCAGACACAGGGTGCACCAGGTGCCGAGCAGCACCGGCTGGATGATGATGAAGTAGATGCTGATCACCCCGAGCGGGATCACGAGGATGCCGAAGAAGGTCACCATCCACGGCATGGTCCGCCAGCGGTCGCGCGTGCCCATCACCGCCATGACGATCTCAAGCAGGTAGCTGATCGCGCCCAGCCCGGCGTCTGGGATCGGCCACATCTTGGAAACGTAGGAGGTGATGATTTCCTCGGTTCCGTTGCGAGGGTCGGCGGCCGAGCCGGCGAAGAACGGCTCCCATGCGCTGTCGATATGGCCGAGCTGATAGGCGGTGAGGATTCGAGAAGCCAGCAGCCCGAAGAGGCCGAGATAGGCAATCGGCAGGCGCTGCGCGTAAGTCGACGGCGAGTAGGTCCAGCCCGGCGGCACGGACTTGGGATCCATCATTCCGTCCATGTCCATGCCGGGCATCATCGGGACCAGCACCGACAAGGCGATGACGGCCAGGCCGACGAGCGTGCCATTGAGGAACTGCGCGGAGCTCGGACTCCACAAGACGATCGGCGAGAAGAACAGCCACAGGCCGACGACGGTCACCGCCCACTGCGCCCACCAGGCGGTGCGTTTCGACAGCGACAGGAAGCCGAACAATGTGATCAGAAGCCCGCTGAGGACGTCGCTGATCGTGAGCGCACTCGCGCGCCATTCGACGCTCGGCAGTCCGCGGTCGGCCGTAACCGCACGAACGGCATCGCTGACGTTGGCCGTCGTCATTGCGTCATAGGTGAAGACGCTGGCCGCCAGCCACAGCCCGAGCCCGATATTGGTGTAGTGGGCCCAGCGGACTTTCTTCTCGTCGGCCTCCATCATCGCCATGTGGTCGTGGCCATCGGCCATGGCGCCGTGGCCAGCGGAGTCCTTTTTCTCCGCCGCGCCTGCGTGCCCCTTGTGGTCGTTCTGCTCGCCCGCGGAACCCGACGGCTGCTGCCAGGCGATGACGGCCGGGTTCAGCTTGTTGGCCCTGTACCACTCCTGCGGGTCGCGCTTCAGAGCTGCAATGATCTTCGGAAGCGTTGCCCGCAGGGAATGTCGCGGCTCCCATGCGAGGAGCCGCCGAGCCCGCTCGATGTCCACGATGTAGTGCGAGCCGGCTTGATCGATCATCCATTGCTGGACGAACTGATCCTCCCCGAGGACTTCATTCTGGAGCCACGCGCCAAGCTTGGCGAGGCCCTTCGGGATCCGGAGCGTCGTCCACTCCTGCCCGTGTATTTCGCAGTGCACGATGTCCTGAATTTCAGCATAGCCGATCGCATCCGGCTCGCCGATGATCAGCGGAAGCTCCGGCGGGAGCTGATTGCGACGCAGCACGAGGCGAGCGACAGCATCGGTCAGGTCGTCCAGATGAACACTGGACTGGGCCGCGCAAAGCATCCCCGGATACACGTGGGCCGTGGCCCGATGCTCGTACACGCCTGCAATCTGCTCGGCGAGGAAGGCGGAGTGGCCCATGTCGTCGTAAACGCCGGCGATCCTCAGCAAAACGACCGGCATGTCGCCACGGCGACTGCGCAGAAGCTCCTCCGTCTGCAGTTTGGACTCGGGGTAGGGCCATGAGGGCCCGAGCGGCGAATCCTCATTGATCCGCTCGTCGGGCAGCTTGGTGGGCTGGTGGACGAGGATGGTGCTTGCGAAGACGAACTGCTCGACGTCGAAATCCCGAAGCGCGTCGAGGAGCCGCCCTGTGCCCTGAACCGTAATCTTGTCGTAGAGCGGGTTTGGATCGCCGCTGATGTCATAATAGGCGGCAAGGTGAACCACCGAGGCGATCCGGTTGCCAAACTCGGTGCGGACCTTCTCGAGTGCATCGCGGACCGACTCATCCGAGCCCAGGTCGAAGTCGACCTGCCTGGCGCACCCGGGCGGCGCCTTGCCTCCGGGCCGGTCGAGGCCAACGACTATGTACTTATCCGCCAGCTCGCGAATGATCGCGCCGCCCAAGTAGCCGCTGCTGCCCGTGACGAGAACGACATCTTCTTCCGCCATGGTCTCGCTCCCCTGTCTGGTTGTGAAGCGTGCTCCTGCTCAGCCGTTCCGGCCGGAGCGGAGATATTTCACGAGCGCTGCGATCGCGAGCAGCAGCACGATGACGACCAGCAGCCAGACCACGCCCATTCCGACCATCATCGGACCGCTTCCTTCACCCATCATCATTGGACTGTTCATTTGCATTGTTTCTCTCCGTTGTTTCGAGTGCTGCGATGTTCGGCCGAGCTCTATCGGGCCGGCGCTCGATAGCCTTCCGGAAGCGGCGTGGGGCGCATCGCGCGGCTCATTCCCTCTTTCGCCGCTTCGCTGACGAAGCGACGGGCATGCTGCCGGATCAGCAGTACCACCTGCGGATCGTCGGACGTATGGGTCACGCGGATCCCGCCGGGGATGTCCTCATAGTCCAGCGAGGCCTTGTGCCTGTTTCTGAACAGCTCGCGGAACACCGGGTCCATATTCCGGATCGGCTGACCGCGAGAGTAGCGCGCCTTCATCTGCCGGACGTGCGTGCGGATCATCTCCGCTACCTCCGGGTCCTTGCTGGTGGTGATGGTGCGGACGCCGTTCGGGATGTCCTCCACCCGCCGCTGGATCTTGTCATGACTCGCAAGCAGCCCGTGGATCGGGCGCATGTCCTGCATCATGCCGGGCCCCATCATGCCCTCGCCCGCCATCATCCCCTGCGGCATGTCGCGCATCATCGGCATCCCGCTTTGCATCGTTCGGGCCATGCCGCGGTTGGAGGCCGGCTCACCAGCTGGCGAACAGGCCAGCAGCGCGAGCGCAAGCCCCGTCAGGAGCGCCGCTCGACCGGCGCGCGAATTGGGCAGATTGAATGTCATTTCTCTTCTCCTTCACTTTCTGGTTGGGCTCACGCGCTCAGCTCCGGATGCGCCGCCGAGTCGATCGGCGGCGTTGAAGCGTCGCGAGCTTCCTCGATGAACCGTTGCCGGCCGAGCAGCTTGTAGATGGCGGGAAGCACGAACAGCGACAGCAGCGGGGCCGTGATCATTCCTCCGACCATCGGCGCGGCGAGCCGCTGCATCACTTCGGATCCCGTTCCGTGACCGATGAGCAGCGGGAACAGGCCGGCAAGGATCACCGCGACCGTCATCGCCTTCGGGCGGACGCGCAGCACCGCGCCTTCCACCAGCGCGTCGTCGAGGTCGGCATCACTGGAGAATCGCCGGCGCTCCACTCTCTCGGCGATCGCTGCGTCGAGATAGACGAGCATCACCACGCCAAACTCGGCGGCCAAGCCGGCAAGGGCGATGAAGCCGACGGCCGTCGCCACCGACACTGAGTGGCCCATCAGGAAGATCAGCCAGATGCCGCCGACCAGCGCGAACGGCAGGCTCGACAGGATGATCAGCGGCTGGCGCACGCGCCGGAACGCGGCAAACAGCAGCAGGAAGATGATGCCGACGGTCGCGGGCACGACCCAGGCGAGGCGCTCCGCCGCCCGCTGCGCATATTCGAACTGGCCGGACCAGCTGATCGAATAGCCGGGCGGCAACTGGACGCCCTGCGCGACCTTCTCCTGGGCTTCCTGGACATAGCCGACGACATCGCGATCGCGCACGTCGACATAGACCCAGACGGTCGGCTGGGCATTCTCGCTCTTGATCATCGCGGGGCCTGCAACGACCCGCACATCCGCGACCTGTGACAGGGACACGACCGCCCCGTCAGGAGTGATGATCGGCAGCTGCTGGAGGGCCGCCACGCTGTTGCGTGTCTCGCGCGGGAAGCGGACGCTGATCGGGTAGCGCGCAAGGCCGTCGATCTTCTCGCCGATGGTGGCGCCGCCGACTGCGGTTGCAGCCGTTTGCTGCACCTGCTCCATCGACAGGCCATAGCGAGCGGCCGCGAGCCGGTTCACCTCGACGTCGATGTAACGGCCGCCGGAGATGCGGTCGGATACGGCCGAAGCGGTTCCCCGGATCGGCTTGACCGCGCGTTCGACCTCCTCGCCGAGGCGCTGGAGCGTGTCGAGGTCAGGGCCATTGATCTTGATGCCCACGGGACTCTTGATGCCGGTCGCGAGCATGTCGATGCGGTTGCGGATCGGCGGCACGAACACGTTGGCGAGGCCCGGGATCTTCAGCTTCGAGTCGAGCTCCTCGATGATCTTCTCGCTGGTCATGCCGCGCCGCCACTCGTGCTTCGGGCGCAGCTGGATGGTGGTCTCAAACATCTCCAGCGGCGCCGGATCGGTCGCTGTCTCGGCACGGCCCGCCTTCCCGAACACGGTCTTCACCTCGGGAACGGTCTTGATGATGCGGTCGGTGACCTGCAGCAGCTGGCCCGCCTCGGCAGCGGACAGGCCGGGCAGCGCGGTGGGCATGTAGAGGATGTCGCCCTCGTCCATCGGGGGCATGAACTCGCCGCCGAGCTGGCTCATCGGCACCACCGTCAGCGCAAGCGCGGCGGCAGCGATGGCAAGAGCCTGCTTCGGTTTCCTCAGCACCCAGGCGAGCGCCGGCCGGTAGACGCGGATGAGGAACCGGCTGATCGGGTTTTCCTGCTCGGGACGGATGCGGCCCTTGACGAACATGACGATCAGCACCGGCACCAGCGTGATCGACAGGCCGGCCGCCGCCGCCATCGAATAGGTCTTGGTCAGCGCCAGCGGCCGGAACAGCCGCCCCTCCTGCGCCTCCAGCGTGAACACCGGCAGGAAGGACAAAGTGATGATCAGCAGCGAGAAGAACAGCGCCGGGCCGACCTCGACCGACGCGTCGAGCAGGATCTTGACCCGGCTCTGCTCCGAGATGCCCTCATTGGCTCGCGCGTGCTCGAGCTTCTTGTGAGCGTTCTCGACCATCACGATCGCGGCGTCGACCATCGCGCCGATCGCGATGGCGATCCCGCCCAGCGACATGATGTTGGCATTCACCCCCTGCAGGCGCATGACGATGAATGCGGCGAGGATGCCGAGCGGAAGCGTCACCAGTGCGACGAGTGACGAGCGCAGGTGAAGCAGGAACGCAAACGTGACGAGAGCGACGACCAGAAGCTCCTCGGCGAGCTTCTCCCACAGGTTGGAGACCGCCCGCTCGATCAGCGCCGAGCGGTCATAGACCGTCACCACTTCGACTCCTGGCGGAAGGCTGCGCTCGAGCTGCTCGAGCTTCTCCTTGACGGCTTCGATGACCGCCTGGGTGTCCGCACCCTGGCGCACCACGATGATCCCGCCGGTGACCTCGCCCTCGCCATCGAGCTCGGCGATCCCGCGCCGGAACTCCGGAGCCAGCTGCACGCGCGCAACGTCGCCGACGGTGATCGGGATCCCGCCCGCCTGCGCGCTCAAGGGGATGTCGCGGAAATCCTGGAGCGTTTTCAAATACCCGGGGACGCGCACCATATATTCGGCGCCGGCGCGCTCGATCACCGACCCGCCCGCCTCGTTGTTGGCCTGGCGGACGGCGCCGATCACGTCGGAGACGGAAACGCGGTAGAGCTGCATCCGCGCCGGATCGAGCTGCACCTGGAACGACTGCACCATGCCGCCGACGCTCGCCACTTCGGCGACGCCGTCGATCTCCTTCAGCTCGAAGCGAAGGAACCAGTCCTGGAGCGATCGAAGCTGGGCGATGTCGTGCTGGCCGGTGCGGTCGACCAGCACATATTCATAGGCCCAGCCGAGCCCCGTCGCATCGGGCCCGAGGTCCGGCGAGATGCCGCGCGGCAGCCGCCCGCGCGCCTGGCTCAGATATTCGAGTGTCCGGGACCGCGCCCAGTAAAGGTCGGTCCCGTCCTTGAACAGCACGGTGACGAAGCTGTCTCCGAAGAAGGAGAAGCCGCGCACCGCCTTCACCTTGGGCGCCGAGAGCATGGTGCTCGCAAGCGGATAGGTGACCTGAGCCTCGACCGTGCTCGGCGCCTGTCCCGGATAGCTGGTGCGGATGATTACCTGCGTGTCCGACAGGTCCGGCAGAGCGTCCACCGGAGTCCGCGTCAGCGCGTGAATCCCGGCGAGCGCGATGAACACTGCGCCCATCAGCACGAACAATCGGTTGGCGACCGACCAGCGGATGATTTGCTCGATCATGTGCCGGCGCCGGGGGCGATACGCTCGATGACGTAGCGGTTGCCCTGGGGCTGCGCATTGACTGCGAACTCGACGCGAAGCCCGCGTCTCAGCCCGCGCAGCATTCCCGGCTGCCGCAGCTGAAAGGTCATCTCCATGGCCGGCCAGCCGAGCTCCGGAATGGTGCCGTGGCGGATGGTGACGAGGCGGCTCTCTCCGTCGATCGAAGTGACGATTCCGCGGCTGGTGACGAGCCGGGGCGCGGGCGCCCGCGTGCTCTCGAGCCTGCTGAGGAAGCCCGACAGCGAGGCTTCGGAGTCGATCAGGAACTGGCCCGAGGCGACCACCTGTTCGCCCGGACGCAAGCCCGCGACGATCTGCGTCCACTCGTCATAGTCGCGGCCGGTCCGCACTTCCTGCGGCACGAAGCTGCCGTCCCGCTTGACGATCACCAGTTGGCGCCGGCCGGTGTCGATCAGAGCCTCGCTTGGAACGACCACCGCCATTCCGCCCGCACCCTCCAGCGTCACATTTGCGAACATGCCGGACTTGAGCTTGCCGCCGGGGTTCGCAAGCGTGATGCGCACCTGTGCGGTGCGGCTCTGCGCGTTCAGCGAGGGGAAGATGTAGTCGACGACTCCGCGCCGGACGTCGTCCGGATAGGCCGGGAAGCTGATCTCCGCGGGCTGCCCCACCCGGACGTTGCTCAGCGATGCTTCGGGCACTTCGGCGATGACGAGAACGCGCGACAGCCCCTGGATCGTGACGATCGACTCGCCAAGGCCGACCTGAGAGCCCGGTCGCGCGCCGATTGCGGTAACGACGCCCGAAGTCGGGGTGACGACCGGGTAGGTGCGTTGCGGAGCGCCGCCGCGCTCGAGCCTCGCGACAAGCGACGAGGGTGCTCCAAGCAGAAGCAGCCGGCTGCGCGCAGCCTGGCGAACGCTCGCCGCCGCGGGACCGCGGCTGGTGAGCAGGGCCTTGTACTCATTCTGTGCGGCGAGCAGCTCGGGCGAATAGACCCGGGCGATCACGCGACCGGCGCCGATCGGCTCGCCTTCGGCGCGCACCGTGAGATTTTCGACGAAGCCCGGGGTCAAGGTTTGCACTTCCCTGATCAGCCGCTGGTCGAAGTCGACGCGGCCGACCGCGCGCACGACCGGAGCGATGTCGCGAACCTCGACCCTTGCGAGCCGGATTCCGAGGTTCTGCATGACCGCCGGAGACACGTTGACTCCGCCCTCGCCCGCCTCGTCGACATATTTCGGGACGAGATCCATGCTCATGGATGACTTGCCGGGCCGCGGATAGCGCTCGTTCGGCACCATCGGGTCGTACCAGTAGAGGACTTTTCGCCCCGACTCGTCCTGAACGACGCCGTTCACGACCTGGCGATCGGTCCCTGCGTTAGCGGCCAGGAAGTAGAGCCCCGCGGCGAGCACCACGACGAGCAGCGCGAGTGCGGCGATGAGCGCGGGCCGCTCACGGCCGGTCCTGACGATCGTGGTCAGGCGTTCCCTGATCATCGGCCCGCCTCCCCCGCGATGTAGATCATCTCGGCGGCCGCCCGGGCGCGCTTGGCCCGCGTCTCGAGCGACTGGATCGTCAGTTCGACATAGTCGCGGATGATTTCGAACGGCTGCTCGAGCGTGCCGCCGCCCCCGGCGTAGCGCGCTTCGGCTGCCTTGAACGCGCTCTCGAGCGACGGGATCGCATCCTGGTTGATGCGACCCAGCTCGGCCTCGGCGCCCGCGTAGTCGGCTGCTGCGACGCTAAAGCGACGGAGCAGATCGCGCCGCGTATCTTCCAGCCGCAAGCCCGCCGCCTGGGCCCGTGCCTGCGCTTCGGCGACAAGCCTGTCCTGGCGGTTGCGTCGGTTCAGCTGCAGCGGGACCGAAACCTGCGCACTCACCATGTGGCCAAATTCGGGCCGCAGCCCAAGCGAGATCTGCCAGCTGACGTCGCGCTCCCGCTGCTGCCGCGCTACGTCCACGCCGCGCACCGCCGCCTCCTGCTCCGCCTGAGCCACCAGAAGCTCCGGATGGGCCGGGAGCAGTCCGCGCATTGCAGCAGTCGGCGGCTCGATGTCCGGTATAGAAGCCGGCAGCGGCAGCGATGCGGCCGGTCCGATCCACCGCGCAAGCTCCGCTCGGGCTCGGGCCTCGGCTCTCTCGGCGTCGGCAAGCTGCGCCTGTTGAAGCGCGATCTGGGATTGCGCCTGCAGCGCCAGAGACGGAGTCGAGCCGCCGGTCGGGATGCTTGCTTCGATGACCTTTCGGCCGGTGCGCAGGTCGGCAATCAGTCTTGCAAGAAGAGTCTGCTTCGCCCGCGCCTCGACACCGTCGATCCAGACGATCATCACATCCCTGCGGATGCGCCGCTCCTGCGCGCTCGCCTGACGCCGGCTGACCAGCGCCTCGGCACGGATCCGCGCTGCGTCGGCCTCGCGTTTCGAGCGGCGGACCTGCTCGCGCATCACGCCGACCATGTACATGGTCATGAAGTCCTCGGTCGGGCTGAAGGCGTTGTCGCCGGTGATCGGGAAATTCTGGATCCCGACCAGCAGCCGAAGGTCCGGCAGACTGCGCGCGGCGATGGCAGCCTCATCGGACGCGACCGCCTCCCGCTCGAATGCAGCGATCGCCGGTTGCTCACCAGAGGCCATTGCAATCGCCTCTTCGAGGTCGAGAACCGCTCGGGGAACCGCCGAGCCGGCCGGCTGCGGCGATAAAGCGGCGTTCTCGGCCGCAACGGCGTCTGCCGGGGAAGCAACGAGCAAGGCGACGGCAAGACAGGCGCTCGCACGAGCGCAGTTGCGGGGCGGCGTTGGCAGCTCGGCCACGCTACTCAGCCTTCGAGAGCGACGTCAGCACATAGGCGCTGCCGTCCTGCCGGAATGCAAAGGACACCCGGTCGCCGACGCTCACGCCTTCGGCCATCTCCGGCGATTGCGCCCGGAAGGCCATGGTCATGGCGGGCCAGCCGATCCCCTCGACGGGCCCGTGCGAGATCGTCAGCTCGTCGCCTGCGATGGCTGTGATGTCGCCCTCGGCCGAATAGACCTGGCCGCTTTGGGCAGCCCTGGGAGCGGCGTCTGCGCCTTGACGATTGCCGGGCGCGACATTCCGGTTCTCACCGCACGCGCCGAGGAGGAGCGACAGCGTAAGCGCGCCGCGAAACTGGATTGTATTCACCTATCTTCACCTTGTTCCAGGAAGTGCCGGGATCGACTCCCGGCCGATGCCCTGCGCTGCAGCCTCTCAAGGGACCGCGACGGGGGGCTTCTGGATCAGGCCGCTTGTGTGGGCGCGCGCGGGCTTGGCGCCGGCGCGCGCTGCGGCTTCAGCTGAAGGTGGTTCGTGGAGGAGGGTCTGGGCCGCTGAGATCGGCCGACGGAAGCGTCGATGCAACCCATGAAGCGAGCGCTTCGGAGTGAGCGGCCGGAGTTGCCGCCACCTCGGGAAGGGGCATGACCCCGCTTGGGCACACGGTCGCACATTCGGGCGCACAGGCGGCTGCGCAGCAGTCCATGTCCTGGTGCGCGCCTTGCATTTGCTCGCCTGCCGCCATCGGGCAATTCGCCTTCGGCGCGGCAAACACCGGACCGGAGGAAACGGCCAACGCAAATGCCAACAGGATCAAGGCCAACAGGCGCCGCATGGAGTCCCAGTTAGCCCAAGGCAGCTTAACGGACAACTCCGTTGCGCGGGAATGTCGGACCGGGCCGGACTTCGATCTCAGTGGCCTTCCGATCGCTGCGCCTGCTCCGTGCATCAATGCGTCGGCTCGTAGCTGCCATACAGCTTTTGCACGGCATCTGCCGGCGGTCCCGACTTCTCGCCGCGCGAGTCTCTGGTGGGAGGTTTGTCCCACGGCATTTTTGTCACGACCAACTTTGGAACATTGACGAACACGGTGGTGCCGGAACGCTGCACCACCGAATCCATCGGGATGTACACATCCGTGGTCATGATGAGCCCGCTAGGGACCAGCAGGCAGGCTTCATGCTCGTCGCTTGCCGACAGAACCTCGCTGACCGTTCCAATGTCTCCGTGATCGGATCCGCGTACCGTATCGCCGGCGCGAACCTCGGCGACAGCCCCGCCGGAGCCGTCGAAGGCATCCAGAAACTCCTCGACAGTGATCACGGCATTGCCGACCAGCGGGTAATTCAGTCGGATCGCGGCTTCGTAGGACGGCATGCTCTCCGAGCCAATCGCGTCGGAGACATAGGTCACGTCAAAGCCGCGTTCTGCCGCGTGGCGGCCAGTCGATTCGCAGCACAGGTTGGCGGTCATTCCGGCAATCACGAGATGGGTTGTGCCGAGCTTCTCCAGATGGTCCGGAAGGTCCGTCATGAACACGTCCGTGCCCTTGTGCGGCTCCAGTATGATTTCGCCAGGCTGCGGCTGCAGGTCCGGGTGAAAGTCTGCGCCCCAGCTGCCGGCCAGGAACATCTTTCGCTCGAACATGATGCGATTGATCCCGCTGCGCTTCTGGAGCGCCGAGTCGGCATAGTCTTCTTCCGTGTAGGCCATTGGGCCGAACAGGACCGGAATTCCGCGCTGGCGCGCGCCGTCGATCAGCCGCTGCAGATTGCCAACCACGTCATTGTGCTCGACCGTCCCCTTGGTCAGCTCCCATGCAGCGCCGCCCTCGGACAGGAAATCGTTCACGGGATCGATGATGAGAATGGCGGTTCCGGGCTGTGGATAGCCGGCGGATTTGCCACGATAGGCGCCCTGCGTTGCCGTTCGATCTTGCATCTCGCTACTCCTATTGCCGGTCTTGTCCTGCGCTAACGCCATATCCACTGCATTTCACGCCTGCAAACGTGAGCATGGTTCACATGGTTCATTTGCCAGGCGCCTGCGGGCTGAATGTCGCCTCTCTTGCTCGTGCATTGCGGTTGTGAATTCGAACAGACGCGGCGAACGGTTACCTGCCGCGAAAATATTACTTTCCTGGGATTGGGCTGACCCCGGCCGAGACGCAGCCGACCATTCGCTGTAACCAGCTACGGCCTTCCTTCGAACTAGCACGCATCTGCTAAGCATGAAGGGAGAGAGATCATGAACTTGACGACACTATCGGCTGCCGCGGTGGCGGTCTCGCTGTTGGGCGCCTGTTCGGAGAACCGGCAGCCCCAGGAGCGCGCTCAGAATCAAGCGGCGCAGGAGCTCGCGCAAGCCAAGATGGGCGATCCGGACATGGAAAAGTGCTACGGTGTAGCGCTTGCCGGTCAGAACGATTGCAAGGCCGGCGCGGGCACCACTTGTGCCGGCACATCGAGGACCGATTACCAAGGCAACGCATTTAAAACGGTGGACAAAGGCACCTGCACAAAGATCAAGACCCCCAAGGGCTTTGGGTCGCTCCAGGAAAAACAGGCGTAATCCCGACAGCAGCGACGGAGATGATGACAAACGCGCATCTCCGTCGCTGCCCCCGCAGCTGTCGAAGTGATTCGAGCGCTTGTTCATGAATGTCGCAGTTGTTTACAGGACCGCTTTGCGACGTCTCGCCTCGATCAATACGATCAGGTCTTCGAACACGAACGTCATTTTGGTGATTTCTAGCCCACAGTGCGCAAAATGCCGCTCGGGATAGCGATCGAAACTCGCTCCGAAAGCCCATTTCGCCCACGGCGCCCAAAGCCTTGTCAAAATGAGACGCACGCCGCCGCGAGGGCGCCGGTATTCAAGAATTCGCAACGTTCCCTCCGCTTTCAGGACGCGGGACAGCTCTCCGATCGCCGGTGCCTGGAGCTCCTCCGGCAGCGTGCAGAAGAGAAAGGAGGCGACGACGGCATCGAAGCTGCCCTCCGGGAAGTCGAGACGCGTTACGTCCATCTCTTTGAGACGGACGAGTGCCGGTGAATGCATGCGCCGTCGCTCGGCTCGGAGAAGCATGGCCGGGCTCATATCAACGCCGACCACTTCCGAGCCAGGCGGGTAGAAAGGCATGTTTCGACCGGTGCCAACACCCGCATCGAGGATCCGACCACCCAGCCCTTGGAAAAGCAGAGGTCTCAATGAACGGTAGCGGCCATATTCGAACGGCAGATCAATTATGTCGTAGAAGCGCGCAATCCGTTGATATGTCTTGCGCCGGGCTCCACTAGCGTCGCTCTCGTCCGACCTGCCGATGGGCCGCTTTCCTACCACCGCAACAATCGAGGACCCGCGAGAAGGCCGATCAATCCTGCGGCGACGATCCCGGCTGTATACCAGCTGGCGAGGAACGTCGCAGTCGTCTCCGGGCAGTAAAGAGCATAGACCAAGGCGGCGGCCGAACCTGAGGTGATGCCCGCCAGGAATCCGGTGAGACGCAGGCGCGTCGGAGCGAGCCGCCGGAAGGCCCACACTACGCCTCCAAGCACCGGAAGGGAAAAGCCCACGATGGCCAAGATGCAGGTGAGCCAGGTTGTTCCCAGCCACGCCTGTTCGCGCAATTGCGGCGCGGTGATCGCTAGCTCCATGACTGCGGCCGCAGCAACGACAAACAGCGGTAGCAGTAGCCATGTCAGGTGGAAGCCAATTTGCTGGCCCGGCCGCCCCGCAGCGAGCAATAGAATGCCACTTGCCGCAGTCATGGCGGCGGCGAAGGCAAGTTTCATCGTGAATGCAGGGATGCCCGTATATCCGACGGCGCCCAGAGGGCTGCCTAGTACGAGCGTGATCCCAGCCAGCGCCACAACCGCACCGCCGACGACGCAGGACAGCAGGCGCAGGGATGCCATTCCTGGGCGGCTCGGCTTGAGATCCGCGGAAAGATTGCGGATGAGATCCTCAGTCGCGATCATGTTCGCCTCGCACGCGCATCGTTAGCTTCTTCAATCCTCGGTGTACTCCAATCTTGATTCCCGAGGGCGATTGCCCGGTGATGTCCGACGCTTCCGCAACCGAATAACCCTCGAGCCGGGTCAGTCGGATGGCGGAACGATGTTTCTCGGGCAGCTCGGAAAGTAATCTGTCGACGTCAGACGCGGCGAGCACCGGGCCGATATCATCGGCTGCCGCGGGTTCATCGACGTTGTCGATCGACACATGGGAGCGAATCCCGCTGCGCCGGTAGTGGTCGACAAGCTTGTAGCGGGCGATCGCGTAAAGCCAGGCCGTGAACGGAAGCGCCGGATTAAAGCTGTCCCGTCGTTGGTGAATTGCAATGAGTGTTTCCTGCACCAAATCCTCCACGTCCGGCGCGTCCGGACCGAGCCGGCGGCCGAAAAAGATCCTCAGCCGGGCAGCGGCGGCACTCAGCAGCCGGTGGTGAGCCTTTGCGTCTCCCGCAAGCCCCGCCAGCATCAAGACCTTCAGCTGCACCTCGACCGAATCCACTAGGTTCTTCCCTTAAGTTCGGATGACCTGCCGGATGCGTTACAACTGATCACCCAGCAATAGGAGACGGCATCTTTTTCACCACCGGACGTAACCGCTTTGCGACCCGGTTCGAAATCACTTGAGACCTCGCTCGGGGGTCTTTGATCGGAGATGCTCCTATGACATCGAACCACATGACAGCAGCGCTGGCGCTGTCGGTCCTTACGGCCGGATTTGCCCCGGCCACGGCGCAGGCACAACAAAAAAGCTCCAAAGCGGCGATGGAGAAATGCTACGGCGTCGCGCTCGCCGGAAAGAATGACTGCAAGGCTGGTGCGGGCACCACGTGCGCCGGCACCTCCAAGGTCGATTATCAAGGCAATGCCTACAAGATGGTCAAGGCGGGCACCTGCGCCAAAATCAGGACGCCCAGGGGATTTGGGTCACTTAAGCCGATTGCCTGAACAATGAAGGCCACTGTCGGAGTCGGCTTCAAGCCCGAACATTTCCAGGAGGCCGTCGCCTCTCCGGCGGAGGGCCTGTGGTTCGAAGTGCATGCTGAAAACTACATGGTCGACGGCGGTCCGCGCCTCGCCATGCTCGAGGCATTGCGGGCGGAAAAGCCGCTTTCCCTTCACGGGGTAGGACTATCACTTGCCGGCGTGGAATGGCCCGACCCCCAGCATCTCGCGCGTCTCAAGGAGCTCGCGAACAGGTTTCAGCCGTTTCTTATCTCGGAGCATCTCGCCTGGTCGCGCCTTGGCGAAATCTCTTTTCCCGACTTGCTGCCCTTTCCGCGTACGACAAAGATGCTGGACCTGATTGTCCGCAACATCCGAATCACTCAGGATGCGCTCCGCCGGTCGATCCTGATCGAAAATCCGTCGCTGTACATCGACCTCGATGGGCATGAATGGAGCGAAACGGAGTTCCTCAAGGAACTGGTCCGCCGCTCCGGCTGCACTCTCCTGCTGGACGTGAACAATGTCCATGTCAGCGCTTCAAATCTCGGCTTCGATCCGAAGAAGTATATCGAATTAATTCCCCCCTTGGCGGTCACTGAGATTCACCTCGCCGGCTACAGCAGTGACCCGACGCTCGGCCCTTCCCTGTTGATCGACAGCCACGACCAGCCGATCGGAGACTCTGTCTGGGAGCTTTACGCCTATGCGATCGGGCGCATGGGCCCGCGCCCAACACTGATTGAACGCGACGGCAACGTCCCACCATTCGACGAACTGATGGCCGAGCGGGACCGCGCTGTCGCCATCCTCCGCCCGCGAGCGGAACTAGCCGATGCTTGACCCAGCCGTCTTTCAGCGGCGATTCGCGTTGGCCGTGATGGGGCGCCGGACTCCTGGGCCGTTTCGAGCCCCGGGATTCGCCGTGTACCGAAACACGTGGGTCAAGAGCCTGCTCGAAGCGCTCGCAGCCAACTATCCGGTGATCGCCGCGCTGCTCGGGGCTGACGTCTTTAAATCGGTCGCCATTGAATATGTGCGGACCCAACGATCGGCATCGCCGGTCCTCGCGCTGTATGGCCACAGCTTCCCAGCCCACCTGGCTGGGCTCCCGCTGTTGGACGAGCTGCCCTACATCGCCGATGTCGCGAGGCTGGAGCGGCTCTGGACCGAATGTCTATTCGCCGCCGAATCCGAGCCGTTGAACCCGGCGGTCTTTCACCAGCTTATGCCGAAGCAAGCGGCCACTCTTCGCCCGAGGCTGCACCCCGCGGCGCGGCTGGCGCGCTTCGAATCACCGGCTGTCACAATCTGGGCTGCGCATCAGCAGGGCGAGTTCAAGGAATTCGAACCCGAATGGCAGATTGAGCATGCACTCGTGCACCGAAAGGGTGCCTCGGTTTCAGTCCGGCTGCTGCCTGAGCCAGAATTCCAGCTCCTTTGGGAACTGCAGCAAGGGCGCTCGATCGGCGCGGCAATTCGCACAGTCGCGGCAGCCAATGGTTCCGCGCAGCTCCCACCGATGATTACGAACATCATCTCGAGCGGCGCGCTGACGCTCTCCGTTCAAACGCAAAGGAACGATTGATGGCAACAGTCTCACGGTCCACCAATCTCTTTCCGCGGTCGGTTTTCGGTATCCTCGTTCGAATCGGCAACGTGATACCCGGCTGGCTGCTGCCGCTGCTGCAGCGGTTGGCCATTGCTTCCGTATTCTTCCTGTCCGGAAGAACCAAGGTCGAGGGGCTTTTCACGATCACTGACAGCACATTCTTCATGTTTGAATCCGAGTATCAGGTGCCGTTGATGCGATCGGATACTGCGGCCTACCTCGCGACCACGGCCGAACATATCTTCCCAATTCTGCTGGTGCTCGGTCTGTTCACACGGGTGTCCGCCGCGGCGCTGCTCGTCATGACATTCGTCATCCAGATCTTCGTCTACCCGGACGCATGGCCGACGCACCTAAGCTGGGCGGCGCTGCTGATCCCCTTGATCGCGCGTGGCGGCGGCCGCCTGTCCCTCGACTGCCTTCTGGGCGTCCCGGGAGAGCGCGAGGCCACTCGGCCCGATCCCGTGGCGCTTTAGCAGCGCTCGGATCGATCGTCGGCGTGGGCGCCGGCGCCGGCACGCTCGACCCGGCGGCTCTTCGCGGACTGCTGCTGTCGTGGCTGGCCACGCTCCCTTGCGCGGCAGGCATGTCCTGGGCGATTGGAGTTTCTCTTGTGTGAGGCGTATCTTATCATGAAAGAATGGATGATCGGCGTCCTTGGTGGATCGGGTCTTTACGAGCTGCCCGGGATCGAAGAGCCGCGGTGGACCGCAGTCGACACTCCGTGGGGGCCGCCTTCCGACGAGATTCTCCTGAGCAGGATTGACGGCGTGAACTTCGCCTTTCTTCCGCGCCATGGGCGAGGACACCGGCTGCCGCCGGCCGACGTCAACGCGCGCGCCAATATCGCCGCCCTGAAACAGCTCGGATGCACCGACATTCTCGCCGTATCCGCCGTAGGCTCGCTCCGGGACGAACTTGCGCCCGGCCGTTTCGTGCTGGTCGACCAGTTCATCGATCGCACGACAGCGCGCGCAAAGAGCTTCTTCGGGCCCGGCCTCGTCGCCCACGTCTCCATGGCCGATCCAGTCTGCCAACGGTTGTCAGCGTTTGCCGCTAGCGGAGCCAAGGCAGCGGGTGCCGAAGTTACGAGCGGAGCAACCTATATCGCCATAGACGGGCCTCACCTCTCCACCCGCGCGGAAAGCGAACTCTACCGGCAATGGGGTGCCGACGTAATCGGCATGACGGCAATGCCCGAAGCGAAGCTCGCACGCGAGGCCGAGCTGCCCTACGCGCTGGTCGGAATGGTGACCGACTATGATTGCTGGCGCGTCGGCGAGAAGCCCGTCGAAGTCGCGACGGTGATCGCCCAGTTGCGGGCAAATGGGGCGATCGCCCGCGCAATGATCGAGAAGCTGCCGCATTTCTTACCAAAAGAGCGCACCCCCTCGCCAATCGACACCGTCCTCGACAGGGCGATCGTCACGTCCCCTGAAGCGCGGGAGCCAGAAATGGCGGCGAGGCTCGAGATGATCCGGCGGCGATGAAGACAAGCCGCGAACTCACCGGAGTGGCTGGCGAGACCTGTGTCGATCCGCTGCCAATGTCCAGATCGGAGGCGCTTAGACGGACTTTCGCCCGGCCAATGCTCAAGCGTTCGATTGGAGTGGCAGTTGTAGTCGGGACTGGTCTCAATGTCATCAATCAGGGCGATGCGATATTCCACGGCGAGCCGCTTGTGCTGTGGAAGCTGGCGCTCACCTATGCAGTGCCGTTCGCGGTGTCGAGCTATGGAAGCTACGGCGCGCTCAGAGGGCCTGATCGCGGTCCGCTTCAGCCATAAAGGCGGGCGATCCGACGCGGCGATGCGCCGAGGCTGAATAGCAGCAGACAGGCGAGGTTCCTGGCAGATCGGCTCAGCCAGCCGTTCCTTTTCCAGCGCTCCGCGGAAGTGGTCGCGCACGCCGCCAGGATGGCAATGCGCGAGCGCCCGAGCCGCCGGACAAGATCGACGTCCTCCATCAGCGGAATAGGTCGAAATCCGCCGATCCGGTCGTATAGTTCGCGGGAAATCAGCAGACCCTGATCGCCGTAAGGCAGTCCGAAAATACGAACTCTCAGCGCCACGCCGATTTCGACGAGCCGGGCCTGCCAGGCGTCGGAGTCAAGACGCAAGTGGAGGCAAGCAGCTTTCTTTCCGTGCTCGCGCATGTGCCGGTCGGCGGCTTCGCGCCACTGTGGCCCCAGGATTGTGTCGGCGTGAACGAAGAGCAGCCAATCACCGCGTGCTGCGGAGGCGCCGGCATGAAGCTGCAGCCCTCGACCGCGTGGCGAACGCCAGACGCGAGCGCCCTCGCGCTGGGCGACTGTCGCAGTCGCGTCCGTCGAGCCGCCATCGGCAACTAGGATCTCGTCCGCGCGACGAACGCTTACGATTGTTGCAGGAAGGGTCTCGGCGGCATTCAGGGCCGGTATGACGACGGACAGCATGTCAGCCCGAGCAGCTGGCGCCGCCAAGGACGCAGAAGCGCGCGCAGTGAGGATGATTAAGCATTACCCTTTTGTGAGCCGTATTCAGTGTGGCCCCGAGCGCAAACTGCCGATCGTAAGGCAGCAGCGTGCACGCCACGACGTGCGGGCGCTCGTCGCCTTTCGACTTCACGATCATTCGGCTTGTCGCGCACATTGGCGCGGCCGGCGACACACCCAGTATGTCCCAGCAGCCTTCGCCAATCTCAGCCACATCGGCCAAAGCGTCCATCTCCGGGAAGATGGTGAGCCCGCCGTCGACGATCAGCCCGAGCGCTTCGAAGAGCCGATGGTAGCCTGCCCGCGCCTCCCGATCGCTCTCGCCGGGGAGAACGCGGCCAGCGACGGCAATTCGAAAACGATGGTCGCAAAGCCAGCGCAGGCCATCCAGTGCTTTCTCCCAGGAGCCTGCACCCCGCTCGAGCTCGTGCATGCGCCGGCTGTAATGATCCAGGCTGACCCGCAGCGTCACCGCCTGCTGGGCAAGCGGCTGGAGTTCAGCCTCGAAACGGCGCATCGGCCGCATTGCGTTGGTGAGCACGATGACTTCGAGACCACGGTCCAGCGCAGCCTTGATCATTGGCACGATTTGACGGTTCATGAACGGTTCGCCGCCGGTGAAGCCGATTTCACGAGCGCCGAGCTCGACCGCTTCGTCGAGATAGGGTTCGATCTCAGAAAGCGTGGGGTAGACTAGAGCGTCGTTCGTCGGCGAACTCTCGATGTAGCAGGTCTGACAGGCGAGGTTGCAGAGCGTGCCAGTGTTGATCCACAGCGTCTCGAGCCGCTGAAGCTCAACCCAGGCCCGCCGCTCGCCCTTTGCAGTGACCAGCGGGTGACGGAACTTGGCAGGGTCGAGCGGCCGTGCAGCAGGGTCGACGAACGGCGACAGGTCCGGAGCGCACGCAGGAACGGTGGCGATGACGCTTCTCCTTCGAGCGAATAAACTCCCATCCTCAAACCCATTCGGAAAGAGGGAGATGCCGGTTACAGGGTAACCGGAGGATCGGGCAGGCCGAATGGCTGACGGGCCCAAAGGGAAATCGATGCAATCCCGCCGCTACATCAAGATTGCCATCCTGCTGCTGATCGTCGGGGGCATCGGTCTCTTTTTCCTCTTCGACCTCCAGGACTATCTGACCATCAAGAACTTGAAGACGCAACACGGGCAGCTCGTTGCGTTCGCTCAACAACGCCCGCTGTTTGTCGCCGCGCTTTTCTTCGCCGCCTACATTGCTGTTACAGCGCTTTCGCTGCCGGGCGCGACCGTGATGACCCTAGCGGCCGGCGCAATTTTCGGGCTTTTGACTGGACTGCTGATCGTTTCCTTCGCATCCGCAATTGGCGCAACCCTCGCCTTCCTCTCGTCGCGATACCTGCTGCGTGACTGGGTCAAAGCCAGGTTTTCCCGGCACGTGCAGGCGATCGACCGAGGTGTCGACAGAGACGGTGCGGTCTACTTGCTGACGCTTCGCTTGCTTCCGCTGTTGCCTTTTTTCGTCGTCAACATCGCGATGGGCCTGACCGCCATGCGCGTTGTGCCCTTTTACCTCGTCAGCCAGGTTGGCATGCTTCCGGGAACCGCAGTTTACGTGAATGCGGGTTCGCAACTAGCAAGGATCGAAAGCGGGCGTGACGTGCTTTCGCTCGAGGTGGTCGGCTCCCTCGTCCTTCTCGCTTTGTTTCCACTCCTCGCCCGGGGCCTCATCGGACGTTTTCGCCGCCGCCGCGTCTACAAAGGATTCAAAAAGCCAAAGCGTTTCGATCGCAATGTGATCGTGATCGGCGCTGGCGCCGGTGGTTTGGTGAGCGCCTATCTCGCCACGAGTCTGCGGGCGAAGGTCACTCTGATCGAGGCCAAGGAGATGGGCGGCGACTGCCTCAACACCGGCTGCGTTCCCTCCAAAGCGCTGCTCCGCAGCGCCCGGCTGGCGCGCGAAATCAAGGAGGCGCAGAGATTCGGCCTGTGTGCGCCGGCGGTTCGAGTCAACTTCGGTGAAGTCATGGCTCGGGTCGGCCGTGTTATCCGGCACATTGCACCGGCCGACAGCGAGGAGCGCTACATCGCCCTCGGCGTCGACGTCCGGAGAGGATATGCCAGGCTTATCGATCCCTGGACCGTCGAAATCGACCGGAACGAGCGACTCACGGCCCGCTCGATCGTCATTGCCGCCGGCGGTGAACCATTCGTGCCGGACATACCGGGTCTTGAAGAGACCGGATATCTCACCAGCGACACAATATGGGACGCACTTGCAAAGCGCGACACTGTCCCCGAGCGGCTCGTCATTATCGGGGGTGGGCCCATCGGGAGCGAGATGACCCAAGCCTTCGCTCGGCTGGGATCGCGCGTCACTCAGGTCGAAGCTGGCGATCACATCCTCTCAAAGGAGGATAGTGAAGTGTCGGCATTCATCGAGGAAAGTCTGCGGTCCGAAGGCGCCGAGGTGTTGACCGGCCACCGCGCCCTCCGCTGCGAAGCCAAGACTCTCATTGTTGAGAAAGACGGAAAGGAGACCCGTCTGCCGTTCGACCAGCTGATTGTTGCGGTCGGACGAAAGGCACGGCTTGAAGGCTACGGTCTCCGGCAGCTCGGCATCGAGGCCGACCGATCGATCATTACCAACGACTGGCTCGAAACACGCTATCCGAACATTTACGCTGTTGGCGATGTCGCGGGACCATATCAGTTCACTCATTTCGCGGCTCATCAGGCTTGGTACGCCGTAGTGAACGCGCTATTCGGCACATTCAGGCGGTTTCGCACCGATTATTCAGTGTTGCCGTGGACGACATTCACTGATCCGCAAGTCGCGCATGTCGGCCATAACGAACAATCTGCCAAAGCCGCGGACGTGCCGTACGAAGTCGTCCGTTACGAGCTTTCCCACCTCGACCGCGCGGTCACGGACGGAGCGAACCAAGGCTTCGTCAAGATTCTCGTAAAGCCTGGAAGGGACCGCATCTTGGGCGCGACGATTGTCGCGGCGGAAGCCGGGGAAATCCTCGCGGAGCTCGTGCTGGCGATGAAAGCGGGAATCGGGCTCAAAAAGATCCTGGGTACCATTCACGCCTATCCGACTCTCGCCGAAGCGAACCGTTACGCCGCCGCGCAATGGCGGCAAGCTCACAAGCCGGAGCGACTGCTGCGATGGGCGGAACGCTATCATGGGTGGCGGCGCGGATGAGCGGGGTTCGGATCATCATCTTCGCCAAGGCGCCAGTGCCGGGTAGCGTCAAGACGCGGCTCGTTCCCGCGCTGGGTCAACAGGCGGCGGCGGAGCTTGCGCGCAGCATGCTGAAGGAAACAATTTTGGAAGCGACCGCAGCAGGCGTCGGGCCGACGGAGATCTGTGGCGACCCAGAGCCCGCTGATCCATCCTGGGGGAGCCTGCTCGAGACCGATGCGCTCGAGCTGAGCGCCCAGGGAGAAGGCGGCCTTGGCGAACGCCTGGCGCGCGCTGCGCAGCGGGCGTTGGGGGATGGTTCGCCCGCGGTGCTGATCGGGAGCGACTGTCCGTCGCTCAACCGGCATCGCTTGCGTGACATCGCCGCGCAGCTGGAGGACCATGATGCGGTCATTCAGCCGGCGATGGACGGCGGCTACGTGGCGCTTGGCCTGAGGAAGTTCCACCCGTCGCTGTTTCATGGGATCGCCTGGAGCACCGAGGCCGTCGCCAATGACACAGTGCGGCGCATCATCCAGCTCGGCTGGACCTACTTCATTGCCGAACCGCTACGCGACATCGACACCCCAGAGGACCTCAAGGCTGAGGGCCTGACTGCCTGAAGCAGAACAGCTGAGCCGCGCAGCCCATCTTCGAGACAGCTCCACGTCAGTCATTCAGGAGTGTTCGGCTCAAGCCATTGCGCAAGCTTGCCATAGCTCGGTTCCGCTTGGTGGGGATCGGGGCCCGGTGACCCCATGCGGCGACGGCGCGCCTGGATTTCAGGCGCGCTGCGAAGCCTCGGGTCGCTCTCGATGCCAGCGCCCATCACAATCCGGTTCATCATGTTGAACAGCGCGCAGACGCTGATTGCGTCGAACAGCGCCCGTTCGCTCCAGCCGCCTGCATAGACCCGCTCCGCGTCCGCCGGTGTGATTCTCGCCGGCGTCTGCGTCAGCTTCTTCACGTAGGCAAGGATTGGCTTCAGACGATCGTCGACTGGAGCTGTGTCCACACATTCCATGAGCGCCGCCAGAACCGTTTCCTCAATACCGTACACGCCGGCCGCTATCGTATGCGCGCCCTGGCAGAAGTTGCAGGAGTTGAGGCCTGAAACATAAGCGGCGATCATCTCGCGGTCGCCGACCGTCAGTGGCGAGGCGTCGCGCAATAGTCGGTCATGATAATCGAGCAGTGGGGGCACGGAATCCGGAAAGAGGCGGAACAGATCGAGGAGCTGCGGGTCCGCTGGGAGCGAAGGAAACAATCGGTCGGTCATTCGTCGCGCTCCTCAATCGCAGCAGGCTGCGGCTTCAGTAGAGAGTATCAATTCGCGTCGGCTGTGTGCCGGGTTACTGCGACAAGGCGGCGATGATCGGACAGCCACCGTCAATTTCGCTATCGCATGCGCGAACCGCGTTGCTGAGGACACGCTCCATGCGCCGCAGGTCGGCGATCTTCCCCCGGACGTGCTTTAAGTGTGCAGCGGCGAGGTCGCGTGCAGGCTCGCATGAGTCGGTCGGGGCAAGCGCCAGCGCGAGCAAGGCGCGGATCTCATCGAGCGTGAATCCGAGCTCGCGTGCTCGCCGCACGAACTGAAGGCGCTGCACGTCCGCGGGTGCGTAGCTTCTGTAGCTTCCGCTTCTGGCAGGTTTCGGCAGCAGCCCGATGCGCTCATAATACCGAATCGTTTCAATATTGCAGCCCGTCTTCCTGGACAGTTCACCGATCTGCACAGCCGCTCCTCATCGATTGTCTCCGAAAAAAAATCGCTTGAGCCTGTAGCCGCTACAGACCGTAGAACGAACTAACCGTTGACCTATCGGAGGCCCAGGAATGTCCAATTCCAGAATCGAGATTCCTTTAAGAACGTCGTCCGCCAAGGGTCCCCTCGCGTTTTCGGCGACCGGCTTAGCGGCAGCTTTCGGAGTGGCAAGTTGTTGCGCATTGCCACTCCTCCTGGCGAGCGCAGGCATTGGCACCGCTTGGCTCGGGACATTCGCCGCAGTCGCGTCTCCAATCCGACCGATCTTGCTGCTCGTGGCTACCTTCAGCCTTGCTGTGGCTGCGGTCCTTGTTTGGCGGCAGGAACGTGCAATTCGCACCTGCGATGCCCCCGCTTGCGGGCGCCGCTTCTCCCGCACCCTGTCCTTCGTTGCAATTGGAGCTGGATCGACGTTGCTGGGGCTGGGGTACATCTATGGCTGATGTGGAGCCCACCCTCATTTCGACAATTACCTGCCCAAATTGCGGCGGCCAGAACGAGGAGGTGATGCCCACGAACGCCTGCCTCTTCTTCTACGAATGCCCGTCGTGCGATCGATTGCTTCGACCCCTGTCGGGCCATTGCTGCGTGTTCTGCTCTTATGGCTCCGTTGCCTGTCCGCCCATTCAGGCCTCCAGCGGCGACGAACACCACCGCGATCCAAACGGGCAGAAGGGATGCCATGGGTGACTGTTACGACCTTGTCGTGATCGGCTCGGGAACGGCGGCAATGGTCGCCGCAACGCGCACCGCCGCCGCGGGCTGGAAGGTCGCAATGATCGACGACCAGCCGTTCGGAGGCACATGTGCGCTGCGTGGCTGCGACCCGAAGAAGATGATGGTCAGCGCGGAGGAGGCAATTGAGGCTGCCAGGCGTATGGCCGGCCGTGGAGTCGATGGCGAGCTGTCGATCAATTGGCCAGAGCTCTTGGCATTCAAGCGGGACTTTACGGAGCCGATTTCCGAAAAACGGGCCCAGACTCTGGCAAGGCTCAGCATCGATGCGATCGATGGGACAGCTCGATTCACAGCTCGCGACCGAGTTCAGGCTGGCAAGGACCAGCTCGCGTTCAAGCACGCTCTGATTGCGACCGGAGCACATCCGGTACCGCTCGGGATTCCAGGTGAGCAGCTGTTGGCTACCAGCGATGATTTCCTCGAACTGGCGGGGCTGCCTTCGCGTATCTTGTTCATCGGCGGCGGGTATATCGCTGCAGAATTCTCACATTTGGCCGCGCGCGCCGGTGCGCGCGTCACGGTCGTCCAGCACGGCCCGGCTTTGCTCGACCATTTTGACGGTGAGGTCGTGGGTTGGCTGATGCCGCGTTTCGAGGAGCTTGGTATCCAGGTTCATCTGTCAACCGAGGTTGTCTCGGTCCAGCGATCGAGGCCGGGCTTTAAAGTCACGATGAGGCAATTGGACAATCGGCGGGTTGAGCATGAAACGGACCTTGTCATTCACGCCGCCGGCCGCGTTCCGCAACTCGATCGGCTCGACTTGGCAGCCGGCGGTATCGCCGCCAAAAACGGGCGGCTAAGCTTGCAGCCTAACCTCCGAAGCACGTCGAATTCACGCATCTTCGCCGCTGGCGACGCGGCAGGGATGGGGCCGCCGCTTACGCCCGTATCTAGTCACGACGCGAAGATCGCCGCAGCAAACATGCTTGACGGCGGCAACCGACGACCGAATTATCTTGGGGTGCCGAGCGTCGTCTTCACGATTCCGGCGCTCGCAGCGGTCGGACTCAAAGAGAGCGAAGCGAGAGATCAGGGCCTTGATTTTGAGCTGCGTTCCGAGTTCACGCCCGATTGGTTCACGGCTCGGCGGCTCGGTGAGACCATCTACGGGCACAAGGTCCTGGTGGAGCGTGTTTCCGGCCGCATTTTAGGGGCACATCTCGTCGGACCGGCTGCCGAAGAAGTGATCAACCTGTTCGCCCTGGCGGTCCGGCAGGGGCTCACCGCCGACCAGCTCAAGGACACCATGTTCGCCTATCCAACGGGGGCGTCGGACATTGGTTACATGCTCGCCTGACGCGCGGTGCAGAGAAAAGGGTGCCCCCTTTCGCGAGTACCCTTCCTTTTATATGGCGATGTTAGCTGCAGCAGGACAAGCCGATGCCGCAACACGCGAGGGCCGCGCAGCAAGCTGCTGCCAAGCCGCCAACGCCGCCGGGAACGGCCGCGAATGCGGTAGAGCCTGACGTCACCAGCAAGGCCGCTCCGATAATGATTTTCTTCATTTGTAATCTCCGTTTGAAGCTCTGACGATGTCACCTACGCCAGAAACGCCCATGGAAGAGCGGCTTCTCCATGAGTGAGACGGTTCACTGCCGCCCTGCTGCATCTCGCCTCCAAGTGCAGCTTTACCTAATTCGGCCGAAAGAGCGCAGAGGTTACAGCCGCCTGACTGAGCTGGATCGGCGTTCGCGTCCACCGCTGACGACGTCCTGGACGAAGCTGCGGTGCATGGCAGTCAGCCCTTCTCTCGCTGCCGGCGCCGCGCTGGAGCCTTTCGAGCGTTCTTGGAGCCCAACAGCAGCACGCCAGCGACCGTCGCTCCCGCAGCCACGACACTTCCCAGGAGCTCGTTCCTGAAGCGCAACTCGTTGAGGAATCGGTCGCTGCACTCGATGCCCCGTGGCGAGCAGGAAATGAGCCACGAAACTCTCCTCGTAACCGAGCGCGTGCCGCCGGCAGTGCACCAGCGTTGCTAGACAGCCACATCCCTTTCGATTTTCGCCGCATCGTGCAGCGCAATTGCCGAATAAACGCCGCCAAGGATCGCGCCGAACACTGCATGCGCGAAGATGCTGATCGCACCGCGCGCCATTTCGAACCAGGGGAACAGCGCCGTGAAGCCGTAGAAGTTCACGTAATAGACGATCACGCCGAAAACTGCCCCGAGCACGACCGACGCCAGAACGTGCAACGTCAGCCTGGAAATCAAGAGACCCAGGATGACCCCGAGCATCACCGAAAGCATCATGTGGATGATCATCGCCACCGTCATGATAGTCGCGTCAAAGGTCCCTGGTGGAGGAAGAACTTCCTTACCCATGACCATCGCCGCCATCATCCGCGGCGGACCCCAGGGGCTCTGGCCCTGCAGCATCTTCACAAGAGCCATCTCCAGCATCATGAACGCAATGCCGGCGATGATTGCGGCCAGGAACGCGGCTTTCCAGTCCAGTCTCTTAGTCATCGCCATCTCCTGTTCTTGGTCGATCCCCCCGGTGTCATTCGCTCAAAGTCTCGTCGCGGTTACACTCATCGGGCCCGGTGACGCTTTCGACGAGCTTTTGAACGAGGTTTCGGCTCGCGATTGTGTGCGGTTGGGCCGCGTTCTTTCGCGCCTGCTCGCGATATTGGCTCGGGTCTGTGCCATAAGCCTCACGGAACGCGCGTGAAAAATAGCTTCGGCTGGCATAGCCGACAGCTGTCGCGATGAGCGAAACCGACATGTCGGTGGTGCGCAACAGACGCGCGCCGTGGTGCATCCGAAGCTGCTTCAGGAACTCGATCGGCGGCTGGCCGAATACCTGCGCGAATCTCTCTGCAAAGAGTGAACGGCCCATGCGTGCGAGCGCGGCGAGGCTCTCAATGCTATGGTCGCGCGCCGGCTCGTCGAGCATCGCCATCAATGCCGGTGTAAGGCGCTGGTCCTGAAAGCTGAGCAGCGGGAGCAGGCCGATTTCCCCGCGCGACAGCTTCGCGCGCAGCACCAGGACGAGGCATTGCTTGACGAGCGCTTCTGCAAGCGCGCGAGTCCCGAAGCTAGGCTCGGAGAGCTCCCGGAGCATCTGTTCGAATGCCTGGCGCACTGGCGAGCTGCCATGGCAATCCTCGACGAGCGGCTCTTGCAGCCGTTCGAACAGCCCTTGGCCATTGCTGAGTTTCGCTGTCAGCGTCCCGCAAGCGGTAACAAGCCTGCTGCCGCCGATCTCGAACTCGCCCGACGAGAATTTTAGGAGTCCGTCACCGAGCGGCGAGCAGGCGTCGCCGGCGTCCACGACGTCGGACGCCGCTTCGTTCACTGCAAGATAGTGGCCTGTTGCAGGCGGTAGAAAGACGATGCTGTGCGGCGAAATGGGGACGCAGACACCTTCATCAGTGCACAGCAAACCGGAGCCCACCAGCACATAATGGACGAGCGGCAGCTCCATCGGCGGAAGCTTGAGTCGACGCTGGTCATCGACTTCGCAAACCACGAATGCATGGACTTCGACGTCCAGCGCGGTCAAATGTCTGTCCAGAGTTTGGGAAAGCACCTTTAATGCGCCTCCTAGGAACCCCAACCGGCGCGATGGCTCGCGGTTCCGGGCATCGGACGATACGGCACCACATTCGGACGCTCGTGCACCGCGCATCCGTTATCCTGCGGTACCCCGGATCGGATATCGGGTGTCAATCACGAAGCTGAGGGCCTCGAGCAGTCCTTGCGGCTCGGGTCTTGCAAACGGTGCGTTGGAGACATCGACGATCTGAACCTTGCTCTCTGGATTGATAACGAAAATGGCGGGCTCGGCGAAGTTGCGGTCAGTCTCCCCGGGGGAACGCGGCGCCGAGATGTACAGGCCGAGCTCGCGCATCTGGTCCTGCTGGAGCTCGGCAAGAACTGGGATACACCAGCCTTCGCGCGTCGCCTGCTCGGCCGCCCTGTCGAGCGGATCGGCAGAAAGCGCCCAAACCCGCACCCCGGCGCTCGTGAACTGCTTTTGGAGGCCGCTTACCCTATGGAGATACCGGACGCAGAGCGCGCAATGCGCGCCGCGGTAGATGACCAGCATCCGCCAGTCGACGCCAGCGCCCGGGGTGACGGCACCGCCCCCTACTTTGGGCCAGGAAAAGATTGGAAACATTGCGCCCGCGCCGAACTTGATGGGAACGCTCATCAAGAGCTCCTGCTTTCGATCGGGGACGGCTGCGCTGCTTGGAACGCAAAGCAGCGCAGCCGATCGCCTCGAGGGGGGCTGAGGCGACACCTCCAAATTCGGGCGGGTCCGACTTGCGGTTACACATGTCTGATCCAGTCAGCATAAATTCCCAAGGCGGTTCCGAAGTTGAGTTCGAATGGGGCCGCTGGTCGCGAGCAGCCAGCGCGCTGCAAGGACCGAATTGGGTATTAGAATATCGCCTGTAACCAGCGGTCGCACCAAACCGAATTATCCGGTGATGCTCGATACTCTTCCCCGCGCCGTTCTGTCGGCAATGATCCTTGTCACGGCGCCGACCGTCGCCTGTTCGCAGCCGACGCCCGCAAGTCAGTCGCAAGCGGCCCAATCGGCGCCGGCGCGCTGGACCGCAGAATTCCCGCTGACCGACTTTGGCAAATCGACCATTCCATTCAGCGAGATCACCGAAGGCGGACCGCCCAAGGATGGTATCCGTTCGATCGACGAGCCGCGCTTCGGACCGGCCGCTGGCCCATACCCGCTGCGGCTTGGAACGAAGGAGCCGGTGATCAGCTTCAGCTATGGCGGCGAGGCTCGCGCCTACCCGCTGCGGATCCTGATCCGTCACGAGATCGTCAACGACGTGATCGCGGGGCGGCCGATTGCGGTCACCTACTGCCCGCTGTGCGACAGTGCGGTCGTATTCGACCGCCGCTTCGACGGCCAGGTGCTCGACTTCGGCACGACCGGCAAGCTGCGCCATTCGGACATGGTGATGTACGACCGACAGTCCGAGACATGGTGGCAGCAGTTCGTGGGCGGTGGCCTGGTCGGCAAATATGCCGGCCGCGAGTTGACCGTGCTCCCGGCTCGGGTGGAGTCGCTCGAGATCTTCCGGCAGCGATTCCCCCGGGGACAGATCCTCCTGCCGGCGGATGCCGGGGCGCGGCTGTATCAGAATCCGTATGAGAATTACGACAGTCGCGACCGGCCGCTTCCCTTCTTCACCGGCGATCTTCCGCAGGACATCGAGCCGATGGCGCGGGTCGTCGCGGTCGGCGACAAGGCGTGGAGCCTGCGCGCGCTGTCCCGTCGCGGCCGGATCGAGGACGGCAACCTCGTCCTCACCTGGCAGGCGGGACAGAACTCCGCCGTCGACCAGCGCGATATTTCCAAGGGCCGCGATATCGGCAACGTGGTCGTGCAGAGGAAATCGGAGGGCAAGCTGGTCGACGTGCCTTACGACGTCACCTTCGCTTTCGCCTTTTTCGCCTTGAGGCCGAAAGGCCGGATCATCGACGAATGATCTGGCCATTCATCGCGAACGACATTCGCCATCACAGGAGCATAGAATGAGATTTGGAAGCGTCATCACTGCAGCAATTGCCGGACTGGTTGTGCTTTCCGCGCCCGCCGCCGCGGCCGAGGTACGCAAGTTTGACCAGACAAGTTTCGCGCAGGCGCAACGGCAAGGACGCCCGATCCTGGTCGACGTCACTGCCGAATGGTGCACGGTGTGCAAGGCCCAGGGAAAGCAAATCAGTGCGATCACCCGCAATCCCGCCTTCAACAAGCTGCTGATCCTGAGGCTGGATTACGACCGGCAGAAGGCGCAGCGGCGGAGGCTAAATGTCCCCCGGCAAAGCACGCTGATCGCCTATCGCGGACAAAAGGAAACCGGGCGGCTTGTTGCGGTGTCGGAGCGCAAGGCCATCGAGTCCCTGCTCCGGTCCGCTGTTCGCTGAGCTGGCCTGAGCGACGGCTGGCACGCCTCCTTTCGGAACTGCAGCCCCTGAACCATGGTTAGCGATCTCAGCCCACTGCTCGGCTTTGCCGCCGGACTCCTGTCGATGCTGTCGCCCTGTGTACTGCCTCTGCTCCCGATCGTGATCGGGGCGGCGCAAAGCCGTCATCGCTGGGGTCCCGTCGCCCTCGGCGCAGGACTCGCCGTCAGCTTCACCCTGGCCGGCCTGTTCGTCGCTACCATCGGCTTTGCGATCGGTCTCGACGAAGACGTGCTTCGTCGCACGGGCGGCATAATCTTGATCCTGTTCGGGCTGCTGCTGCTGGTTCCCGCCGCCCAGCTCCGGCTTGCCTCCGCCAGCGGCGGCCTCGGCAATTGGGCGAACGGCACGATGGACCGGTTCGATCAGCGCGGCCTCGGCGGTCAGGCGGTGCTCGGAATGCTTCTCGGCATAGTCTGGGTACCCTGCGTCGGGCCGACTCTCGGCGCGGCATCCGTCGTCGCTGCGCAAGGCGAAAATCTCCACCAGGTCGCGCTGGTGATGGTTGCGTTCGCGCTTGGAGCGGCAGCGCCGTTGATCGTCATCGGGATGTCCTCCGCCCAGCTACTCGCCTCGATCCGCGACCGGCTCGGCAAGACCGGCCGCGGCGGACGAACGCTATTCGGGTCAATTCTCCTCTTGCTGGGCGCGTTGACGGTGACCGATCTCGATCGGGCGCTGGAGGCTTGGCTGACGCAATCGGCGCCGGATTGGCTGATCGCGTTGACGACCCGCGTTTGAGGAACAGGGGTTTGTCGGCGTCTGTGCGGACTAGTCGGTTGCGACCCTCGTACCAGTGGGAAAGTAAGCTCAAAATGTGCCGTCGCCCCTTGATCCTGCCGCGTGCGAACCAGAAGTGCCGCTAATGTCGGCTTTGGGTGGAAAGCGGACATTGCAGGGCGGCGTATTTCGCTACCGGCAGGGACGTATGATAGTGATGGCGCGAGAGACGGCTTCCGAACGTATTTTGCGGAATTCCGATGACTGATACGTCGACCGATCTGGAACGGACCATCATGAAGGCATACAGGCTGGCCGTGAGGTCGGAGCAGCTGCCTGTCGCGGAACACTTGCTGGGCGCACTCAAAACGCTGGCGGATAAATATCCGAAGGTTGAGGATACAATCAACGAAGCCCTCCTGATGATCGAACCACGTGGCGGGAGAGGACAGCCATGAACAAACGGCACCCCCTCATTGCGGTCGCCGTCATCACGGTGTTTGGTGTCGGCGCGGTGCTTGGCCTTGCCCCAATTTCAGCGGACCGCAGCAAAAGCTCCCCCGCGCAGCGGGCGCAGCTCAGCCAGGCTGCCGTAGCGACAATCCCGGTCAAGGGAATGATCTGTCTCTCCTGCGCCGCAACGATAAAGCAGAAACTCACCTCGTTGGACGGTGTCCTTGCCGCCGAGGTGCACTTCGCCAACCAAACTGTCGAGATTAAGTATGCAGCAGGTGACCCGACCGTCCCTGCGAAGGCTGCGGCCGCTATCGACAGCCTTGGCTACCAGGCGGGGAAGCCCGTTTAGCGGTGAACTTTTCAGACCTCCTCCAGTCCCTCGGGACCGGCTCGCACACGCCCCTACAAGCCGCTCTGATCACATTCCTTGCGGGCGTGCTTGCGAGTGCAGTCTGTCCCTGCACCGTTCCCGTCGGGATCGGGCTGGCAAGCGCCGCGAGCGCTTCTGAGGCTGGGCACCGCCGCGATGGCATGATTGTCGCCGTCGCGTTCTTTGTCGGGATAGTCGGCAGCCTCACCGTCCTCGGCGCACTGGCGGGCCAGCTTGGAGCGATGGCCACCGAGTCATTTGGAAGATCCTGGGCGCTCGTCATGTCGTTGCTGTCTCTCGCTGCCGCAATCGCGGCACTGCTTTTGCCGCGCATGGGTGGCGGCAGGCTGCCACAGTGGCGGCGGCCGGGTGCAGCCGGAGCCTTCCTCTACGGACTAGTGTTCAGCGTCGGCACGTCCGTGGCGCCGTTGCTGCTACTCCTCACAGTGTCTGCCGCCGTTGCAAATGCCGTTGGTGGGGTCGTTCTCGCGTTCATCTTCGGGCTTGGCCGAGGATTGCCCTTCCTGCTTGCCGGTGTCGCCGGCAGTGCGATGTCCAGGTTTCTTCGGCTTCACGTATCCCGCTCGCTTCAGATCGTGTCAGCCGCCGCGCTTTTGTTCGTCAGCGGCTACTACGGCCACGTCTATTACCAACTCCTCTGAGCCCGCCCCAACTCCGCAATCGGTCGAAAGCAGGCCTGAGGCTAATGTCGGCTTCGGGTGGAATGTCCGGAATGGGTGAGTCGCTCCAAATCAGATATTGGCGAGGCAGCACCGAGGACAATCCGGCATCAGCTAACGCGGCACTACTTTTGTAAATTCGGAGATGCGTGGAGACGCTCTTTCCGGTGAGGAGCAGCGATGAAACGGTACCATTTCAAAACCGACGAGCAGAGCGACGTGAAGGGCGTGAGACTGGCCGACCTGGCGGCGGTCAAGTGCGAGGCTGGCAAGGTGGCCGCCAGCATCCTGTGCGCAGCGGCGGATGAAGTTTGGCAGAGGTGCGAATGGACCGTGACCGTCACGGACGACTTCGGCGTGAAGGTGCTGGAGCTACGCATTGTCGCGACCGAGGGGCCCGCAGCAGCTTAGGTCCGCTTTCGACCCAAAGCGGACATTGAG
>NZ_JACCSU010000026.1 GCF_013812825.1 Sphingomonas sp. | reverse complement strand
CGCACGCCTCGCGGAGCTCGGGGTCGATCGCGTCATAGACGTCCAATTGCCCGGCGTTGACGATCGCCATGTCCATGCCGGCGGCGATCGCGTGGAACAGGAAAACGCAGTGCATCGCGCGGCGCACCGGCTCGTTGCCGCGGAACGAGAAACTGAGGTTGGAGAGACCGCCCGAGATATGCACCCCGGGGCAGGCCAGGCGGATGTCGCGGGTCGCCTCGATGAAATCGATCGCATAGCGGCGATGCTCGTCGATCCCGGTGGCGATGGCGAAGATATTGGGATCGAAGATGATGTCCTCGGGCGGGAAACCGTCGGCGGTCAGCAGGGCATAAGCGCGCCGACAGATCTCGACCTTGCGCGCCGCGCTGTCGGCTTGGCCGGTCTCGTCGAACGCCATCACCACCACCGCCGCGCCATAGGCCCGCACCAGCCGCGCCTGGGCGAGAAACGGCTCCTCGCCTTCCTTGAGGCTGATCGAATTGACGATCGGCTTGCCCGACACGCATTTGAGGCCGGCCTCGATCACGCTCCACTTCGAGCTGTCGATCATCACCGGGACCCGGGCGATGTCCGGCTCGGCGGCGATGCGCTTGAGGAAGGTGGTCATCGCCGCTTCTGAGTCGAGCAGCGCCTCGTCCATGTTGACGTCGATGATCTGGGCGCCGTTCTCGACCTGGTCGCGCGCGACCTCGACCGCCGAATCGTAGTCACCGGACAGGATCAATTTCTTGAACTTCGCCGAACCGGTGACGTTCGTGCGCTCGCCGATATTGACGAACGTCGCGCCGGCCGCGGCTCCCGTTTCCGTTCGTCCCGAGCTTGTCGAGGGACCGTCCTTCCGTTGTGCGCCTGAAGAAGAGGGCAGCCCTTCGACAGGCTCAGGGCGAACGGTTTGGTCCATGGTCAAGCCGCGAGGATCATCGGCTCGAGCCCGGCGAGCAAAGTGTGGCCGTCCGGCGCCGGCACCTTGCGCGGGGCGCCGCTGCGGGCGGCCGCGGCGATCGCGGCAATGTGGGCGGCGGTGGTTCCACAGCAGCCGCCGACGATGTTGACCAGCCCGTCGGCGATCCACTGCGACACCTGCGCGGCGGTCTCGGCGGCCGCCTCGTCATATTCGCCAAGCTCGTTGGGCAGGCCGGCGTTGGGATAGGCCATGACCAAGGTGTCGGCCCGGGCCGCGAGCGCCGCCAGATGCGGGCGCAGCTGTGCGGCCCCGAACGAGCAGTTGAGCCCGACGGTCACCGGCCTCGCGTGCCGGACCGAAGCCCAGAACGCCTCGACCGTGTGACCGGACAGGTTGCGGCCGCTCAGATCGGTCAGGGTCATCGAAATCATCAGCGGCAGCGGCCGGCCGAGCGCTTCCTGCGCCTCCAGCACCGCCTTGATGCCGGCCTTGGCGTTCAGAGTGTCGAAGATGGTCTCGATAAGGATGAAGTCGACCCCGCCTTCGACCAGCGCGTCGATCTGCTCGCGGTACACCGCTTTCATGGTGTCGAAATCGACCTCGCGGTAGCCGGGGTCGTTGACGTCGGGCGACAGCGACAGCGTCTTGTTGGTCGGGCCGAGCGCTCCCGCAACCCAGCGGCGCTGGCCGTCCCGCTGTGAAAAGCGGTCGGCGACCTGGCGAATGATCCGAGCCGCGGCTCGATTGATGTCGGCGACATGGGCCTGGGCCGCGTAGTCGGCCTGGCTGATCGCATTGGCGTTGAACGTGTTGGTGGCAAGGATGTCCGCGCCCGCTTCGGCGAACTCGGTGGCGATTTCCTCGATCAGCCCGGGCCGGGTCAGGTTGAGCAGGTCGTTGTTGCCGCGCTGATCCTTGGCCAGCGCGAGCTCGCCGCGATAATCCTCGCTCTTGAGCCGGCGGGCCTGGATCGACGTTCCGTAGGCGCCGTCCTTGACGAGGATTCGCTTGGCCGCTTCGGCCCGAAGGGTCTCGGCCGCGCTCATGCCGCTTTCGCCCGGACTCCGAGCAAATGGCAGATCGCGTAGGACAGCTCGGCCCGATTGAGAGTGTAGAAATGGAAGTGGCGAACCCCGCCCGCGTAGAGCTGCGCGCAGAGTTCCGCCGCGATCGTTGCGGCGACCAGCTGGCGGGCCGCGGGAAGGTCGTCCAGTCCTTCGAACAACCGGCCGACCCAGTCGGGCACCGAAGTACCGTTGATTGCGGCCATCCGGTTGATTGCCGCGAAGTTCGTGACCGGCATGATCCCCGGCAGGATTTCGATGTCGATCCCGGCCGCGGCCACTTTGTCGAGGTAGCGGAAGAAGCATTGTGGATCGAAGAAGAATTGCGTTGTGGCGCGGTTCGCGCCGGCGTCGACCTTGCGCTTGAGGTTATCGAGATCGGCGTCGATGCTGGGCGAGTCCGGGTGGCATTCGGGAAAGGCAGCAACCGAAATCTCGAACGGCGCAACCTGCTTGAGGCCGGCAACCAGCTCGCTGGCATTGGCGTAGCCGCCGGGGTGCGGCACGAATTTGGCGCCCTGCTCCGGGGGGTCGCCGCGGATCGCGACGATGTGGCGCACTCCGACCTCCCAATAGGAGCGCGCGATCGAGTCCACCTCCTCGCGGGTGGCGTTGACGCACGTCAGATGCGCGGCGGCGGGGATCGAGGTTTCGCGGACGATCCTCGCCACGGTCGCGTGCGTGCGCTCGCGGGTCGAGCCTCCCGCGCCATAGGTCACCGAGACGAAACGCGGAGCCAAAGGCTCGAGCGTCTTGACCGATTCCCACAGCGTCTCTTCCATTTTCTCGGTCTTCGGCGGGAAGAATTCGAAGCTGACCTGGATGTCGCCGCGGGTCTCCGCGAAAAGCGGCTCGTGCGCGGCGAGGCGTTCCAGTCGGTTCATGCCGCCCGCCGCTGGCGCTGCGGCAAGCCGGCCCCCTCGGCGCCCCTCGAAACAAGCTTTTCACCCCGCCACAGGGTCACCGTCAGCTCGCCGCCCTCGAGATGCTCGACATGGTCGAGCGCGAGCCCGGCGGCGGCGAACCAGCCGGCCATCACCTGATCGTCGAAGCCCAGCCGGATGTGCGCGTCGCTGGCCCGCAGCTCCTCGCGCTCATGAGCAGCGAAGTCGACGATCAGCAGCGTTCCGCCGGAGCTGAGGACCCGCGCCGCCTCGGCGATCGCTGCCGCCGGCGAGTGAGCATAATGCAGCACCTGGTGGATGATGACGCTGTCGGCGCTCTCGTCGGCCAGCGGCAGCGCGTACATGTCGCCCTGGCGGAGGCTCGATGCGATGCCCGCGGCCTCGAGCTTGACCCGCGCCAGCCGGAGCATCTCCGACGAGCGGTCGATGCCGATCGCTTGCGCGGCGCGTGGCCCGAACAGCTCGATCATCCGCCCGGTGCCGGTGCCGATATCGACCAGCCGGCCGAGATCTTTCTCCTCGAGAGCTCGCTCGATCGCTTCCTCGACCTCGCTTTCGGCGACGTGCAGCGAGCGGATCGAATCCCACACCTCGGCCTGGGCGGAGAAATAGCGCGAGGCGGCTTCGGCGCGGTCGGCGCGCACCGCCTCGAGCCGCGCCGCGTCGGCCGCGAACAGCGCCTGGGTCGGCGCGTCCGCCCAGGAGTCGAGCAGCGCGAACATCGGGGCCGTGCGCTCGGGGGCCGCCAGCGTCAGGAACACCCAGCTGCCTTCCTTGCGCCGTTCGACGACTCCCGCGTCGGCGAGAATCTTCAAATGACGCGAGACCCGCGGCTGGCTCTGTCCGAGGACCAGCGCCAGCTCGCCGACCGACAGCTCCATGATCCTGAGCAGCGCCAAAATCCGCACCCGCGTCGGGTCGGCCAAGGCCTGAAACAGGTCGGAGAGCGGAAGCGTCGGAGTCACCAGATAAGGATATAAAGATATCTTTATATGGGTCAAATTATCAAGGAGAACGGCATTACCCGCTGAACGCAAATTGTGCGACGAACCGTGGCTTCGACGAATTATGGCAATTGCGTGGCAGTTCGCTCGTCTGTATGGGCGCGCGCTGGCCTGTTCGAATCGCGCGACAGGCCGAGGCCCGTGCCCGGTTTTGGGCATTTAAGGAGTGGAACGATCATGAAGACATTTGCTGTGACCGTTGCGGTCCTCGCGCTCGGCCTCGCCGCGTGCGAAAGCCGGACCGAGGAAGCCGTCGAGAACGACGCCAATGTCGAAAATGCCGCGGAAGCGGACACCAATGCTGCGACCAACGATGCAGCCAACGCCGCCGACAATGCGCTCGATACGGCCGGTAACGCCGTCGAGGACGCGGGCAACGCCGTCGAGAACGCCGGCGAAGCCGTCGAGAACGCCGCCGACAACGCCACCGACTAAGCGTTCGCGGTTAGATTGAACTGAAGGGCCGTCCGCATTCGCGGGCGGCCCTTTTTCTATGAGCGTGCGAAGTGGTACTTGGCCCCCATGACCCGCGCCCTTCTCCCGATCCTGTTGCTGCTGGCCGGCTGCGGCGACGAGCGCCCGCCGGCGCCGACGGCCGAGGAGTCGGACCAGCTCAACGAGGTCGAAGAGCTGCTCAACCAGGAAGCGTCGAATCAAGAAGGGCCGGAGGATCGCTCCTCCAGCCCTTCCGATTAATCGGGCGCCTTCGACAGATAGAGCAAGGCGTCCGGCCGGGTGGAGCTTCCTTTAGAAGTCCATTCCGCCCATGCCGCCCATGCCGCCGCCGCCCATCGGCATTGCCGGCTTGTCCTCCGGAAGCTCGCTGACCGCCGCTTCGGTGGTGATCAGCAGTCCGGCGACCGAGGCCGCGTCCTGGAGCGCGGTGCGAACGACCTTGGTCGGGTCGATCACGCCGGCGTTGACGAGGTTCTCGTAGACCTCGGTCTGGGCGTTGAAGCCCATCGCCTGGTCCTCGCCCTCGAGCAGCTTGCCCGAGATCACCGCGCCGTCGTGGCCGGCGTTCTGGGCGATCTGGCGAACGGGCGAGTAGAGCGCCTTGCGGACGATATCGACGCCGCGGGTCTGGTCGTCGTTGACCCCCTTGAGGCCGTCGAGCGCCTTGGTCGCGTAGAGCAAGGCGGTGCCGCCGCCCGGAACGATGCCTTCCTCAACCGCGGCGCGGGTCGCATGGAGGGCGTCGTCAACGCGGTCCTTGCGCTCCTTGACCTCGACCTCGGACGCGCCGCCGACCTTGATCACCGCGACTCCGCCGGCGAGCTTGGCCAGCCGCTCCTGCAGCTTCTCGCGGTCATAGTCGGAGGTGGTGTTCTCGATCTGCTGGCGGATGGCCTCGGTGCGCGCCTTGATGGCCTCGTGGCTGCCGGCGCCATCGACGATCGTCGTATTGTCCTTGTCGATGGTGATGCGCTTGGCGGTGCCGAGCATCGCCGTGCTGACGTTCTCGAGCTTGATGCCGAGATCCTCGCTGATCATCTCGCCGCCGGTGAGGATGGCGATGTCCTCGAGCATCGCCTTGCGGCGATCGCCGAAGCCCGGCGCCTTGACCGCCGCGACCTTGAGGCCGCCGCGCAGCTTGTTGACCACCAGGGTCGCCAGCGCCTCGCCCTCGATGTCCTCGGCGATGATCAGCAGCGGACGGCCCGACTGCACCACCGATTCGAGGATCGGAAGCATGGCCTGGAGGTTGCTGAGCTTCTTCTCGTGAATCAGGATGTAGGGGTCCGAAAGCTCGACCGACATCTTCTCCGGGTTGGTGATGAAGTACGGCGACAGATAGCCGCGGTCGAACTGCATTCCCTCGACCACGTCGAGCTCGAACTCGAGCCCCTTGGCCTCCTCGACGGTGATGACGCCTTCCTTGCCGACCTTCTCCATCGCCTCGGCGATCTTCTCGCCGACGATGGTGTCGCCGTTGGCGGCGATGCTGCCGACCTGGCTGATCTCGTTCGATCCGGAGACCGGCTTCGAGCGCGCCTTCAGGTCCTCGACGACCTTGTTGACGGCGAGATCGATGCCGCGCTTGAGGTCCATCGGGTTCATCCCGGCCGCGACCGACTTCATGCCCTCGCGGACGATCGCCTGGGCGAGGACCGTCGCGGTGGTGGTGCCGTCGCCGGCGACGTCGTTGGTCTTCGAGGCGACCTCGCGGACCATCTGCGCGCCCATGTTTTCGAACTTGTCCTTGAGCTCGATCTCCTTGGCGACGGTGACTCCGTCCTTGGAGATGCGCGGCGCGCCGTAGCTCTTGTCGAGGATCACGTTGCGGCCCTTGGGCCCCAGCGTCACCTTGACCGCGTCGGCGAGGATGTCGACGCCCTTCAAAATCCGCTCGCGCGCGTCGCGCGAGAATTTTACGTCCTTGGCTGCCATGATTGGCTCCCTTTCAAATCAAATTTCAGTGTTGGAACTCGTCAGGCGACCACCCCGAGGATGTCGCTTTCCTTCATGATCAGCAGGTCTTCGCCCGCGATCTTGACCTCGGTGCCCGACCATTTGCCGAACAGGATCCGGTCGCCGGCCTTGACGTCGAGCGGAGTCACCTTGCCGTCCTCGGCCCGAACTCCCGAGCCGACGGAAATGACTTCGCCCTCCTGCGGCTTTTCCTGCGCCGTGTCGGGAATGATGATCCCGCCGGCGGTCTTCTCTTCGGCCTCGACCCTGCGGACGAGGACTCGGTCATGAAGCGGCCTGAAACCCATAGCCTGTAGCCCCTTGAAAATTTGGTTGCTCACGAATCGCGCTTGGCACTCTGCCCATGAGAGTGCCAGCGATGCCGCGCATATGGTTGCCCAAGCGCTGGGCGTCAACGGCTCCAAGGCGAATTTTGAATCACCGCCGATCCCCAGCCCCGCACCGGATTGCATCGCTCGCCTCGCAATGACGGTTGTTCTGCGCTAGCGACCCGCGCACATAGTTTCCGAGGATTGAACCGATGAAATTCGTGCGCGCGATCTGGAAGCTGCTGGTCGGCATCAAGGATGCCCTGGTGCTCTTGCTCCTGCTGCTGTTCTTCGGCTTGCTCTACGCGGGGCTCTCGGCGCGCCCCGATCCGGTGACCGACGGAGTGCTCGCTCTCGAACTCGACGGAACGGTCGTCGAGCAGCCGGCGCGGGCGGAGCTGTCGGAACTCGCCGCCGGCGGCAACAGGCTCAACGAGTACCGGCTCCGCGACCTTGTCGCCGTGCTCGACGAGGCACGGAACGACGATCGCGTCAAAGCGGTCGCGCTTGATCTCGAAGGTTTCCTCGGCGGCGGCCAGACGGCGATGTCCGAGCTTTCCGATGCGCTTCGCCGGGTGCGCTCGGCGGGCAAGCCCGTCATCGCTTACTCGGTCGGCTACACCGACGACCATTATCAGCTCGCGGCGGCGGCGTCGGAAGTCTGGCTCCACCCGCTTGGACTCGTCGCCATCGCCGGCCCCGGCGGATCGAACCCCTATTTCAAGGGGCTGCTCGACAAGCTCGGAGTGACCGCCAACGTCTATCGGGTCGGCACCTACAAGGCCGCGGTCGAGCCGTTTACCCGCAACGACATGTCGCCGGAGGCCGAGCAGAATTACCGGGCGCTCGGCGAGGCCCTGCTCGAGAGCTGGCGCGATGACGTCCGGCGCGCGCGCCCCAAGGCCAAGCTCGACGCCTATGTGGGCAACCTGCCCGCGGTCGTCGATGCGGCCGGCGGCAACCTCGCCCGCGCCGCCCTGAACGCCGGAATGATCGACAAGATCGCCGACCGCCGAGCGTTCGAGGCGCGCCTGGCCGAGCTCGGCGGCGAGGATCAGGACGCATTCGGCGGCTACAAGCGGATCAAGCTCGATTCCTACATCGCCGATCGGATCGAGCGTGACGACGGTGGGCCGATCGGGGTCGTCACCGTCGCCGGCATGATCGTCGACGGCAAGGCGCCCGAGGGCACTGCCGGCGGCGAGAGCATTGCCCGGGCGATCGAGAAGGGACTGAGCGACGATGGCCTCAAGGCGCTGGTCGTGCGCGTCGACAGCCCGGGCGGCTCGGCGCTTGCATCCGAGCAAATCCGCCAGGCGATGCTCGCCGCCAAGGCCAAGAAGCTGCCGGTCATTGTATCGATGGGCAATGTCGCGGCGTCGGGCGGCTACTGGGTCGCAGCCGGGGCCGACTATATTTTCGCCGAGCCGTCGACCATTACCGGCTCGATCGGGGTGTTCGGAATCCTGCCGAGCTTCCAGGGATCGCTCGAGAAGCTCGGAATGGGCGCCGACGGCGTCAAGACGACTCCGCTGTCGGGCGAGCCCGACCTGCTCAAGGGCCCGTCGCCCGAGGCCAACCGGCTGATCCAATCGTCGGTCGAATCGGTCTACCGGCACTTCCTCGCAATCGTCGCCCGGTCGCGGGGCAAGCCGGCGGTCGAAATCGATCGCATCGCCCAGGGCCGGGTGTGGGACGGGGGCACCGCCCGCCAGCTCGGGCTGGTCGACGGCTTTGGCGGCATGGAGGAAGCGATCGCCAAGGCGGCCGAGCTCGCCAAGCTCGGCGAGGGCGACCGCGGAGTCCGCTACCTTGAACGGCCGCAGAGCTTGACCGACAGCCTGCTCGCGATGCTGGCCAACGAGGAACTCGACGACGGTACCGCTCCGACCGATGCATTCGCGATGATCGGCGGCTCGCCCGCGCACGAGCTGGCGGCGGCGATTAGCGACCTGCGCTCGATCCTGTCGGGCCCGCGGATCCAGGCGCGCTGCCTCGAATGCGGCCCGGTTGCTCCTGCCGTGTTGAGCCGAGGCGACACGGGCCTGCTGGCCCTGCTCGCGGAATGGTTCTGATCCGACTGGCGAACCAGGCAGACGCAGCCGGAATAGGGGAGGTCTATCGGCCGTACGTCGAGGACAGCCGGATCAGCTTCGAGGAGCAGGCGCCGGACTCCGCCGAAATGGCGCTCCGGATCACCGCCGATCGTCCCGGCTTCCACCCGTGGCTGGTCGGGGAGGAGGCCGGCCGGATCCTCGGGTTCGCCAGCAGCTCGCCGTTCCGGACCCGGCTTCAAGTTGGGCGAGTGGATTGACGTCGGCCTGTGCAGAAGGAGCTCGCTCCGCGCGCCGCTTCGCCCACCGAGCCGCTGCCGTTCGAAGGTCTGTTCAACTCGGGCGGCTAGGCTTGGGTTTCCGCCGCCGCCGCCATCGGGTCGACAGCGGCAATAGCACCAGCGCCAGCAGCGCCATTGTGAGGGCGGCGATCCCGAACCCGATGGTCAGCGGGTTGTGCGCGTCCTCGCGGGTCTTCAGGTCCATGATGTGGAGGCCCCACATCCAGTCGTAGAACCGCCACCAGCTGGTGCGGCGGGCGACAACCTCGCCCGAGCTCGCGTCGACGTAGAAGTTGGTCCCGTCGTCCATCGCCACCTGCCACGCGGCGACCGGGCGGCGAAACTCGAGCGGCGGCTTTTGGGGATTGGTGCGGGTCGCGGATCTGACCTTCGCCGTGCCGATGTACCGCGCCGTCACCTCGCGCACCGCATCGGCGGCGGACAAGGGCGGCAGCAGCGCCCCGCTCGCGGGGTCGGCGAGCCGGGTTGGACCGCCGGCCATCCCGATGACCCAGCGCGGTCCCGCGGCCCGCTGCTCGAGCTTCAGCGAAGCCAGTGGAACGCCGCCGACCGCCGGCGGGACCGGCGGCAAAGCCATGCGCACCGGCCTCAGCTCGGACAATAGATGCTCGCCGCGCACCTCCTCGATCGGCTTGGCGACCATGACCAGCCCGGACACGACCCAGAACAGGATCGGCAGGCCGACCACCCAGCCGAGCCACACGTGCCAGCGGCGCAATCGTGACCGGACGGCCCCCATTTAGATATGAATCGGCTTGCCGGTGACCGCCATCGCCGCTTCCTTCAAGGCTTCGCTGTGGGTCGGGTGGGCGTGGCAGGTGTAGGCGATGTCCTCGCTGGTTGCTCCGAATTCCATCGCCTGGGCCGCCTGGGCGATCATCGTCCCGGCGAGCGAGCCGACCATCCAGACGCCGAGCACGCGGTCGGTCCTGGCGTCGGCGATCACCTTGACGAAGCCGTCCGTGTCGCGGTTGGTCTTGGCTCGGCTGTTGGCGAGAAACGGGAACTTGCCGGTCTTCACCTCGCCCTGCTGTTTCGCTTCCTCCTCGGTCAGCCCGACGCCGGCGATCTCGGGATGGGTGTAGACGACGGTCGGAATGACCGCGTGGTTCACGATCCCGGTCTGCCCGGCGATGTTCTCGGCGACCGCGATGCCCTCGTCCTCGGCCTTGTGGGCGAGCATCGGCCCGGGGATCACGTCGCCGATCGCCCACACACCCGGAACCGAGGTGCGGAATTCATGGTCGGTCTCGATCTGACCGCGGTTGTTGGTCTTGAGGCCGATCGCCTCGAGCCGAAGCCCATCGGTGTTGGGACGCCGGCCGATCGACACCAGCACCGCATCGGCTTCCAGTGCTTGCGAGTCGCCGCCCTTGGCCGGCTCGACGCTCAAAGCAACGGTCGCGCCGTCGACCTTGGCGCTGGTCACCTTGGTCGCGGTGCGAATGTCGAATCCCTGCTTCTTGAAGATTTTCGCGCATTCCTTGCGCACTTCGCCGTCCATGCCGGGCAGGATCTCGTCGAGGAACTCGACCACCGTCACCTGGCTGCCGAGGCGGCGCCACACCGATCCCAGCTCCAGGCCGATCACTCCGCCGCCGATCACCACCAGCCGCCTGGGCACCTCGGGCAACGCCAGAGCACCGGTGGAATCGACGATCCGGCCGCCGTCATTGTCGACCTCGACGCCCGGCAGCGGGGTCACCGAGGACCCGGTCGCGATTACCACGTTCCTGGCGCTGACCGTTCGGTCGCCGACCTTGACCCGGTTGGGAGCTTCGAATGCGGCCGCGCCTTTCAGCCATTCGACCTTGTTCTTCTTGAACAGGAACTCGATGCCGCCGGTGAGCTCGCCGACCGCCTTCCTCTTCTCGGCCTGCATCGCGTCCAGATCGAGATCGACATCGCCCAGCTTGACTCCGAACTTGGCCAGCGCGCCGCCCTTGGCTTCCTCGTACAGCTCGGACGCGTGCAGCAGCGCCTTGGACGGGATGCAGCCGACGTTGAGGCAGGTGCCGCCCAGCGTCTCGCGGCTTTCGGCGCACGCGGTCTTCAACCCCAGCTGCGCCGCCCGGATCGCCGCGACATAGCCGCCCGGCCCCGCGCCGATCACCAATATATCGAAGTCGAACTCGTCAGCCATTCTTTCTCTTTCGCGGCGGTAGCTTAAAGGTCGATCAGCAGGCGCGTCGGGTCCTCGATCGCTTCCTTGACCCGGACCAGAAACGTGACCGCCTCGCGCCCGTCGACCAGCCGATGGTCGTAGGACAGAGCCAGATACATCATCGGCCGGACCACCACTTCGCCATCCTTCGCGACCGGCCGCTCCTCGATCCGGTGCATGCCCAGCACCGCCGACTGCGGCGGGTTGATGATCGGGGTCGACAGCAGGCTCCCGAACACGCCGCCGTTGGAGATGGTGAAGGTGCCGCCCTGCATCTCCTCGATGCCCAGCGTCCCTTCCTTGGCACGCTTGCCGTAGTCGGCGATGGTCTTCTCGATTTCGGCGAAACTCAGCGCCTGGGCATTGCGGACCACCGGAACCACCAGCCCCTTGGGCGCGGAGACCGCAATCGAGACATCGAGATAGTCGTGATAGACGATCTCGTCGCCGTCGATGCGCGCGTTGACCGACGGAAGGTCACGGGTCGCAAGCGTCACCGCCTTGACGAAAAAGCCCATGAATCCCAGCCGGATGCCGTGCTTCTTCTCGAACAGATCCTTGTAGCGGGTGCGCGCCTCGATCACTGCTGACATGTCGACGTCGTTGAAGGTGGTGAGCAGCGCCGCGGTATTCTGCGCTTCTTTCAGCCGAGCGGCGATCGTCTTGCGAAGCCGCGACATCTTGACGCGCTCTTCTTTCCTGTCGTTCCCCGGCGAAGGCCGGGGCCCAGGAGGCGGAGCCTTCGTCTCCTGAGCTGGCGCAGCTTTCGCCTGCGGCGCCTGGGCCCCGGCCTGCGCCGGGGAACTCGGTTGCCCCTTTTGCGCTTCGGCCGCGGCGATCACGTCGTCCTTGGTCAGCCGTCCGTCCTTGCCCGTGCCCTTGATCTTCGACGGGTCGACATGATGCTCGAGCACCGCCCGGCGAACGGCTGGCGACAGGGTGGTGACGGTGTCGGCGCCTTGCGGCTGTTCGGCCGGCTCCGGCTGGTCGCCGGATGAAGTCTCGTCTCCAGGGCCGGGCTCGGGTGCATGCTCCGCTCCGCGCAGCGTCGGATTCTCGCCCGCCCCGGCCGGGTTGGTCGTAGCCTCGGCGGCGTCGGCATCCGTCGAACTGGACGGCTGAGCCGCCCCATCCTCGATCCGCGCGATCACCGCCCCGACCGCGACCGTGTCGCCTTCCTGGACCAGCGCCTCGCCGAACACTCCGGCGACCGGCGAGGGCACCTCCACTGTCACCTTGTCGGTCTCGAGGCTGGCAATCGGCTCGTCGGCGGCGACCGCCTCGCCGGGCTTCTTGAGCCACTGGGCGAGCGTCCCTTCGGTAATCGATTCGCCGAGCGCCGGGACCTGAACGTCAGTCGCCATGATGTTCCTTTACCTTGGGCGCGGCTGCCGGGCGCTCGTCGCGGCTGCTATGCCCGAGGGCGCCGGCGATCAAGGCCGCCTGCTCGGCCGCGTGACGCTTGGCGAGGCCGGTCGCGGGCGACGCCGCCGCGTCGCGTCCCGCAAATTGCGGCCGCATGCCTGCAAAGCCCGCCTCGGCCAGGCAGGCTTCCAGCAGCGGTTCGACGAAAAACCAGGCGCCGTTGTTCTTCGGCTCTTCCTGCGCCCAGATCAGCTGTTCGAGCTTGGGCATCGCCTTCAACCGCTTGACCAGAGGCTCCGACGGGAACGGGTAGAGCTGCTCGATTCGGACGATCTCGACTCCAAGGTCGCCCGAATCGTCGCGCGCCTCCATCAATTCGTAGGCGAGCTTGCCCGAACACAGCACCAGACGCCTGGTGTCGCCTTCGCCCGGCGCATTGAGGTCGCTGAGGATCCGGCGGAAATGGCTCTCGCCGGTGAATTCGCCGATGTCCGAGACCGCGAGCTTGTGCCGCAGCAGCGACTTTGGAGTCATCAGGATCAGCGGCTTTCGAAAATCGCGCAGCAGCTGGCGCCGAAGGATGTGGAAATAATTCGCCGGAGTCGTGCAATTGGCGACCTGGAGATTGTCCTCGGCGCAAAGCTGCAAGTAGCGCTCTAGCCGCGCCGAGCTGTGCTCCGGCCCTTGGCCTTCGAAACCGTGGGGAAGCAGCATCACCAAGCCGCTCGCTCGAAGCCACTTGGCCTCGCCCGAGGCGATGAACTGGTCGATGATGGTCTGGGCGCCGTTGGCGAAGTCGCCGAATTGCGCTTCCCACAGAACCAGAGTGCGCGGATCGGCGATCGAATAGCCATATTCGAACCCGAGCACACCGAATTCGCTCAGCGGCGAGTCCCGGACCTCGAAGCGGCCGCCTTCGACCGAGCAAAGCGGGATGTATTTCTCGCCGCTCGACTGGTCGACCCACACCGCGTGGCGCTGGCTGAAGGTGCCCCGGCCGCTGTCCTGGCCCGACAGCCGGACATTGTGCCCCTCGAGCAGCAGGCTTCCGAACGCCATCGCCTCGGCGGTGGCCCAGTCGACGCCGGCGCCGCTTTCGAACATCGTCTTGCGGGCATCGAGGATGCGCTGCAGCGTCTTGTGGATCTTGAACCCTTCCGGGACGCGGGTCAGAGCATCGCCCAGTTGCCGCACGGCATCTTCGCGGATGCAGGTCGTCGTGTTGCGGCGGCCAAGCACGGGCTCGTCGGGCCGGCCCAGCCCCGCCCAGCGGCCCTCGAACCAGTCGGCCTTGTTGGGCAAATAGCTGGCCGCCGCCTGGAATTCCTCCTCGAGGTGGTCGACGTAGGCCTTGGTGTGCTGCTCGATCCATTTCGAGTCGACGACGCCTTCGTCGATCAGCCGCTTGCCGTAGATCTCGCTGATCGCCGGTTGCTTGCGGATCGCGGCGTACATCAACGGCTGCGTGAAGCTCGGCTCGTCGCCCTCGTTGTGGCCGAAACGCCGGTAGCACCACATGTCGATGACGATGTCGCGTCCGAAGCGGTGGCGGAATTCGATCGCCAGCTTGCAGCAGAAGGTCACCGCTTCCGGATCGTCGGCGTTGACGTGGTGGATCGGCGCCTGGATCGATTTGGCGATGTCGGACGGATAGGGCGACGAGCGCGCGAACTGCGGGCTGGTGGTGAAGCCGACCTGATTGTTGATGATGAAGTGGATGGTTCCGCCGGTGCCGTAGCCGGGCAGTCCCGAGAAGCCGAGGCATTCGGCGACCACGCCCTGGGCGGCGAACGCCGCATCGCCGTGGAGCAGGATGGGAAGCACGGTCTTGCCGTGCTTGTCGCCCTTGGCGGTCATCACCGCTCGCGCCTTGCCGAGGACCACCGGGTCGACCGCTTCCAGATGCGACGGGTTGGGCAGCAGCGACAAATGCACCTTGTTGCCGTCGAACTCGCGGTCGCTCGACGTTCCCAGATGGTATTTGACGTCCCCCGAGCCACCGACGTCGGCCGGGTTGGTCGCCCCGCCGGCGAACTCGTGGAAGATCGCCTGGTGCGGCTTGCCCATCACGTTCGACAGCACATTGAGCCGCCCGCGATGGGCCATGCCGATGGCGACTTCCTCGACTCCGTACTGGCCGCCGTACTTGATCACCGCTTCGAGGCCGGGGACCGCGCTTTCGCCGCCGTCGAGTCCAAAGCGCTTGGTGCCGACATATTTCTTGGCGAGGAATTTCTCCCACTGCTCGGCCTCGATCACCTTGGCGAGGATCGCCTGCTTGCCTTCGGTGGTGAACTGGACGGTGGCTTCCTTGCTCTCGATCCGCTCCTGGATGAAGCGCCGCTCGTCCAGGTCGTTGATGTGCATATATTCAAAGCCGATGTGGCCGCAGTAGGTCTCCTGGAGCACTCGGACGATCTCTCGAACCGTCGCCTGCTCGAACCCGAGGACGCCGCAAATGTAGATCGAACGGTCGAGGTCGGACTCGGTGAACCCGTGATAGGCGGGCGTCAGGTCGGCAGGGCATTCGCTGCGGTGAAGGCCGAGCGGATCGAGCCGCGCGGCAAGATGACCGCGAACGCGATAGGTGCGGATGAGCATCATCGCCCGGATCGAATCGTCGGCCGCTTTGCGGACCGCCGCGGGGTCGGCCCCGGCCGCCTCGGCCTTGCCTTTCACGACCGCCGCGAATTGCTCGATCGCCGCCTGCGTCGGATCGAGCCCGAGGTTGAGCTCGTCGAGCTCGGCGACCGGCCAGTTGGGCCGCGCCCAGCTCGGCCCGGACTCGGGTTGGTTGCTCAATGCATCCATTACCTGGGCACTAACTCTCCAGAAGCTGTTTGAGCGTCTTGCCCAGTTCAGATGGGCTTGGGGACACGGTAATTCCAGCCGCCTCCATCGCCGCGATCTTGTCTTCGGCGCCGCCCTGGCCGCCCGAGACGATCGCCCCAGCATGGCCCATTCGCCGACCGGGCGGAGCGGTGCGCCCGGCGATGAAGCCGACCACCGGCTTCTTGCGCCCGCGCTTGGCCTCGTCGGCGAGGAACTGCGCGGCGTCCTCCTCGGCGCTGCCGCCGATCTCGCCGATCATCACGATCGACCGGGTCTCCTCGTCGGCGAGAAACAGCTCGAGCACGTCGATGAAGTCCGTGCCGTTGACCGGGTCCCCGCCGATCCCGACCGCGGTCGACTGGCCGAGCCCCTCGTTGGTGGTCTGAAACACCGCTTCATAGGTCAGCGTGCCCGACCGCGACACGACTCCGACGCTGCCCTTGGAGAAGATGTTGCCCGGCATGATCCCGATTTTGCACTCCCCGGGGGTCAGCACGCCGGGGCAATTGGGCCCGATCAGCCGCGACTTCGAGCCCGTCAGGGCGCGCTTGACCTTGACCATGTCGAGCACTGGAATCCCTTCGGTGATCGTGACGATCAGCGGCACCTCGGCGGCAATCGCCTCGAGGATCGAATCGGCGGCGAACGGCGGCGGCACATAGACCACCGAGGCGGTCGCGCCGGTCGCCTCGACCGCCTCGCGGACGGTGTCGAACACCGGCAGCCCGAGATGCTCGCTACCGCCCTTGCCCGGAGTGACGCCGCCGACCATCTGCGTTCCGTAATCGAGCGCCTGCTGGGTATGGAAGGTGCCGGTGTCGCCGGTCATGCCTTGCGTGATGACGCGCGTGTTCCGGTCGACGAGGATGCTCACTTGAGGCTGCCGTCGATTTGCTTGCACGCGACCAGCAGCTCCTTCACCGCGTCGACGCTGACCTGGAAATTGGCCTTGGCTTCGTCGTTGAGCTGGATCTCGACGATCCGCTCGACGCCCTCGGCGCCGATCACCACCGGCACTCCGACATAGAGGCCGTCGACTCCATACTGGCCGGTCAAGTGCGCGGCGGCGGGAAGCACGCGCTTTTTGTCCTTCAAAAAGCTCTCGGCCATCGCGATCGCGCTGGTCGCGGGCGCGTAAAAAGCGCTTCCGGTCTTGAGCAGAGCGACGATCTCGCCGCCGCCGCCGCGCGTGCGCTTGACGATTTCGTCGATCCGATCCTTCGTCGACCAGCCCATCTTGATGAGGTCCGGGAGCGGGATCCCGGCGACGGTAGAATATTCGACGATCGGGACCATCGTGTCGCCGTGGCCGCCGAGCACGAATGCGGTGACGTCCTCGACGCTCACCTCGAACTCCTCGGCGAGGAAATGGCGGAAGCGGGCGCTGTCGAGGACTCCGGCCATGCCGACGACGCGGCTGTGCGGAAGCCCCGAGAATTCGCGCAGCGCCCAGACCATCGCGTCGAGCGGGTTGGTGATGCAGATGACGAAGCTGTCGGGCGCATGCGCCTTGATGCCCTCGCCGACCGCTTTCATCACCTTCAGATTGATTCCGAGCAGGTCGTCGCGGCTCATCCCGGGCTTGCGCGGCACCCCGGCGGTGACGATGCACACGTCGGCGCCGGCGATGTCGGCATAGTCGGACGTGCCCTTCAGCTTGGCGTCGAAATCGTCGACCGGGCCGGCCTGGGCGATGTCGAGCGCCTTGCCCTCCGGAATGCCCTCGGCGATGTCGAACAGGACGATATCGCCGAGCTCGCGCATCGCCGCGAGGTGGGCGAGCGTCCCGCCGATCATCCCGGCGCCGATCAACGCGATCTTTCTTCGAGCCATTGGCGAACCGGTCCCCTGTGTTCACGTGCGTTGCGGGCATCGCCGTCACGGAAGGGCGGCGGATCGGCGGCGCTCTAGACCGGGCGCGATGCGCGGGCAACAGCACCGGGCGTAAGTCGGCTAGCCGACCCGCCCTTTTCTTTGCGCTCGCCCCCATGCTAGCGGCGTCGGGCAAGGAGTAGCTCCGTTGGCCGAGTTTCGACTGCCGAAGAACAGCCGCATCAGGAAGGGGCGCGCCCATCCGCCCGAAAGCGGCCAGCGATTGAAGGCGTTCAAGGTCTACCGCTACGACCCCGACAGCGGCGCCAACCCTCGCTTCGACACCTACACCATCGACCTCGACAAGTGCGGCCCGATGGTTCTCGACGCGCTGATCAAGATCAAGAACGAGATCGACCCGACGCTGACCTTCCGGCGCTCGTGCCGCGAAGGCATTTGCGGCTCCTGCTCGATGAACATGGACGGCCGCAACGGCCTCGCCTGCACAACCCCGATCGCCGACACCAAGGGCGAGGTGCAGATCACTCCGCTGCCGCACATGGAAGTGGTCAAGGACCTCGTCCCCGACCTGACCCACGCCTACGCGCAATATGCGCTGATCCAGCCCTGGCTGAAGGCCGCGACCCCCGCCCCGTCCGGCAGGGAGCGGCTGCAGTCACCCGCCGACCGGGCCAAGCTCGACGGCCTCTATGAATGCATCCTGTGCTTCTGCTGCTCGACCAGCTGCCCAAGCTACTGGTGGAACCAGGACCGGTTCCTCGGCCCCGCGGTGCTGCTCCAGGCCTATCGCTTCCTCGCCGACAGCCGCGACGAGATGACCGGCGAGCGCCTCGACCAGCTCGAGGACCCGTACCGGCTCTACCGCTGCCACACGATCATGAACTGCGCCAACGTCTGCCCCAAGGGACTCAACCCGGCCAAGGCGATCGCCGAGACCAAGAAACTGATTGCGGAGCGGGCCGCTTGACGGACCGTGACCAAAGAAGAAGCCGGGCGGCTTGATGGCCCGTCGGCAAGGACCCGCCGCTTGAGCGACGTTCCGCGGCTTCCGAGCGGAGCCAAGGAAGATCCCGACCATCCCGGCTGGTACAGCTGGGGCGAGTTTCCGCGCGGCTCGTTCGCCGCGGCGACCGGCAAACTCCTGTTCAGGCCGGACGGCGATGGCCGGGCCCGCTGCCGAATCTTCCCGACCGAAGCGATGCTCAACATGGGCGGGTCGATCCACGGCGGCGCGGTGATGAGCTTCATCGACATGGCGCTGTTCGCCGGCGGCCGCTGCGCCGGGATGGAGGAGGGCCATTACGTGACCCTCGACTGCTCGGTCCAGTTCATCGGCCGCGGTCGCGCCGGGACGCCGCTCGACGCCGTCGTTCGACTCGTCAAGCAGACCTCCGGCGGCCACGTCTTCTTCATCGGCACTTGCGAGCAGGACGGTGAGCCGACCCACAGTTTCTCGGGCACCCTGAAGCGCATCAAGCCGCGCTCATGACCACGCCGGTCGGCAACGCTTTTGCGGCGCTACTCGCCGCCGGCGAGCTTCGGCCGGACGCTGCGCAGGCTCGGGCGGTGGCGGCGCTCGATCGCCTCGCCCAATCGATCAAGGCCAAGAAGGGCGGCCTGCTCGATCGGCTGCGCGGGTCGGCCGACAACGGTCTGGCCGGCGTTTACCTGTGGGGAGGGGTCGGGCGCGGCAAGTCGATGCTGATGGACCTCGCGTTCGACCATGTCTCGGTATCCCCCAAGCGCCGGGTTCATTTTCACGCGTTCATGCTCGAGACCCACCGGCGGCTGCGCGAGGCACGCAAGAGCGAGCAGGGCGACCCGCTCGACGAGGTTGCCGACCGCATCGCCGATGAGGCGCGGCTGCTCGCGTTCGACGAAATGGTCGTCAATAACCCGGCCGATGCGATGATCCTGTCGCGACTGTTCGACAAGCTGCTCGAGCGCGGCGTCAAGGTCGTCACCACCTCGAACCGGCCGCCGAGCGACCTCTACAAGGACGGGCTCAACCGCGAGCTGTTCGTGCCGTTCATCGAATTGATCGAGCAGTGCATGGAGGTCGTGGCGGTCGACGGGCCGACCGATTACCGGCTCGAGCGGCTGTCCGGGGTCCGCGCCTGGCACGTGCCCAACGGACCCGAAGCAACCGCCGCTCTGTCGCGCGCCTTCTTCCAGCTCACCGATTTTTCGGTCGAGGACCGGGCCAAGGTGCCGTCCGAGGAGCTCGACGTCGGCGGCGGACGGACTCTGCACGTGCCCAAGAGCCTCAAGGGCGTGGCGGTGTTTTCGTTCAAGCGGCTGTGCGGGGAGCCGCGCGGCGCCGCCGACTATCTCGCCGTCGCGCAGCGCTTCCACACCGTGATCATCGTCGGCATCCCGGTGATGAGCCGGGCGATGCGCAACGAAGCGGCGCGCTTCGTCACCTTGATCGACGCGCTCTACGAGCACCGGGTCAAGCTGCTTGCAGCGGCCGACGCCGAACCCGCGCAGCTCTATCCGCAAGGCGACGGCAGCTTCGAGTTCGCCCGCACCGCGAGCCGGCTCGAGGAGATGCGAAGCGCGCAATATCTCGCCGAGGGCCACGGAATGGATGCGGCTTGACGCTGCAGCGACTGGCCTTAGCGTGACGCCGGCTAGAGGAAACCACTCATGATCATCCGCAGCCTCATTATCTCGGCCCTGCTGTCGACGGCCGCCGCCGCCCAGGCACCGCAGGATTCGCGCCGCAAGGCCGAGCGCGACCTGTTCGAAAGGATCGTCGAAATGCCGACCGTCGCCGGCCGCCCCGGCGAGTTCCGCAAGCTGACGACCCTGCTGACGGCCGAGTTTCGGAAGGCGGGAATCACCAATGTCGTGGTCAAGGACCATGACAACACCCAGACGCTGATCGCGCGCTGGCCGGCGGCCCGACCGAGCGGCAAGAAGCCGATCCTGCTGATGGCGCACATGGACGTCGTCGAGGCCAAGGCGTCCGACTGGAAGAACCCGCCGTTCGAGTTCCGCGAGGAAGCGGGCTACTATCTCGGCCGCGGAAGCGCCGACAACAAAAGCCAGCTGACCGGAATCGTCCTCGCGCTTCAGGAGCTCAGGCGCCAGGGATTCCAGCCGACTCGCGACATCATCGTCCTGTTCACCGGCGATGAAGAGACGAACATGCACGGCGTGCGCCGAGCATCGACCGAGTGGCGGCCACTGATCGACGCCGAATATGGCCTCAATTTCGATGCTGGTGGCGGCGCAGTCTATAAGGACGGCCGTGTCGACGCGTGGTATCTCCAAATCGCCGAGAAGACATACGCGGACTACAAGCTGGTCGCGACCAACCGCGGCGGCCACAGCTCCGGGCCGCGTCCGGACAACGCGATCTATGCGCTCGCCAGCGCCCTGAAGGCCATCGAGGCTCACCGCTTCGAACCGATGATCAACGACGCGACCCGCGCCCAGTTCGAACTGCTTGCGGCCAACGACAAAGGCCAGTTGGGCGAGCTCATCAAGCAGTTCCTCGCCGACCCGAAGGACCGCGAGTCCGCCGACCTCCTGGAGGCGAACGAGCCCGGCTCGACGCGCACCCGGTGCGTCGCGACCATGCTTTCGGGCGGCCATGCGCCCAACGCGCTGCCGCAGCGGGCCGAGGCCAACGTCAATTGCCGCATATTCCCGGGTGTGAAGATCGAAATCGTCCGACAGCAGCTTCAGGCGATGTCGGGGCGGGACGTGACCGTCGCCACGGACGAGGCGTCGACAACTCCGGAAACCGCGCCCTCGCCGCTGCGCTCGGACATCACCGACGCGTACCGGGCCGCCGTCGCGACCCGCTTCCCCGGCGCTCCGGTCATCCCGTTCATGTCGGCCGGAGCGACCGACGGCTCCTATCTTCGAGCGGTCGGAATCCCGGTCTATGGAGTCGGCGGCAGCTGGGGGATCGTCGGCCAGAAGACGGGCGCCCACGGGCTCGACGAGAAGGTCTGGGTCGAGGGCTTCCACGGGCAGGTGCCGATCACCGTCGAGCTCCTGCGCCGACTCGCCGGCTAGGCCTCCGCCGCAACCTCCCTTGCCGCCTCGAGCACCTCGGCCGCATGGCCGGGCACCTTGACCTTGCGCCACGCCCTCAGCACCCGGCCGTCGGCGCCGATCAGGAAGGTGGCTCGCTCCATCCCCATATATTTGCGCCCATACATGGATTTCTGGACCCAGGTGCCGAAGGCGTCCGAAATCCGCCCGTCCTCGTCCGAAGCAAGCGGGACGCTGAGCCCGTATTTGCCGATGAACTTCTCGTGGCTCTTCATCGCGTCGCGCGAGACGCCGACCACCTTGACCCCGGCGCTTTTGAACTCGCCCTCCAGCGCGGTGAAGTCCTGGGCCTCGCGAGTGCATCCGGAGGTGTCGTCCTTCGGGTAGAAATAGAGCACCAGCGGAGCACCGGGCGAGGCAAGATTAAGCTCGGTGCCGTCGCTCGCGGCGATCGACATCGCCGGCGCCTTGTCGCCCACATCCATCATCCACGTTCTCCCTTGATGCTGTTCCACAGCGCGGCGATGTCTTGCCGCGCCGCATCGTGCTCGGCAAGAAGCTGCCTGGCGTCGGAAACTCCGCACGCCGCCGCGACCAGCTCCCAGGTCTCTGGATTCGGCTCGCTTCCATCCGGAGCGACCAGCCTCAGCATGACCAGCATGCGCGTCAGCAAACGTTGCGCCTGGACAACATTTCTCTCGATCAATCCCGCTTCCGCGAGCTGCCGCACCGCCTCCTCGAGCCGCGGATTCAGCCCGACGTGGCGGGTCAGCTGCAGCACGTGGACCGCGAACTCGAGGTCGACCAGCCCTCCGGGACCGAGCTTGACGTCGAGCCGGCCGGCGGGCGGCTTGTGGCGCTCGATCTCGCCGTGCATTCGGGCGGCATCGGCAGCGATCTGATCGTCGTCGCGCGGCCGCCGCAAGATCTCGTCGATCAGCGCCGCCGTCTCATCCCGCACCGCCGGCGATCCGAGCACCGGCCGCGCTCGGCACAGCGCCATATGTTCCCACGTCCAGGCTTCCTCGCGCTGGTAGGCGGCAAAGCCGTCGAGCGGCACCGTCAGCATGCCCTTGGCGCCTTGCGGCCGGAGCCGGGTGTCGACGTCGTACAGCGGCCCGGCGGCGGTCGGGACGCTGAGCGCGGCGGTGATCCGGCTCGCCAGCCGGTTGAAATAGTCGGCGGGCCCGAGCGGCTTGGCGCCGTCCGACGGCACTCCTGGCTCGCCGGTGTAGAGGTAGATGAGGTCGAGATCGGACGCGTGGGTCAGCGAGCATCCGCCAAGCCGGCCGAGACCCAGGATCACCAGCTCGCCGCCCGGAATCCGGCCGTGGGCGCTTTCGAACTCGCGAACCGCGGCGTTGGCCAGCGCCAGCAAGGCCCCTTCGGCGACCCGCGAATAGCCGGCCGCGACGTTGAGCGGATCGTCGCGCCGGTCGATCAGCTGGACTCCGAGCGCGAAGCGCCGCTCGTTGACCATCCGCCGGGCACGGTCGAGTGCGACGTCATAGGGTTGGCCGCGCATCGCATCAGAGAGCCGAGCGGCAAAATCTTCCGCCGACGGCGGCGGATCGAAGCTCGACGCGTCGAACAGCCCCTCGAGCAGTTCGGGCCGCCTGGCGAGCTGTTCCGACAGCGCCGGAGCATGGGCGAGAATCTTGGCCAGCAGCTGTCCGAGCTTGGGCCGCGCCTCGAGCAGCCGGTAGAGATTGACCCCGCTCGACAGCCGCTCGACAATGTCGGTCAGCCGGTTGAGCGCGTGGCTTGGGTCGGGGCCGGCGGCGATCGCCGCGAGCAGCCCCGGAAGCATCGCTTCGAACGCGGTCTGGGCGGCGGGCGAGCGCAGCGACCGCGCCCGGCCCGAGCGCAGGTCGGCGATCCGCCGGGCAGCCGCCTCGGGGTCGCGAAAGCCGATCGTCCGCAGCTCGTCGAGCAATATGTCGGGGTCGTTCGACAGCCGCCGGCCGGTTTCGGGAGCCAATCCGTCGAACAGGCTTTCGGCGCGCTCGACATGCGGCCGCAACAGGTCGAGCAAGTCGCCGCCTTTCGTAAGTCCGTGCAGCCCGGCGACCCCGTCCAGCGCCTCGGCGTCGGCCGGGATCTTGTGCGTTTGCGCGTCCTCGATCATTTGCACGCGGTGCTCGACGGTGCGCAGCAGCCGATAGGCGTCGGCGAGCGCGGTGACATCGGATCCATCCAGCCGGCCCGCCGCTGCCAATGCCTCGAGCGCGTCGAGGGTCGCGGGGACTCGCACCGAGGGGTCGCGCCCGCCGTGGATCATCTGCTGGATCTGGGTGAAGAACTCGACCTCGCGGATGCCGCCCCGACCGCGCTTCAGGTCGTAGCCGGGGCCGAGCCGCCCGCCTTGCGCGAAATGATCGCGGATCCGGGCGGAGATCTGCCGGATATCGTCGATGACTCCAAAGTCGAGCGATCGCCGCCAGACGAACGGCTCGATCGAATCGAGGAAATGCCGGCCGAGCCCCTGGTCGCCCGCCGCTGCGCGAGCGCGGATGAAGGCCGCCCGCTCCCACGGCAGCGCCGACGATTCATAGTGGGAAATCGCCGCGTTCACCGGCAGCGCGATCGGGGTGACTTCGGGCGACGGCCGAAGCCGCAAATCGACCCGCGCGACATAGCCGTCGGCGGTGCGCTTCTGAAGGATCTCGATCATCCGCCGGGCGATCCGCACCGCCGCCTCGCCGGCATCATCGCGCTCGCGCCGCGGCAGCCGCCGGGGGTCGAACAGCAGCAGCAGGTCGACGTCCGAAGAGTAATTGAGCTCGCAGCTGCCAAGCTTGCCGAGCGCAATCACCGCGATCCCCGCCGGCTCGCCGTCGGCGACACGTTCGTGGACCGCGGCCGTCAGCGCCCGGCCGATCGCCCGGTCGGCGAATTGCGACAGACTCCGGGTGACTTCCTCGAGCTCGAGCTCGCCCGACAAATCGCCGAGCGCGATCGTCAGCGCCAGCCCCAATCGGGCGCGTCGAAGCTCGACCTCGATCGGCCCGCCCGACTCGACCAGCGCCGCCGCAATCGCGGCCTGGCTACCCTTCTCGAGGAAGCAGTGGCCAAGCTCGGGCCGCGCTTCGAGCGCTTCGCGAAGGAACGGCGAAAAGCGCCGCGCGCGTTCCACCGCGTCCCGTCGAGCCTCGCTGTCGATTAACCCTATCATCGACCCTTTGCCCCGTTCCCGCCCTGAAACGGACGAAACTTACCTGGCGTGGCATCGTTTTCCATCCGTGAATACGGAAGGCGAACAAATTGCGGCGGCGGATGTGAACATGGATCGGAGAATCATCCGAGTCGACATACCGCCCGCTCATGCCGGCATTACCGCAGCGCTCCGCCGAGCGTTCGAGGCGGCGGCTGCGGAGCCGTGCGAGCGCGATTTCGCCGAGCTCCTTCGCCGACTGAACTAGACGGCGCTAGCGGTCGCGGCTGAGCTCGTCGACCTGCCCCATGATCGTTTGCAATGCGGATTTATTGGGATCGGAGCGGTGCTGGCGCCGCGACGGCATCTTGCCGCTCGCCAGCAGGGATTCCAGCGCCACTCGGCCACGCGCCACCCGGCTCTTGATCGTGCCGACCGCGCAGCCGCAGATTTCCGCCGCTTCCTCATAGGCAAAGCCGCCCGCGCCGACCAGGATCAGCGCCTCGCGCTGCGGCTGCGGCAAATGCATCAGCGCACGCTGCATGTCGCCCAGCTCGATGTGCCGGTCCTGGCTCGCCGGAGCGGCGAGAATCCGCGCGGCCGTGATCTCGTCCCACTCGCCCTTGAAGCGCGCCCGGCGCATCTGGCTGAGGAACAGGTTGCGCAAGATGATGAAGGTCCAGGCGCGCATGTTGGTGCCGGCCTGGAAGCGCTTGCGCGCCGCCCACGCCTTGAGCAGCGTCTCCTGGACCAGATCGTCGGCGAGGTCGCGGCTTCCGGACAGCGATCGGCCGAACGCGCGCAGGTGGGGGATCACGGCCCCCAGCTGGTCCTTGAACTCAGGATCGGACAGTGGAACGGGATCGGATGGAGCATCCAATAGCGCTTCATCGTCCTGCGATTCCTCGGCCACTATTTCCCCACCCGTTTGAAGCGCGCCGCACCGCGGCTCTGATCAGTTCCTAACATGATCGCACATTGCGCTAGAATGTATGGCTCAGGCGGCAACTAGCAAGATGATCCCGAACAACAGGATCACCAGGCCGGTCCCGATCACGAGCACGTAGCGGGTCATGTGCGGGGTCGCCCCGGCCCGCGCCTCGGTGGTCGTCACATGCTCTTCTTCGTCAACCATTATGCTCTCGTCACGAATGGAACTTGCGGAGGCCAACGCGCCCCGCAAGGCCATGTTCCGTGGGATGGAAATGCTAGGCGGCTGGGACGGTCGCGGCGTCGAAGAACAAGGCCTGGGCGATGGCCGCCTTCACGGTCGAACGCTGGAACGGCTTGGTGATCAGGAACGTCGGCTCGGGCCGCGTCCCGGTCAGCAGCCGCTCCGGGAAAGCGGTGATGAAGATCACCGGCACCGAAAATTCGGCAAGGATGTCCTTGACCGCATCGATGCCGCTCGAATCATCGGCCAGCTGGATGTCGGCGAGCACCAGCCCCGGGGGGTTCTGCCGGGCCTGGGCGACCGCCTCGTCGCGGGTGACGGCGACCCCGGTGACGTTATGGCCGAGGTCGCGGACGATGGTCTCGATGTCCATCGCGATGATCGGCTCGTCCTCGATGATCAGCACATCGGCGAGCGTCTGGCGCTCGATCTCGCTTAGTGCCTCGGCGACCAGCGAATCGACGTCGGCCGGCGTTGCTCCGATCAGGTAAGCGGTGTCCTCGGACGAAAAGCCCTCCAGCGAGGTCAGCAGCAGCGCCTGGCGCGACAAGGGCGTGATTCGGGACAGCCGGGCCTGGGCGATGCCTTCGCTTCCGGCGAAGCTCCGCGAGGGCTCCTCTCCTTCCTCGATGTTGGCGGTCGACCAGATCGCGTGGAACGTCCGGTAGAGGCCGAGCCTCGGGTCGACGTCGCGGGGGAATTCGTCCGGTTCAGCGACGATCGCCTCGAGCGTGGCCCGGACGAACGCGTCGCCATGAGCCTGGCTCCCGGTCAGCGCTCGTGCGTAGCGGCGAAGGAAGGGCAGATGCGGAGCGAGTTCCTGGCCAAGCGACATGAGTGAAGGCTCTCCATGATCTTTTGAACGTCTTGCGGCTCTTTGAGCGCGCCACCCCATTGTTGCAACCCTGGAAGGACCGCCCCGTTGCCACTGTGCACTAGTCCACAGAGAAGTGACGCGCCTCTGGAACAAAGCACCGGCGATTTGGTTTCCATCGCGGCTCGGCACCGTCATTGGCAGTGTCGGTGCGCCGCTGCGGACGGCTCGGGGCGGGTCAATTCGCTGCGAAGTTTCGACCTGTCGGTTCGAGCCCGTGCGCGTGAGGTTTGTATTCAAGGCGCGCGCTTGCACCCGCGTGAGGGGGGACGAGAGGTTGAGTGGCAGGCAGCAAGGCGAGTCGGATAACATCGGCAAAGGCAAGAGCACCGGCAACGCGCGCACTGGCAAGGACGCGCCTCGCGAGAAGGGCGGGCGCCGGCAGCGCACGTCGGATCTCGGCCGCGCCCTGCGCTCGATCTACGACGACACGCTTCGCGAATCCGTCCCCGACGATTTCCTCGACCTGCTGGGCAAGCTTCGCTGATCCCTGTCCGGCGCCGGCGGCCGCATGACCAGTGCCGCCGCCCAGCGCTTCGCGGCGCTGCCGACGGCGGCCAAGCTGCTGCTGATCCTGACCGCCGCGCTGCTGCCGATCGGCATTGCCCTGGTGTGGGTTGCCGAGTCCGGAATCCGCGACGCCAACCTGGCGTCCCGTGAAATCACCGAGGACCAGGCGCGGGCCGCGACGCGCGGGATGGAGAGCCTGATTGCGCGCAATGCGCTGGCCTTACGAATTGCGGCCAACGGTGCCCTCGCCGGCGGATCCGAAGGCGCCTGCGACCGCGCCCAACGCTCGCTGGCGGTCGCTCCGGGCGTTGTGCACCGGCTTCAACTTGCCAGTGCCGACGGCACCCCGCTGTGCGCGGTTGGCGACCTTGTCGCCGAACCCCCCGGGGAAACGGTTCTTGTCGCCCCCGGAGACATCCGGTTGCGGATCGCCCCGTCGGGCGATGCGCTGTCGCTGCGCGCGGGCGTGATCGGTGGGATGGCGACGACCCTACTGACCGCGGAGGAACTGCGAGCCGCCGCCATTGAGCGCAACCGAGGCATCGAATCGCTGGTGATCCACGACGGCAGGGATGAGCTTCGCCTGATCGACGATACCAGTCCGGACGATCCCGACGACGACTCGTTGAGCAACTGGCCGCTTGGAAACGGCCAGCTGGTGGCGCGGGTCGGAGCCAACGTGCCGAGAATCGCGACGGTCGAGCGTCTCTTTCTGGGGTTGCCGCTGCTGATGTGGGTATTGGCGGCGCTGATTTCCTGGATCCTCGTCACTCGGCTGCTGATCCGCCCGCTGCGTCGCCTCGAGCGCGCCGTCACGCGCCTCCAGCCCGGCGAAAGCGCCAACGTCCTTCCCGACAAGCTCGGCCCGGCGACCGAAATCCAGGAGCTGCGCGACGCCTTCGCCCGCGGACTGATGCGAATCGAGCAGTCGGAGCATGAGATGGCCGAAGCGCTCGATGGGCAGCGGCGGCTGGTCCGCGAAGTCCACCACCGGGTGAAGAACAATCTGCAGGTCGTCGCCTCACTGCTCAACATCCACGGCCGCACCGCCGAAACCGCGGAGGCGCGCGCCGCCTATGAGGCGATCGGCCGCCGGGTCGGGGCTCTGTCGATCGTCCACCGCAATCATTTCGCCGAGATGGAAGAAAATCGCGGCATCGCGTTGCGCCCGCTGCTCTCGGAGCTGGCGGCCGAGCTTCGCGGCGGTGCGCCGCAGTCCGCCCGCTCGCTGACCATCGACCTGGACGTCGAGACCGTTCACACCACCCAGGACGTCGCCGTGTCAGTCGCCTTCCTCGTCACCGAGATCATCGAATATGCGATGCTCCATTGTCCCGAGGATCCGGCCGAGGTGTCGCTTCGCCGTACCAGCGAGCTCACCGCTCGGCTGATGCTGAGCAGCCCGGTGCTGGTCCCGGACGACGAAGAAACCCCCGGCAAGGAGCAGTTCGAGCGGGTGGTCGGCGGCCTCGCCAAGCAGTTGCGCTCCGACCTCGAGCGCAAGCTCGGCCGTTACAGCGTAGATTTGCCTGTGTTTCCAGACACATAGTGGAAAGCGGAAAATTGTTGCGGGTCCGACGAAAAAAATTTCACGGGCTCGGAACCCCCGGCGGGGCGAGCCGTTATTGCGAGAGGATAGTGACCTTTTGCCCCCCCGCTCTCGCTATCCGCTTAAATGGGCCCGGAACCGCCAACCCTCCCCCCCCCCGGTGGCGCTTCCGGGCCCTCATTTGTCCGGGGCCCTTCAACATCACGAGCCGATAGGCTCTCGCGCCTGCTCCGGCGCCAATGCGTCAGTCGAATGGCAGCGATCGCGAACTCGTATAAAGCGTACAGCGGCAGCGCCAGCATGAACTGGGAGATCGCGTCGGGCGGGGTCAGCACCGCCGCGACGGCGAACGCTCCGACGATGGCGTAGCGCCGCGCTTTCTTGAGCTGCTCGACCTGGACCACGCCCGCGCGCTCGAGGATCATCAGCAGGATCGGCAGCAGGAAAGCGGCGCCGAAGCCGAACAGGAAGCGGGTGCAGAAGCTCAAATAATTCCCGACTCCGGGCAGCGCGTCGCGCTGGACTCCACCGACCTCCCCCTCGAACCCGAGCAGGAAGTGCAGCGCCCAGGGCATGGCGACATAATAGGCAAAGGCGGCTCCGCCGATGAAGAACACCGGCGTCAGGAGCAGGAACGGCAGCAGCGCCCGCTTCTCCTTCACGTAGAGCCCGGGCGCGACGAACTTCCAGATCTGGATCGCGAAAAACGGAAACCCGAGCATCAACGCGGTGAACAGCGCGACTTTCACATCGACGAAAAAGGCCTCGAAAACGTCGGTGAAAATCACCCGTCCCTGCCCCGCCGCAAGCAGCGGCTGAACGAGGAAGGCGAAAATGTCCTTGGCGAAATACAGCGCCGCGAAGAACAGCGCCGCGAGCACCGCCAGCGACCATAAGACGCGGCGTCGGAGCTCGATCAAATGCTCGAGCAGCGGCGCCTTGCTGTCGTCGATGTCCTTCACGGCAGCGGCCGCTCGGATGGCGGCGTCGGGTCGTCGTCGGGCGCAGCCGGCGCCTCGAGCGGCAGCGGCGGCTCGTCCGGCCGGTCCAGATAGGCCTGCGCCTCGGCCGTCGGGCTCAGCTCGCCCATCAGCTCCGGCATCGGATGCTCGCGCATGATGCGCTCATTTTCCTCGCGCCACTTGCGGTCCATTTCCTCGAGCTCGGCCTCGCGGATCACGGACTCGATTCCGGAACTGAAGTGTCGGGCCATGCCGCGCAGCTTGCCGACCCAGCGGCCGACCGTGCGCATGGTCTCTGGAAGCTCCTTGGGGCCGATGAACAGCAGCGCGGCGATCGCGACGATGATCAGTTCGATGGAATCGACGCCGAACATCAGCCGGCTGTCCTTCGCTTGGGACTAGTCGCGGTTCGGCTCGTCGCTGGCGGGCGGCGGAGCGGCCGGCGTCGAAGTCGGGGCCGGCGGCGACGGCGGCACCGGATCGGGAGTGCGCCGCGGAGTGACGTCGATCGGCTCGCGGTTGGAATGCGGCGGCAACGAGCGCGGGTCGCCCCGCTGGTCGGCGGTGCGGTCGGCCGGCTTGTCGTCCTCCGACAGGCCCTGCTTGAAGTTCTTCAGTCCCTTGGCGACGTCGCTCATCATCGCCGAGAAGCGGTTGCCGCCGAACAGCAGCAGGATGACGACTCCGAGGATGATCCAGTGGATCAGGCTGAAACTGCCCATTTGCTCACTCCGAAAAGGCTTTGGGCCCCTCTTAGTCCTCCTCGCCTTCGCTTTCCAGTTGCAGTTGGAAGCTGCCTTCGTCGATCGGGTCGAGCAGGCCGGCGGCCTTCAAGTCGTCGATCCCCGGCAAGTCGCGCCTCGACCCGAGCCCGAAGTGCGAGAGGAATTCCGCGGTGGTCGCGTAGAGCAGCGGCCGGCCCGGACCTTCGCGCCGCCCGGCCGGGCGGACCCAGCCCGCGTCCATCAGGACGTCGAGCGTTCCCTTGGAAATCTGGACCCCTCGGATCGCCTCGATCTCGGCCCGGCTGACCGGCTCATGGTAGGCGATGATCGCCAGAGTCTCGGTCGCGGCCCGCGACAGCCGCCGCGGTTCCTCGCGCGTTCGGCGCAACAGGTGCGCCAGGTCGGGCGCGGTCTGGAAATGCCACCGCCCGCCGCGCTCGACCAACTCGATGCCGTGCCCGGCGTAATGCTCGGCGAGCCGCGCCAGCGCCTCGGCGACCTCGCCCTCGCCCGCATAGTCGGCGATTTCGTCGAGGCTGAGAGGGTTGGCGGACGCGAACAGGGTCGCCTCGACCGCCCGAGTAAACTCATCCAGCCCGAATTCGTCCATCAGCCGTTGCCCGTCATGACGTCTTCACCATCAGCGGCCCGAACGGCTCGTCCTGGGCGATGTCGACCCGGCCGAGCCGCGCCAGCTCGAGCGCGGCGACGAAGCTCGAGGCCAGCGCGGAGCGGCGGAACTGCGGGTCTTCGGTCAGCGGCAGAAATGCCTCGAGCAGCGTCCAGTCGAGCCTGGTGCCGAGCATCCGCCCGACCCGTTCGAGCGCTTCCTCGAGAGTCATCACCGAGCGCGGATGGACGACGTGCAGCGGCGGGGTCGAGCGCGCCTTGACGCTGCCATAGGCCGCGAACAGGTCGAACGGGCGCGCCTGCCAAGCCGACTTGCGAACCAGACGCAAACCTTCCGGAGCGCCTCGCACGAACACGTCGCGGCCGATCCGGTCGCGGCCGATCAGCCGGGCCCCCGCCTCGCGCATCGCATCCAAGCGCTGGAGCCGCATCTGCAGCCGAAGAGCGATTTCCTCGGCGCTGGGGTCGGCCTCGGGGTCCTTGGGCAGCAGCAGGCAGGATTTCAAATAAGCCAGCCACGCCGCCATCACCAGATAATCGGCGGCGATCTCCAGCTTCAGCGCCCGGGCCTCGGAGATGTAGGCGAGATATTGCTCGACCAGCTCGAGGATCGAAATCGCCGCGAGGTCGACCTTCTGGACCCGCGCCAGGCTCAGCAGCAGATCGAGCGGCCCTTCCCAGCCGTCGATGCTGAGAGTCAGCTCAGCCTCGTCGCGGACCCCCAGTTCGAAAGTCTCGGCCTCCATCGCTCGAGCCTATCGCCTCGCTCATACCAGCGCCAGCAGCGCGTCCCGCTTGGCCAGCGCTTCGGCGAGGTCGGGACCCTCGTCCTCGACCAGCGCCGTGGCCATCGCCCGTGCCAGCCGCGCCTCGGACTCGGCGCTCATCGCCGGCACCGCGCTCGCGACCAGGACCATCTCGGCCATGTCGCCGTTGCAGTGCAAAGCGACGTCGCAGCCCGCCGCCACGACGCCCGCTGCACGGGTTCCGGCATCGCCGGACAGCGCCTCCATTCCAAGGTCGTCGCTCATCAGCCACCCATCGAAGCCGATCCGGCCGCGGATGATGTCGCCGATCACCGTCGGCGACAGGCTTGCCGGATGGTCCGGGTCCCACGCGGTGTAGACGACATGCGAAGTCATCCCCATCGGCGCCGAGCGAAGCCGCTCGAACGGCTCGAGGTCGCTTTCCAGCTCCTCCGCGCTCGCGGCGACGACCGGCAGTTCCTTGTGGCTGTCGACCAGCGCCCGGCCGTGCCCCGGCATATGCTTGACGACCCCGACCACGCCCGCCGAGGCCATGCCGTCGAGCACCGCCCGGCCCAGAGCGGCGACCTGCATCGGCTCCGCCCCCAGCGCCCGGTCACCGATGATGTCGTGCGCGCCCTCCTGGCGGACGTCGAGCAGCGGCAGGCAATTGACGTTGATCCCGCCGGACCGCAGCGTCAGAGCGATCGCCCGGGCATTGGATCGAGCCGCCTCGATCGCCGACGACGGCGCCGCCTGGTAGAGCCGGGCGAACGCGTCGGCGGCCGGGAACGCCGGCCAGTTCGGCGGCCGCATCCGCATCACCCGCCCGCCTTCCTGGTCGATCATGATCGGTACGTCCGGACGTCCCGAAAGGTCGCGAAGCCCATCGGTCAGCCGCAGCAGCTGCTCCTGGTCGAGGCAATTGCGCCTGAAGACGATGTAGCCGGCCGGATCGGCGTCGCGGAAGAAGTCCCGCTCGTTGGCCGTCAGCTCCGGTCCCGCTGGCCCGTAAATCGCCGCCTGCATCAGTTGGCCACGAAGCAATTCTCACCGGCGACGCGCAGCGCCTGGCATGCCTGTCGGGCTTCCGCCGGCGAGGCCGCTCCCGCACGCAGCCGGAAACCGCCCGAAAAAGGCACCACCAGCTTGTTCATCCCGGCAATGCTCGGGTAGCGGCTCGACAAGGCCGTCCACGCCCTCTCGGCCTGGGCGGCATTCTTGTAGGCGCCCAGTTGGATCACGCTCCCCGACCCCCCGCCCGGCTGCTCGGGCGGCGGCGCCGGCCGGTCCTCGACCGGCTCCTTGGTCTCGCCCGGCGGGATCCGCTTCGGCTCGTCCTTCGGCGGCCGCGCCACCGGCTGCTCGGGCAGCGCACTGAGGTCGAGCTGGGCGTCGCTGTCCTGACCGGCGCTGGTTTCGAACGCGGTGCCGCTCTCGCCGACGACGTCGAGTCCTCCGGGATCGCTCGGCTTGACCTTGTATGGGCCGGGCTCGGCGCGAATCAGCTCCGGCGCTCCGATCCCGACCGGGTCCTGCCGTCCGAGCCAGAAGAAGGTCCCGGCGACGATGGCCGCGGCGGCCAGCACGACCAGCAGCGCGGCGATCATCTTGCGCGCCGAGACTCCGCGCGGCCCGTCCTCGTCGTCGACCCCCTCAAGCCACGGCAGCTGGCCGTCTCCATAATCCGAACGGCTGTCGCTCATCGCCGAACCCCTCTCCGACTCGGCGGCAGTCCGACCACCACGCAGCTCTGCCCGACAATCCGCATCCGCTGGCACAGGACGGTGGAATGCGCCTGCGACGTCGTCCCGAACTGCAGCCGGTAAAAGGTCCGGCCGTTGCGCAATGACGGGGTCGGGACGACGACCGCGTTCAACCCGCGAATGCCTGGATAGACCCGCACGATCCGCGCCCAGCCCTGTTTCGCCTGGCGGCGGTTGTCGAAGGCGCCGACCCGCACCATGCGTCCATACGCTCCGGCCGACTGGCCGGCCGGCCACGCCCGCAACGCTGCCGTGCGCCGGGTCGCCGCCTTTTTCTTCGCCGGGGCCGATCGAGCGCGCGCCTTGCGCGCCGCGGGCGCGGTTTTCGACGTGGCGGTCGTCCGGCGGCTCGTTTCCGCCTTGGGGGCCGCTCGACTGCTCGACTCCGCCTTGACCGCTCGCGGCGGCTCGGGCTTCGGAATCGTGATCGGGGCCGGCTCGGCGACCGGCTCGACCTCGGGCGCCGGCGGCGGCAGCACTTCTCGCACCGGCGGCGGCACGACCGCCGGCTCGGGAAGTCGGACCGTCGCCGCTGGCCGCTGGAGCGGGCCGAAATCGATCGCGTCGGGCTCGGCGACGCTCTTCATGCCCATCCAGTAGGACGCTCCGGCGACGAGCATGGTCGCGACCAGCGCCCACGCCAGGAGCCAGGCTGAATCGTTGGGACGGCGCCGCCTCCGGGTGTCGGAGAGCCAGGGCAGCCGGTCCGGATCGTAGGCCGCTCGGCCGTCGGCCATCAGCGCATCTCCTCTGCCGCCTCGACTCCCATCAACGCGAGGCCGCTCTTGACGATTTGCCCGATGCCGAGCGCCAATTCCAGCCGCGCCCGAGATAGTTGTGGATTGTTTTCAAGCAGGAAACGCCGCTCCGGGTCGTCGTTGCCGCGGTTCCACAAGGCGTGGAACTGGGCCGCCAGCTCGTAGAGGAAAAAGGCGATCCGGTGAGGCTCGTGGGCGTGCGCGGCGGCCTCGATCACCCGCGAATATTGCGCGGCCTGCTTGACCAGGCCGAGCTCCTCCTCGTCGAGCAGCCCCAGGTCCGCCATTGCTTCAAGGTCGATCCCCGCATCGGCCGCCTTGCGCTTCAGCGACGAAATTCGGGCGTGCGCATATTGCACGTAGAACACCGGATTGTCCTTCGATGCCTCGACCACCTTGGCGAAGTCGAAGTCGAGCGGAGCATCGGCTCGGCGGGTCAGCATCATGAACCGGACGACGTCCTTGCCGACCTCGCCGACGACCTCGGCCAAGGTGACGAAATCGCCGGCGCGCTTGGACATCTTGATGGGCTCGCCGGCGCGGAACAGCCGCACCAGCTGCACCAGCTTGACGTCGAGGTCGACTCGGCCGCCGGTCAGCGCGCGGACCGCCGCCTGGACGCGCTTGACGGTGCCGGCGTGGTCGGCCCCCCAGATGTTGACCAGATGGTCGGCGCTCTCCGCCTTGAGCAGATGGTACGCCGCGTCGGAGCCGAAATAGGTCCAGCTGCCGTCGGCTTTCTTGAGCGGTCGGTCCTGGTCGTCGCCGAACTGGGACGAGCGGAACAAGGTCAGTTCGACCGGCTCCCATTCGTCGTCCGGCCCCAAGCTCTTGGGCCGCTCGAGCGTGCCTTGATAGACCAGGCCCTTGGAGCGCAGGACCTCGAGCGCCCGGTCGACCGCGCCCGAGGCCTGGAGCTCGGCTTCGGACGCGAACTTGTCGTGGTGGACTCCAAGCAAGGCGAGGTCGCTCCGAATGAGCTCGAGCATCGCGTCGACCGCTCGGGAGCGGAACAGGTCGAGCCACTCGGCCTCCCGAGCCGCGGCGTATCGGTCGCCATATTCGGCGGCCAGAGCGGCTCCGACGGGAACCAGATATTCGCCCGGGTACATGCCCTCGGGAATCTCGCCGACCTGGTCGCCGAGCGCCTCGCGGTAGCGCAGGTGAACCGAGCGAGCGAGCGTCTCGACCTGCGCCCCGGCGTCGTTGACATAATATTCCTTGGTCACTCGGAAGCCGGCGAATTCGAGCAGGCGCGCGAGGCTGTCGGCGATCACCGCTCCGCGGCAATGGCCCATGTGCAGCGGCCCGGTCGGGTTGGCCGATACATATTCGACGTTGACCCGCTCGTTCGCGCCGACCCTCGAAGCGCCGTAATTCTCGCCCTCGGTCAGGATTGTCCTGAGCTCGTCGCGCCACGCGTCGGGGGCCAGCTTCAAATTGATGAACCCGGGCCCGGCGATCGCGACCCCCGTCACTTGCGGCAGCGCTTCGAGCTTCGGCGCGATCAGCTCGGCGAGCGCTCGCGGGTTCATTCCGGCCGCCTTGGCCAGGACCATCGCCGCATTGGTCGCAAGGTCGCCGTGCGACGCGTCGCGCGGTGGCTCGACCGCGACTGCGCGCCGCTCGAGCCCGTCCGGCAGAGCGCCGTCGGCGACAAGCTCGTCGAGCACTCCATTAAGGAGCGCTGCAAACTGGGCATAAAGGGACATCGGCTGCGCCTCTAGCGCACGAAATCCGGACGGTCACCCGAACTCGGAAAAACGGAACGCGGGAGCCGTTGGTCCGTTGCCCAGTCGCGGCTTTGCAAAGCCGCCAACAGGAGGAATCCATGTCGAAGCTTTCCATCACCCAGGCGTGCGCCGCCGCGGCATTGGTCGCGATGAGCTCCACCGCATTCGCTCAGGAAAACACCGCCGTGAATACAGCCGATCCGGCGCTGAACGCGACGGCCGACCCCTTGGCGAACGACACGACCAATGTGATCGTCACCGATCCGCTGGCCAACGATCCGCTGGCGACGACCACCACCACCACCGATCCGCTCGTCACCGAGCCGATGTTCAACGAGACCGAGCGCGATGACGGCGACGGGTTTCCCTGGGGCTTGCTCGGGCTGCTCGGGCTTGCCGGCTTGCTGGGAATGAGGCGGCGCGACGACGACGTTCGCGTCGACACCACTCGCAACACCCGCTGAACAGCTGAGGCCGCACGCTTTGGCTAGTGGACGTGCGACCTGGCGCTATTAAGTACGGGACACCAGCGAACGCAGCCGGCGCAGCAGTCCGCGGCGCGCGGTCGGCTCAAAATACTCACCCGGCCGTTCGGGGTCGAGAGCTTCGCGCTCGGCGATCGCGGCCTCGAGCGCGTTCGGTTCCTCGATGTGCAGCGGGACCAGGGTTCGGCCGCGGCCGCGTAATTCCTCGATCGTCGCCACCAGCGATCCGGTTGCTTCGAAGCGACTTCGAACGTCGTTAGGGGCAACTCCCAGATGCTCGGCGAGGAGGTCACACAGGATCGCTCCGATCCGGCTCGATGCGCCGGCGTTCGCCGCTCGGCCGCAATCGATCAGCAGGTCGCACTCGCTGTCGAGTCCCATCGAGCGGTTGTTCAAATTGGCCGAGCCGACCCGAAGCAGCTCGCCGTCGACGATCGTGATCTTCGAATGGACGTAAATGTCGCAGCCGCTGGCCGTGACCGGAGTGTAGACCCGCAGCCGGCCGTGCCGGTCCGCCTTCCACAGCATCTGAAGGAGCTTGGCCCGCGCCGGGCTCATCACCTCTTCCTCGACCCACCCTTCGACGATCTTCGGGTTAAGGATCACGAACTCCGGCCCTTCCGCCTCCTGCAGGCGCTCGCAGATCGCTTCGGCGACCACTCGCGAGGCGAAGAACTGGTTCTCGGCATAAAAGTAACGCCTCGCCCGGGCGACCACGTCGAGGAAGAGCGCCTCGATCTCGCGCACCTCGGACGCGTCCTTGTGCTCGCCGCGGGTGCGGGCGATTGCCACTTCGACGTCCTGGAACTGGGGCTCGAGCGCGTCCGGCCAAGGGTCGCTGTCCACCTTGGGCGCCTCGATGGGATCGCCGCCGGCCGTCTTCCATCGGTCGCGAGCGAGTTCGCCGAGCGCTTGCGCCGCTGCCCCGTCGACCGCCATCGTCGAGTCGTGCCAGGGCCGGTAGTGGCGCCCGGTCGTCGGCCGTCGGCGCCGCTTGTCGCCGTCGCGATGTTCGCGCGTGTCCCAACGGGTCGCGGTCATGTCGATCCCGCCGCAGAACGCGAGCCGGTCGTCGATGACGACGATCTTCTGGTGATGGCTCGCACCCGGCGGGTGGGCGCCGTCGAGCTTGAATTTGATCTGCGGGGTCCGCGCCCAGTTGATCAGCCGGAAGAGGGTGGTCCCGCGAGCGAGCAGCTTGGTCGCGCCCCAATCCCAGCGAAGGATGTGCACTTTGACCTGCGGCCGGTGCCTGGCCAGCCAGGAGATGAAGGAGCCGAGCGTCGGCGGGGCATCGTCGCCGTCCTCGTGGTCGAGCAGGATTCGAGTGTCGAAATCCCAGCCGATCAGCAGGATCTGCTTTTCGGCCGCCATCATCGCCCTGCGCACGAGATGGAAATAGTCGCACGCATCGACGATCAGCGCCGCCCGCCCGGCTCGCTCGATCCGCCAACAGTTCCGCCCCGGATCAAGCAACAAGGGTCCCCCCGGTACGCTATTCGAGCGGCCATACCGCGCTCTTCTTCGAAGGGCCACCGGCAGCTTTCGCAATAACCGCGCTTGCATTACCGTCCGCTTCCAATGGCCCGCGCCAAGCCCGTCGCGAAAGCACCACCGGCGATCGCCGCCTGGCTGGTGCACGCATTCACCGCCAGCGGGGCGGTGCTCGCGCTGCTCGCCTTGCTCGCGGTCGAGCAGCAGCGGTGGACGCTGGCGCTGGCATGGCTGGCGCTCTCCGGGGTGGTCGACGGAGTCGACGGCTCGCTCGCCCGCTGGGCGCGGGTCAAGGAACGAGTGCCGCGGATCGACGGCGATACGCTCGACCTGGTGATCGACTATTTGACCTATGTGTTCGTGCCGGCGCTGTTCATCTGGCGCGCCGAGCTGGTTCCGGCCGGCCTGGCGCCGTGGCTCGCGGCGGCGATCCTCGTTTCATCGCTGTACGTGTTCGCTCGCACCGACATGAAGACCGACGACGGCTATTTCCGCGGCTTCCCGGCGCTGTGGAGCGTGGTCGCCTTCTATCTTTTCGTCCTCCAGCCCGGAGCCACGATCGGCGCCGCGGTGGTCGTTCTGTTCGTCGTCATGACCTTCGCTCCGATCCACTTCGCCCACCCGTTCCGGGTCCGCGACTATGGCGTCTGGCTGCCGGCGGTGGCGATCCTGTGGATCGTCGCGACCTGCGCCTTGCTGTGGCCCGACTGGGGCGCGGCCGTGCGTTTCGCCATCTCGGCCGTCTCCGTCGCGACCGCCGCGACACTGCTCGCGATGGGCCTGCTGCGCAGCCTTCGCGGCCGCTAGAAGCGGTCGGGGAGGTTGACCGGGCCAACCAGCTCCTCGTGGCGGGCGATGGCGAAGCGGTCGGTCATCCCGGCGATGAAGTCGCCGATCCGGCGCAGCTGAGCGGTCTCGCCGCCGCCTTCGTCGGCATCGGTCCGCCACGCCTCCGGCAAGCTCTTCGGCTCGGCCCGATAGGCGGCGGCGAGGTTGGCGACGACCCGCTGGGCTTCCTTGCGCACCGGCACCAGCTCGGGTGAATTGTACAGCCGGTTGGTGAGGAACGCCTTGAGCGCCCGCTCCTCCTCAGCGAGCGCGGCCGAAAAGCCGACCAGCGGGCGCCCCGCCGAGCGCACCTCTGCGATCGTCTCGACCCCAGCCTCCGTGACCCGCCGCCGGGTCTCGTCGAGAACGTCGCCGACCATCGTCCCGATCTGGTCGCGGACCAGCGCCCGCTGCCGCCGGTCGGGCGCAATGTCCGGGTGCCGCTCGCCGATCTCACGCCAGTGCCGCGCCGCGATCGGCAGCGCGACCAGCTCGTCGAGCTCGAGGATCCCGGCCCGAAGACCGTCGTCGATGTCGTGATTGTCGTAGGCGATGTCGTCGGCGATCGCCGCGACCTGCGCCTCGAGTCCCGGCCAGCTGGCGAGCTCGAGGTCGAATTCTGAATTGGCCTCGGCCATCGCCCAATTGGGCGTCGTCACCGGACCGTTGTGCTTGGCAAGGCCCTCGAGCATGTCCCAGCTCAGGTTGAGCCCGTCGAAGTCCGCGTAGGGAGTCTCGAGCCGGGTGACGATACGGATGGTGTGCGCATTGTGGTCAAAGCCGTTTGCGTCGGCGAGCGCGGCGGTCAGCGCGTCCTCGCCGCCGTGCCCGAACGGCGGGTGGCCGAGGTCGTGGGCCAGGCACAACGCCTCGGTCAGGTCCTCGTTGAGGCCGAGCGCCCGAGCGATGGTCCGGCCGATCTGGGCGACTTCCAGGCTGTGCGTCAGCCGCACCCGGAAATGATCGCCGTCGGGGGCGATGAACACCTGCGTCTTGTGCCTGAGCCGGCGAAAGGCGACCGAGTGGATGATCCGGTCCCTGTCGCGGGAAAAGGCGTCGCGGGAGAACGCGTCGCGCTGGAAGACGTCGTGCGGGCTGCGCGAGCCGTTGTGATGCTCCGGATGGGCCCGGCCGCGCGATCGTTGCGGGTGCGCGGCCAAGGTTTCGGGAAGCATCATTCGGTGGGCAATTTCCTGATCATCGATCCGGGCGGGCTGGTCCAGCTAAACGCGTCGACTCGGACGCTTTCAAGGTCCTGAACGAAAATGTCGGCGTCCGTGGCGCTCCTGAACGGCCCGATCAGCAACCGGGAGCGGTCGGCGCTTTCGGCGACATAGCCGCTGATACCTTCGAAAAGCTCGCGGTGGCGGCTCTTCATTCGCCGGAACTGGTCCGGCAGAGCGTCGGGGTTGCTGCCGCTGGCGAGCTGTACCCAGACCCGCGGCCGGCTGGCCATCGCTGCCGCCGAGCTGTCTGGCGCACGGCGGCTTTGCGGCGGGATGCTCGCAATTTGAGTCGGCCGCGACGGCGCCGCGGACGCGTTCGGCCGCAGCACATTGTCGATGGTCGCGAGGCGGTCGCCCGACATCGGCATCGCGCCGGCGACATTCGCCCCCGGCCGGCTCGGGGCGGGCCGCGGCTGCGTCGCCGGCGCCGTCACTCGCGGCGGAGCGACATAGGCGTAGCTCGGCTGGCCGGTGTTGGGAAAGATGCCCAGATTGACCGCGGCCGCCTTCTGGTCCGAGCGGAGCGAGGGCAGCTTGGCGAAAAACGGCGCCATCCGCACCGACGAGCCCGGCATCACCGCGTCGAGCGAGCGCCGCGCTCCGTCGACGTCGCCCGACAGCGCAAGCACCAGCGCCCGGCACCGGTAGGCGCCCATGTCGGCTCGGGCGATGAGCGGCGCCAGAGTCGCGAGCGCAGCGTCCTTGTCGCCGGTCACCGCGAGGCTCAGAGCCAGCCGCCGCCGGGCCTCGTCGGCGTCGCGCCCGGCCAGCGCGGCTCGATAATCGGCCTGCGCATCCGAGTGGCGGCCCGTCAAATCGTAGGCGAGGCCGCGGTCGGCGCCCATCATCGCCGCGGTCGCGCCGAGCTGCCGCGCGCGCTCGAAGTAGCGCATCGCTCCATGGGCGTCGCCGTCGGACACCATCGCCGCGCCCAGTCCCGCTTTCGGCAGCGGGCTCGACGGGAAGGTCTCGTCGGCACGCCCGAAAAACCCGACCGCCGCGTGATGATCGCCGAGTTCGAGCGCCGCCTTGCCGGCTCCGATCAGCGCGAGGAAGTCCCTGGGCGATGACGCCAGCACTCGAATGTGCCGGTCGAGCGCCGCGGCCGGGGTTTCGCGCCAGGCCGGTTGCGCGGACACCGGCGCCGACGAGGCGGCGAGCGCGAGCCCGACCAGGCTGAGAATCAGCGCGGCGACGCGAACTCGGCGGGTGGAATGGGTGGCCATCGCGAACGTCATGGCGAAGAGGAGCTTGCGCAAAGCTTTATGGCTAGCTCGCCAGCGACGAGCCGTGCAGCCCCGGCGGTGAGACGGGGCTGCGGACGGAACGGACGGTTACTGGTTGTTCTGCCGGTTGAGGAAGCGCGGGATATCGATCGGCTCGGGACGATAGCCGCTCGGCTCCTCGTCCTCGCCCTGCGCCTTGGCGGCGCCACGCGCGATGTTCGACATGCGCTCGAACAAAGTGCCGCTTTCGCGCGCCGGTTTCGGCGGCTCGGGCTCACCGGCAAGATCCTCGGCCGCGCCGAAATCCTCATCGATCGGCGGCGCGATCGGTGCGCCCGAAACCGGGCTGGTCAAAATGTCCTCGGAGTCGAGCACCAGCTCGTCGCTGTCCTCGTCGGCCGGAAGTTCGAGCGGCATCGGATCCTCGTCGCTCGCGATCGGCAGCTCGGGCGCGGCGGCCGTCGCGGCCGTGGTGCGCGAGGCCGGGAAGGTGAACACCTTGCCGGGCTGCGCCTGGGTGCCGGTTTCGGCCTCGATACCGGTGGCGACCACCGACACGCGCAGCTTGCCGCCGAGATCGTTGTTGAACGCCGAGCCCCAGATGATGTTGGCGTCCGGGTCGACCAGCTCCTTGATGTGGCTCGCGGCTTCGTCGACCTCCATCAGCCGCATGTCCTCGCCGCCGGTGATCGAGATGATCACGCCCTTGGCGCCCTTCATGCTGACTCCGTCGAGCAGCGGGTTGGAGATCGCTTTCTCGGCGGCCTCGATGGCGCGGTTGTCGCCGACCGCCTCGCCGGTGCCCATCATCGCCTTGCCCATCTCGCCCATCACCGAGCGGACGTCGGCGAAGTCGAGGTTGATGAGGCCCGGCATCACCATCAAGTCGGTGATCCCGCGGACGCCCTGCTGGAGCACCTCGTCGGCCATTTCGAACGCTTCCTTGAAGGTGGTGTCCGAGTTGGCGAGCCGGAACAGATTCTGGTTGGGGATGACGATCAGCGTGTCGACGTGCTGCTGGAGCTCGTCGATGCCGGCATCGGCCGCACGGCCGCGGCGAGCCCCTTCGAATGCGAACGGCTTGGTGACGACGCCGACCGTGAGGATGCCCTTGTCGCGGGCCGTCTTGGCGATCACCGGCGCGGCGCCGGTGCCAGTGCCGCCGCCCATCCCGGCGGCGATGAAGCACATGTGCGTGCCTTCGAGAGCGCGCTCGATCTCGTCCAGAGTCTCTTCGGCGGCGGCGCGGCCGATCTCGGGCCGCGATCCGGCCCCGAGGCCCTGGGTGATCTTGAGGCCGAGCTGGATGCGGCGGTCGGCGCTCGATGAATTGAGCGACTGCGCGTCGGTGTTGGCGACGATGAAGTCGACTCCCTGGACGTCGGCGGCGATCATGTTGGCGACCGCGTTGCCGCCCGCCCCTCCAACTCCGATGACGCTGATCCGCGGGCGAAGCTCGTCGACTTCAGGCCGGACGAAATCGATGCTCATGACCAAAACCCCCTCAAGAAGCCCCAGAAAAGCGCAAGGTGCTGAACCTTCTGGGTGAATCATTGCATTATACGATTCCTCGCGCGAGCGAAAACGTCACCGAACAACAAAAAATTGGGGACAATAGTTGCGCCGAAGACTCAGTGTCCCGTGCTGGTGCAGAAGGATGCTAGCTAGAAGCCGCCGCGCATGGCGTCGATCAGCCGGCCGAACATGCCGGTCGCGGGCTTTTTCTGGGTGACGGTGCCGAGCGCGATGTCGCGGATGTCGCTGCTCCTCGAGCCGGCCAAAAACGCCAACCCGACCAGCGTCGAAAAAGCCGGTCCGCTGTGCGCGTCGGGAAGCCCGGTGATGGTCCGCGGCCGGCCGACCCGGACGGCTCGGCCGAGAACGCCCTGCATGTAGTCCGCGATGTTCTTCAGTTCCGCGCCGCCGCCGGTTAGCACCACCTGCCGGCCGACCGGGCCGGTGAAGCCGAGCTCCTTGAGCGCCGCCTCGATCTGGGCGGTCAGCTCCTCGACCCGCTGGCGGATCACCATCATCAGCTGCGCCCGGGTGATCCGCGTCGGCTCGGCGTCTTCCTCGGCGCCGATCTGGGTCGCCTCGATCATCTCGTGATTGTCGCGTGGCGAGGTCATCGCCGATCCGTAAAAGCATTTGAGCCGCTCGGCGTCGCGCCGCTGGACCCCGAACGCGCAGGCGATGTCGTCGGTGACGTCCTTGGCGCCCAATGCGATCGAGCGCAGCCCGACCAGCATTCCGCCGGCGTGGAGCGAGACGTTGGTGACTTCGGCGCCGAGCTCGACCAAGGCGACGCCCAGTTCGCGTTCCTCCTCGGTCAGGCAGGCGATCGCCGCGGCGACCGGCGAGGCGACGATCGCCTTGACCCCCAAATGCGCCGAGCGGATCACGTAATCGATGTTCCGAAGCGGCGCCGGATCGGCGGCGACGACGTGGATGTCGACCCCGAGCCGGTCGGCGTGGAGTCCGGTTGGGTGCTTGACGCCCTCGACTCCGTCGATGGTGTAGAGCGCGGGGTGGGCGTGGAGCACGACCTGGCCGCCGCGATCGAGCGCGTTGCGGCCGCCGGCGAGCAATTGGTCGATGTCCGACTGCTCGATCTGGTGACCGCCGAGCTCGACCTCGACATTGGCGACGTCGCTGACCAGCCCGCCGGCGCCGTAGCTCGCCCACACCTCGTCGATGGTCACGCCCGACATCCGCTCGGCGAGCTCGACCGCCTCGCGGACCGCGAATTCGCTCGCTTCCATGTCGGTGATGTAGCCGCGCTTGACGCCGCGGCTTTCGCGCTGGCCGGTGCCGAGCACGCGCAGCCGCCCGTCGTCGTCGGACGTGACGATCAGCGCGCTGACCTTGGACGAGCCGATGTCGAGCGCGGCGATCAGCCTGGTGTCGGCGGGCGACGACATCGTGCTGGCGTTATCCTTCCGACGCGGCTTCGGGAGTGATCGCCTCGCCCGGCGCCCGCGGCAGTCGGACGGTCATCTTGCCGGGAACCCGCAGGTCGAACCGCACCAGGCCGCGGCCGAGCAGGCCCGACGAACGGTCGACCTTGGCGAACTTGGTCAGCGCCTGGCGCGCCGCGCCTTCGTCTTCCGGCAGTGCGACCGTCTCGCCGGTCTGGAACGCGAGGTCCCAGCGGCGCCGCCCGATCCAGGTCGCCGAGGCCAGCTGCGGCTTGAGGGTCGGAACCAAATCCATCAGCCGGCCGAGATCGCGCGCGCGGGCGTTGGCTCCGGGCCCGATCAACAGCGGCAGGTCCGGCATCTGGTCGACCCGCACCCGGTCGAGCACCACGCCATCGCCGTCGATCAGCGCCAGCTGCTGCTTGTCCTGCCACAGCGCTTCCGGCCGTCGCTCGACGATGTCGATCACCAGAGTATCGGGCAGGCGCCGCGACACCCGGGCGTCCTTGACCCAGCCGAACTGCAGCAGCCGGTTGCGGATCGCGGCGACGTCGACCAGGGGCTGGGCGGGCTTCGAGCCCCCAGCGCTTTCCGACGCCTGGCGAAGCTCGTCGACGATCACCGCGTCGACCTGCGCCCGGTTCATCCGGTTGAGGCCGACGATCCGGTAGCCGCTGACGGTGAAGCCCGCTCGGCCGATCGCCGCCCCCGTCGAGGTCGCCGCCTTCGACGGGATGTCGAGCGCGATCACCACCACCACCCCCATCGCCAGCAGGAACGCGCTAAACGCGAGCCCCGCCAATCGGTTGGCGCGTGCCTGACCAGCCTTGCCGGCGCCCCGCTTCGGCTTGGCCTTGCGCTGCTTGGGGCGGGCGGGGCCACCGCGTCGGACGTGCGCGGCGGTCATTCGCGCCCCTCCAGGGCCTCGGCGATCAGCCGCTCGACCAGCTCGCCGTAGTCGATGCCTCGATACCTGGCCTGTTCGGGCACCAGGCTCAGCGGAGTCATGCCCGGCTGGGTGTTGACCTCGAGCAGATAGACGCCGGCCTCGCCAGCCTCGTCGTCCCAGCGGAAATCCGACCGCGACGCGCCCTTGCAGCCCAGCAGCCGGTGCGCCTTTGCCGCCATGTCCATCATCGAGCGCGCCACCTCGTCCGGCACCTGGGCCGGGCAGATATGCTCGGTGAGGCCGTCGGTGTACTTCGCCGCATAGTCATAGAAGCCGGCCTTGGGCTTGAGCTCGGTCACGGCCAGCGGCTCATCGTTGAGGACGGCGACGGTGAGCTCGCGGCCGCGAATGAACGGCTCGGCGAGAAGCTCGTCGAACTCGTGCCAGGGGCCGGGAACGTCGCGGCCGATGGGATTGCCGTAATTGCCGTCGGCGGTCACGATCGCGACTCCGACCGACGAGCCCTCGTTGACCGGCTTCAGCACATACGGCCGGGCCATCGGATCGGCGGCGAACAGGCTCTCGCTCTCGACCATCTCGCCGGCCGGCATGCGGATGCCGTGCGGCACCAGCACCTTCTTGGTCAGCTCCTTGTCGATCGCGATCACCGACGTCTCGAGCCCGCTGTGGGTGTAGGGGACCTGCATCAGGTCGAGCATCCCCTGGACGGTCCCGTCCTCGCCCGGAGTCCCGTGCAGCGCGTTGAACACGACGTCGGGCCGAACCGCAGTGATCAGCTGGGCGACGTTGCGGTCCATGTCGATCTCGGTGACGTTGGACCAGCCGCGCTCGCGCAACGCCTCGACGATGCCGCGGCCGCTGGACAGCGACACCTCGCGCTCGGCCGACCAGCCGCCCATCAGCACGACGACGTGCAAATCCCTGTTCACGGTGCCGTTCACTCGCTGCCGATCCGCTGGATTTCCCACTCGAGTGAGATGTTGGTCTTCGCCCGCACGCGACGCCGGACCTCTTCGCCCAGCGCCTCGATGTCGGAGCTCGTCGCGCTTCCTAGGTTCAACAGGAAATTGCAATGCTTTTCCGAGACTTGGGCGCCGCCCAAAGTCATTCCCCGGCAGCCGGCGGCATCGATCAGAGCCCAGGCCTTGTGGCCCGGAGGGTTCTTGAAGGTCGAGCCGCCGGTTCGGCTTCGGATCGGCTGCGCTTCCTCGCGCGCCGCGGCGATGCGCTCCATCTCGGCGCCGATTGCCGCCGGATCGCCGCGCATTCCGCGGAAGGTCGCTCCGACCACCACCGCCCCTTGCGGCACTTGGCTGTGGCGGTAGCGGTAGCCGAGCTTCTCCAGCGGCCATTCCTCGATCTCGCCCGATCGCGATACGAGCGTCGCCGAGACCAGGATATCCTGCACCTCACGGCCATAGGCGCCGCCGTTCATCCGCACGAAGCCGCCGACCGTGCCGGGGATTCCGCGCAGGAACTCGAGGCCGGCGATCCCGGCGTCGCGCGCACTCGACGAGACCAGGATCCCGCTCGCCCCGCCGCCGCAGCGCAGCCGCGTGTCGTCCAATTGCTCGATGCTTGCGAACGCCTTGCCGAGCCGGACGACGACGCCCGGCACCCCGCCGTCGCGGACGATCAGGTTCGAGCCAAGCCCCAGCGCCATCACCGGCACGTCGGGATCGAGACCGCGCAGGAATTCGGCGAGGTCGTCGGCCTCGGCCGGCTCGAACAGCCATTCGGCATTGCCGCCGCTCTTGAACCACACCAGCGGCGCCAGCGGCGCCTCCTTGGTCAGCCGGCCGCGGACCTTCGGCATCTCGGCGACGTCGCTCATTTCGACGCTCTCGCTTTCCCGATGCCGTCGGCCAGCCCGGCCGCCCATTTGGTGATGTCCCCGGCGCCCATGCAGATGATCAGATCGCCCTCGGCGGCCAGGTCGCGCAAGCTCTCGGCGAGCTCCTCGGCGTTGTCGACCAGCTTGACCATCCGGTGCCCGCGGGCGCGCAGGCCCTCGACCAGGGCGGTGGAATCGACGCCCTCGATCGGCTCCTCGCCGGCCGCGTAAACCGGCGCCACCAGGACGATGTCGGCGTCGTTGAAGGCGCTTTGGAAGTCGTCCATCAGCGCTTGCAGACGCGTGTAACGGTGGGGCTGCATCACCGCGATGACCCTGGCCCCGGTTGCTCCATCAGCGTCCTCCAACAGGCTCTGGGCGCTCTCGCGGGCGGCGGCCAGGACCGCCCGGATTTCGACCGGGTGGTGGGCGTAATCGTCGATGATCACCGCTCCGCCGACCTCGCCGACGCGGGTGAAGCGGCGCTTGACGCCCTCGAACCGCTCGAACCCCTCGACGATCTTGTCGTCGTCGATCCCGAGCTCGATCGCGACGGCAATCGCGGCCAAGGCGTTCTGGACATTGTGCCGGCCCGGCATCGGCAGCTGGATCGCCTCGATCGTCCGCCGCGATCCGTCGCGCTGCAGGACGACGGCGTCAAATCGGGTGCCGCCGTCGCGCGGAGCGACATTGTCGGCGCGCAGGTCGGCGAGCGCCGAGAAACCGTAAGTCACCACTCGGCGGTCGCGGATTCGGCTGAGCAAAGTCTGCACTTCGGGATGGTCGACGCACAGCACCGCCAGCCCGTAGAACGGCACGTTCTCGATGAACTCGACGAACGCGTCCTTGACCCGGTCGAAGCTGCCGTAATGCTCGACATGCTCGGGATCGACGTTGGTGACGACCGCGATGGTCCCGTCGAGCCGCAGGAAGCTGCCGTCGCTTTCGTCGGCCTCGACGACCATCCAGTCGCTCTTTCCGAGCCTCGCGTTGGAGCCGTAGCGGTTGATGATCCCGCCGTTGATCACCGTCGGGTCGAGCCCGCCGGCGTCGAGCATCGCGGCGATCATCGAGGTCGTCGTCGTCTTGCCGTGGGTTCCGGCGACCGCGATGGTCTTTTGCATCCGCATCAGCTCGGCGAGCATCTCGGCGCGGCGGACCCGGGGCAGCCGCCGCTCCGCCGCCGCGTCGACCTCCGGATTGCCGTCCTTGATCGCACTCGAACAGACGACCACCGCCGCCTCGCCGAGATTGTCGGCGCTGTGGCCGATGGTGACCGGGATCCCGGCCTTGCGCAGCTTCTCGATCACATAATTCTCGGCGATGTCGGAGCCCTGCACCTTGTAGCCGAGCTGGTGCATCACTTCGGCGATCCCGGACATTCCGATGCCGCCGATGCCGACGAAGTGGATCGTCCCGACGTCGGTCCCGAAAGCCTTCATTTTTGAAGGCGTCTTTTCACAGGCGCCGCCCTCATGCCGGGACTCCACCGGCAAAGGCGGGGCGGCTGCGCGGAGTCAGCGACGAGCCGACCAGAAGCGGCGCCAGGCCGCCTCCGATCCGCTCGGCCAGGTCGGCAAGGTCGCGAGCCGCGTGCGGGCGACCGACCGACAGCGACCGGGCGGCGGCGTTGGCGAGCGCCAGCGGATCGGCGGCCATCGCCTCGATCTGCCGAGCCAGGACCGGCGGCGTGAAATCGGTCTGCGGGATCGTCCGAGCTCCGCCCGCCCTGGTCATCTCGCGCGCGTTGACGGTCTGGTGGTCGTCGGTGGCCGACGGGAACGGGATCAGGATCGCCGGCCGCCCGGCGGCGGTCAGCTCGGCGACGGTCGAGGCTCCGGCTCGGCCGATCACCAGATGCGCTTCGGCGAGCTTGTCGGCCATGTCCTCGATATAGGTCATCAGCTCGGCCGGGATGCCGAGCTCGGCGTAGCGCGCCCGAACCCGCTCGATGTCGTCGGCGCGGCACTGCTGGATGATTTGCAGGCGGCGGCGAAGCGACGGCTTGAGCAGTCCCAGCCCCTCGGGGACGACCGTGCCGAGAACGGTCGCGCCCTGGCTTCCGCCGGTGATCAGGATCTTCAGCGGAGCGACCTCGTCGAACGCCGGGAACGGCATTTCGCCGAGCCGCGCGATCTCCTCGCGGACCGGGTTGCCGACCACCACGATCTTGTCCTTGTGGCGCGGCTTCAGGCGCTCGACCCGCTCGAACGCGGTGGCGATCGCCGCCGCGTCGCCGGCCAGCAGCCGGTTGACCCGCCCGAGCACCGCATTCTGCTCGTGGAGCAGGCTCGGGATCCGCATCGACGACGCGGCAAGCAGCGACGGGAAGGCCGGATAGCCGCCGAAGCCGACGACCGCGTCGGGCCGGTGGTTGCGGTAGAGGCCGCGCGCCTCGCCGCGCCCGGCAATGACCGAGCTCAGCGCCTTGAGCCAGCCGATCGGCCCGCCGCCCAGCCGCCCGGCCGGGAGGATATGCACCGGCACCTTGTCGAACAGGCCCGGGAAGCGGGCGCCGCGCTCGTCGGTGATCAGCATCACCCCATGGCCGCGGGACTTGAGCTCGGCGGCAAGGGCATGGGCTGGGATCATGTGTCCGCCGGTCCCCCCGGCGGCGAGAACGAAGTTCATCCCGGCCATGGCTTCATTGCGGAAAATCCCCGCTCCATTTGACGACGTAGGGCGAGCGGGTGAGATACGGGTTTCGGCGGGTGAAAGCGAGCAGCAAACCCATGCCGATCGACAGCGCCAGCATCGAGCTTCCGCCATAGCTAATGAACGGCAGGGTCATGCCCTTGGACGGCGCGATCTGGACGTTGACCGCCATGTTGATCATCGCCTGCAACCCGAAGGTGATCACCAGCCCCGCCGCGGCGAGAATGGCGAAGGTCGAATCCTCGTCGAGCAGCTTGATCAGCACCCGGACGACGATGGTCAAATAGAGGAGCGCGATCGCCAGGCAGGCGATCAGCCCGAACTCCTCGCCGATCACCGAGAAGATGTAGTCGGTGTGCGGCTCGGGTAGGCCGAACTTGCGGGTGCCGCCGCCCGGGCCCATGCCGAACAGCCCGCCGGCGGTCAGCGTGCGCATCGCATTGTCGGTCTGGAAGGTGTCGCCCTCGCCGAACAGGAAGCCGTCGATGCGCGCGGTCGCGACGTCGTAGGTGAAATAGGCGATCACCACGCCGACGATCACCGCGATTCCGAGCCCGCCGATCGCCCGCAGGCTGATCCCCGCCAGCGCCAGCATCGCGATCCACACGCAGCCGAAGATGATCGTGCTCCCGAAATCGGGCTGCTGCATCAGCAGCACCGCGACCCCGCCGGTGACCAGCGCCGACAGAGCGAACACCGGCAGCGATTTGTCGCCTTCGCGCAAGGACAGCAGCCAGGCCATCGCCACCACGTAGAAAGGCTTCAAGAACTCCGAGGGCTGCAATTGCCCGACACCGATGTCGATCCAGCGCTTGGCGCCGTTGATCTCGGGGCCGAGCACCGGAACGAAGATCAGAAGCACGAAAAAGAATGCGGCTCCGAACAGCGACAGCCGCCGCGCCCGCTCCCGCGACAACATCGAGATGGCGATCATCACCGGCACTCCGACCGCGATCCAGGCGATCTGGCGGTAGAAATAATAGAGCTCGCCGAACTGGACCGAGCCGCCCGAATAGCGTGTCGCCGCGGCCGGCGAGGCCGCCGCGACCGCGATCAGGCCGATGCCGATCAGGACGCTGACCAGAAGCAGCAGCACCCGGTCGATTTCCCAGAACCAGCGCCCCGCCGCCGACCGGTCCGACCGGCCGTAGCGGTTCGGGTCGGCCCATGCGGCGCTGGCCTTGATCCGTCCGGACAGGCTTGTGCTCATAACGCCCCCACAACTTGGCGGAACTTGTCGCCGCGCTCCTCGAAATCCCTGAACTGGTCGAAGCTCGCGCACGCCGGCGAAAGCAGCACCGTGTCCCCTGCCTGGGCATCATCTGCGGCGGCTTTCACCGCGACCTCAAGCTCGCGACAATTTTTCACCGGCATGTGCGGCTTCAACAGCCGCTCGAACAGCTCGGCCGCCTCGCCGATGGTGTAGGCCGAGCGGACATGGCCGAAGTGCGGCTCGCATTCGTCGAGATCGTCGCTCTTCGCCTGGCCGCCGCAGATCCAGCGGATCGCCGGGAACGCCGCCAGCGCCGGCGCCGCCGCGGTCGGGTTGGTGGCCTTGCTGTCGTTGACGAAAATCACGCCGTTGCGCTCGGCGACCCGCTCCATGCGGTGCGGCAGTCCGGGGAATGTGCGGAGGGCTTCTGCCTCCGATGGCCACATTCCGACGGCAGCATCCACCGCGGCTATCGCAGCTGCAGCATTCTGCATGTTGTGCGGACCCTGTAACGCCGGCCAATTGGTCTCGGTCAGCCGCTCGCCATCTAAATTGAGCCGAGGCTGGCGTCTAATGACTCCCGCCTTAGCGATCGAAACACCCTCGGCTGTCCAGCCTCCAGTGGTTCGCACTAAGGCTGCGCGGCCACCGAGTTTTTCAGCGATGCTACTAGTGAGATCGGATTCGGCAACAACAACCGCGGCGCATTCAGGCGACTGCATCTCGAACAGCCGAAGCTTTGACGCCGCATAAGCCTCGAAGCTGTCATAGCGATCCAGATGATCGGGGGTGATGTTGAGCAGCACGGCGACGTCGCAATCGAGGCTTTGCGTCAGGTCGAGCTGGTAGCTCGATAGTTCCAGCACATAGACCCCGCCTTCCAGGAGCGGGTCCTGCGCGAGGATCGGCAGGCCGATGTTGCCGCCCATCGCGCTGGGCACGCCGGCGGTCTGCAGGATGTGATGGACGAGCGCGGTGGTCGTCGACTTGCCGTTGGTGCCGGTGATCCCGACCACCTTGTGCTCTGGAAGCTCGGGCCGGGCGCGGGCGAACAGCTCGATGTCGCCGATGATCTCGACCCCCGCCTCGCGCGCCCGCTTCGCGATCGGGTGGCGGTTGAGCGGCACGCCGGGCGACACCACCAGGCTGTCGAACTGGCTCAGGTCGGCGGCGTCGAGGTCCGCTAGCTCCGCGCCCGCCGGCGCCTTGGCCCGAGCGTCCGCGCTGGCATCCCAAGCCGTCACCTTCGCACCGCTCGCCAGCAATGCCTCGGCGGTCGCCAGCCCCGAGCGCGCGAGCCCGTACACCGCGTAGTGCTTCCCGGCGAAGGCGCGAGCGGTGATCACCTCAGCTTCAGCGTGCTGAGGCCCGCCAGAGCCAGCACGAAGCTGACGATCCAGAAGCGGATGACGATGGTCGGCTCCGACCAGCCGATGTGCTCGAAGTGGTGGTGGATCGGCGCCATCCGGAAGATCCGCTTGCCGGTGCGCTTGTAGACCATCACCTGGATCACCACCGAGGCCGCCTCGAGGACGAACAGCCCGCCGACGATCACCAGCGCAAACTCGTGGTGGGTGGCGACCGCGACCGCGCCCAGCGCCCCGCCGAGCGCCAGGCTGCCGGTGTCGCCCATGAAGACCGCGGCGGGCGGCGCGTTGAACCACAGGAACGCGAGCCCCGCGCCGACGATCGCCAGGCACAGCACGGTCAAATCGCCGACCCCGAGCAAATGCGGAATTCCGAGATATTCGGCGAAGCGCGCGTTGCCGACCAGATAAGCGATCAGCAGGAAGGCGATCGAGGCGATAATCACCGGCATCGTCGCCAGCCCGTCGAGCCCGTCGGTCAGGTTCACCGCATTGCCGAACGCAACGATCACGAAGGCGCCGAAGGCGACGTAGAACCAGCCGAGGTCGACCACCGGACCCTGGACGAACGGCACGTAGAGGTGGGTATTGCCGGCCTGGACGATCAGCCAGGTGGCGAAGCCGGCGATCAGGAACTCCAGCGCGAGGCGCATCCGTCCCGAAAGCCCGGCGTGGTGCGCTTTCTTGAGCTTGTCGTAATCATCGAGGAACCCGATCAACCCGAAGCCCGCCGTGACCAGCAGGCACGCCCACACATAGGGGTTCCTGAGGTCCATCCACAGCAGCACCGAGACCGAGACCGAAATCAGGATCAGAAGGCCGCCCATGGTCGGAGTGCCGCTCTTGGCGAGGTGGCTCTGCGGCCCGTCGGAGCGGATCGGCTGGCCCTTCCCCTGGCGGGTTCGCAGATAGGAGATGAACCACGGACCGAGTAGAAGGCCGATCGCCAGCGCGGTCGCGCTCGCCGCCCCGGCCCGGAAGCTGATGTAGCGGATGAGGTTGAGCAGGCCGGGAAACCCGAGCTCTTCGGCAATCACATAGAGCATGGCTGAAGCCCTGACACTCGTTCGACCAGCCTCGCAAGCCCGACCGAATTGGACGCCTTGACCAGCACCGCGTCGCCGGGCCGGGCGATCCTCAGCAGAATTTCGGCCGCCTCGTCGACGCCCGTTGTCCGATCGACCGGAACCTGGCCCTCGAGCGCGTCGGCCAGCGGCCGCATTTCCTCGCCGATCAGCACCAACCGGTCGACCCGAGCGTCGATCACCGCTGGAGCGAGGCCCGCGTGGAGTGCGTCGCTATGGCTGCCGAGCTCGCGCATCGGCCCAAGCACCGCGATCCGCCGCTCGACGTGGGCCTCGGAGCCAAGGCTCTTCAAAGTCGCGGCCACGGACGCCGGGTTGGCGTTGTAACTCTCGTCGATCAGCAGCAGCTCGCCGCCCTCGACCGCGACCCGATGGCGCTCGCCGCGGCCCTTCAGGGCGGACATGTCGGCCAGCCCCAGGCCGGCCGCGGCGACGTCGCCGCCGACCGCCTCGACCGCAGCCAGCGCCGCCAGAGCGTTCGACACCCAATGGTCGCCGCGCTGGGAAATCGTGAACGTCAGGTCGCAGTCGAGCAGCGACGCAGTGATCAGGCTGCCGCCGCCGTGCGAGCTGACCGCGTGAACCGCATGAATATCGGCATCGCCGCCTCCGAAGGTGATGATTCGGTCCGCGTGGCGGCGCGCCGCCTGGACCAGACGGTCGCGGTGCGGACTGTCGTTGGGAACGATCGCGACCCCGCCCGACTCGTCGCCGGGAAACGACTCCAGTCCCTGGAAGATCTCCGCCTTGGCGTCGGCGATCGCCTCCTCCGAATGGAGGTTCTCGATATGCGCCGGGGCGATCGCGGTGATCACCGCGACATGCGGCCGAACCAGCCGAGTCAAAGCGGCGATCTCGCCGGCGTTGTTCATCCCCAGCTCGAGCACGGCGAAGTCGCAGTCGCGCGGCATCCGGGCGAGGCTCAGCGGGACTCCGGTGTGGTTGTTGTAGCTCTTGACCGAGCGGTGGACCCGGCCGCGCCGCCAGCGCTCGAGGCCCGCGTAGATCGCCTCCTTGGTGCTGGTCTTGCCAACCGAACCGGTGACCGCGACGATCCTTGCGCGCGAGCGCTGGCGCGCCGCCCGGCCGAGCGCTTCGAGCGCCCGCGCGGTATCGTCGACGAGCACGTGCGGAGCGGCGATGGCCCGCGACACGATTGCCCCGGCGGCGCCCGCCGCGATCGCTCCGGCGACGAACTCATGGCCGTCGTGGACCGTCCCCGGCATCGCCACGAACAGGTCGCCAGCCCGCACTTCGCGGCTGTCGAAGGTGACTCCCGTGACTTCAAATTCGCCGTGAACGCTGCCGCCGGTCGCGTCGGCGATCTCGCTCGATGTCCACAGGACGCTCATGCCGCGCACTCGCGGGCGACCACCACATCGTCGAACGGAAGCACCCGGTCGCCGATGATCTGCCCCTGCTCGTGACCCTTGCCGGCGACCAGCACGATGTCGCCCGAGCGGGCGATCCGGATCGCCTCGGCAATGGCTTCGCGGCGGCCGGCGATCTCGCTCGCGCCCGGCGCTCCGGCCAGCACTTCGGCGCGGATCTTGGCCGGATCCTCGGTGCGCGGATTATCGTCGGTGACGATGACCAGGTCGGACAATCGCGACGCGACCGTTCCCATCTGTGGCCGCTTGCCCTGGTCGCGGTCGCCGCCGGCTCCGAACACGGTGATCAGCCGCCCTTCCACGTGCGGCCGCAACGCCGCGATCGCCGCCTCGAGAGCGTCGCCGGTGTGCGCGTAATCGATGTAGACCGGCACCCCGCCGCGGCTGATCACCGCGCGCTCGAGGCGGCCGCGCACCGGCGACACCCGCTGCATCGCCGAGAACGCCGCCTCGAAGCTCGTGCCGGTCGCCATCACCAGGCCGGCCGCGACCAGCACGTTGGCCGCCTGGTAAGCGCCGATCAACGGCAGGGCGAGCTTGTGGGTCGTGCCGCCGTGGCTGAGCGAGACCGTCTGGCCGAGCGGGGTGGGCACCTGGTCGAGCAACCGGATCGTCTCGCCCTCGCGGCCGACCGTCATCAGCCTGCTGCCGCGGCGGCGAACCCGCTCCATCACCTCGCCCGACCTGGCATCGTCGGTCCACACCACCGCGGTCGCGTCGGGCGGGAGCAGCTCGTCGAACAGCCGCATCTTGGCCTCGAAATACGCGTCCATCGACGGGTGGTAGTCGAGATGGTCGCGGCTGAAACTGGTGAACGCCGCGGCCGCGAGCCGGACGCCTTCGCAGCGGTGCTGGTCGAGCCCATGGCTGGACGCCTCGTAGGCGACATGGCTGATGCCCATCCGCTCGAGCCCGGCCATGTTGGACAGGAAGGTGACGATGTCGGGGGTCGTCAGCCCGGTCTTCACCTGGTCGTCCGACGTGGTGACCCCGAGCGTTCCGATCGACGCCGAGCGCTGGCCGCTGATCCGCCACATCTGCCGGGTCATCTCGACCGTCGAGGTCTTGCCGTTGGTGCCGGTGACCGCGACCACGACCTCCGGGTACGGCGCGAAGAATTTCGCAGCGAGGCTGGCGAATAGACGCCGCGGCTGCTCGTCGGCGAGGTGCGGCACTTTCTCGACCTTCGCCTCGGGCCGAGCGACGACCGCCACCGCACCGCGGGTCACGGCCTGGCCGATGAAGTCCTCGCCGTCGAACACCTGGCCTTTAAACGCTCCGAACACGCTTCCCGGCGCGACCTTGCGATGATCGATCGAAAAGCCGGTGACCTCGGAATCGGATTCGACGCCGGCAAGCTCCCGAAGGCGCACGGTGTCAGCGCTCCGTCGCGTTGACGAAGGGCAGCACCTCGGCGAGGTTCGCCTCGCGCTTCTTGTCGGGACGAACTTCGAGCATCGGCGCGATCCGGCTGACGGTTCGGCTGATCACCGGGGCGACGTTCCAGCCGGCGGTCCGGAAGCCGTAGGTCTTGGCGGTCGCCTTGGGTTCGTCGAGCATGGCGACGATCACATAGCGGGGTTCGTCCATCGGGAAAACGCCGGCAAAGCTGGTCACCATCAGCGACCGGTTGTGATATTTTTCGGCGCTTCCGGTCTTGCCGCCGACCCGGTAGCCCGGCGCGTCCGCCTTGCGCCCGGTGCCGTGCGTGACCACCAGCCGAAGCAGCGATCGCATCTTGTAGCTGGTGTCCTCGCTGAACACCCGGCGGCCCGCGCTGACCGGGTGGGTGCGGTCGACCTTGATCAGCGTCGGGGGCCGGTAGATGCCGCCGTTGAACAAGGTCGCGTAGCCGGTCGCGAGGTGGAGCGGAGTGACCGCGATTCCATGCCCGTAGCCGACGGTCATCGTCTCGATCTGGTTCCAGTTCTTGCCCGGGTTGAGCGTTCGCCCGCGTTCCTTCAGCTCGATCGCGATCGGGCTCAGGAATCCCATCTTGTCGAGGAACTCACGCTGCCGGCTGGAACCAATCTGAGCGGCGATCTGCGCGGTGCCGATGTTGGAGCTTTCCTTCATGATCTCGGCGACCGTGCACGAACGGCCGAAGGGGTGCGTGTCGTTGATCGTCCGGCCGGCGACCTGCAGCTGGTTCGGGCAATGGTAGATCTGGCCGAGCGACTTGATCACTCCGGAGTCCATCGCCATCGCGACGGTGAAGGGTTTGTAGGTCGAGCCGAGCTCATAGATGCCGAGAGTCGCCCGGTTGAACCGCGCCTCTTCCGAACCCTGCCCGGCCGCGTTGGGATTGAGCTGCGGAAGCGAGGTCATCGCCAGCACTTCGCCGGTGTGGATATCCATGACGATGCCGGCCGCTCCGATCGCCGAGAACTCGGTCATCGCAGCCAGCAGCTCGTGCTCGAGCGCCTGCTGCAGCCGGCTCGAGATCGACAGGGTCAGCGGCTCGCTGCGGGTGGCGGGGTCGGACAGCCGCTCGTCGAATGCGCGCTCGATGCCGGCGTTGCCGCGGCCGTCGACATCGGTGTAGCCGATGACGTGCGCGGCGAGGCTCGTCTGCGGGTAGAGCCGGTCGGGCTCGCGGTCGAGCGAGAGCCCCGGCTCGCCCAATGCGTTGACCGCCTGGACCAGTTCGGGCGGCGCCCGGCGGCGCAGATAGAAGAAGTTGCGGCCCGAACGCAGCATCGCGTGATAGGTCGCCGCGTCGCGCTCCGGCATCAGCCGAGCCAGCGCCCGGGCGATATCGAGCTTGTCGCCGATCACCTTGTTCGGGTGCATGCCGATGGTCCAGGCATCAATGGTCCGCGCCAGGGGCTGACCATCGCGATCGACGATGTCGCCGCGTTCCGGAATCAGCGCGGTGATCCCGACCTTGCGACCGGCGTGGTCGCCGAACGCCGCGAGGAACAGGATCCGCGCGACGATCAGTGCAATCACACCGGCGTACACCAGCATTCCGAACATCAGCCGCTGGTGCATTATGGCCAGGATTTGGCGTCTTTGGCCGACAAGGCGGAGCCGCTCAGGCCGTTGGGCGACGAGGGCGGACGTCGGCGCGTTCATTGCTTCGAGCCGGAGTCCTTGCCGGAGGCATTGGTGGTTGAAGCGAGCTTCTTCGGCTTGGCCGCGGAAGCGAGCGGCGCGAGCGGGTCGGATGCCGACGGCTTGCGCTCGGCCGTCGCCGGCTTGGCTTTCGCGGGCGGAGCCTTGGCGACTTTGGTGGGTGGGGCTTTTGAAGTCGTCGCCGGCTCGCGCTCAGCGGTCGCCCGCTTGGCAGTCGCGAGCGGAGCCTTGGCGGTTTTCGCGGACGGGACTTTGGCCGCCGGGGCCTTCGCAGAAGCCGCGGGCTTTTGGATCGGCTTTTCGGGCTCCGCCCTCGGCGCGGCGACCGCATTCTCGGCGGGCCGGAGCGCGCGCTTGAGGCTGGCGACGTGGAGCATCTCGCCGGCCGAAACCCCTTCGCCTTGCGGCGCCGGTTGCGGCTGCCGGCCTTCGACCTGCGGCTTGGGCCCGTTCGCGGGAGCCGCGGCGAGCACCACCGGAGCGTCGAGATCGACCTTGTCCTGCGGAGCGACCAGCCTGGCGAGCGCGAAGCCGCCGTCGAGGAACTGGTCGGCCGACGGCGCCGACAGCGCCAGCACCTTGACGTTCCAGCGCTCGAGCTGGGCGAGCCGGCCGCGGGTGCCGATCTCGGTCTGCAACAGCCTGATGTCGCGCTGGGCGAGCACGATCCGGGTTTCGACATGCTCGAGCGCGGCGCGTTCGGAAGCGACCCGCAGCGAAACCAAATAGCAGCCAAGCGCGGCTCCGGCGCAGCTCGCGACCATGAACACCGAACGGAAGCTCCGACCGCTCATTGCAAGTGCTCCTTTCCGCCCTCGAAGGCCTTCCCGCCCTCGAAGGCCTTTCCGCCCTCGAAGGCCTTTCCGCCCTCGAAGGCCTTTCCGCCCTCGAGCGCCTTTCCGGACTGCCACGCGGGCGCGGCGGTCCGCACCGCGCTCCTCAGGCGGGCCGACCTCGCGCGCGGGTTCGCGGCCATCTCGCGCTCGGACGGCGAGACCGGCTTGGCGACCCGCTCGAATGTCGGCTGGGCCGGATCGGTGAGGACCGGGCGGTGGCGCGAGCCGGCCGGGGTCGCTCCGCTGCGTGCCCGCAGGAAGCGCTTGACGATCCGGTCCTCGAGGCTGTGGAAGGTGACTACCGCAAGCCGTCCGCCGGGCTTAAGCGCCCGCTCGGCGGCGGCGAGGCCGTCCTCCAATTCGTCGAGCTCGGCGTTCAGGTGAATCCGGATCGCCTGGAAAGTGCGGGTCGCGGGATCGGTCCGTTGCCCGGGGCGGAAGCCGGCGGCGCGGCGGACGATCGCGGCGAGTTCGGCGGTGCGCTCGATCGGCCGCGCGGCAGCGATCGCACGGGCGACGGCGCGGGCCCGCGGCTCCTCGCCATAATCCTTGAGGATGCGCGCGATCTCGGCCTCGTCGGCCTGGTTGAGGAATTCCGCCGCGGTCAGCCCCGACTTCGACATGCGCATGTCGAGCGGGCCGTCGGACTGGAACGAAAAACCGCGCGCGGCGGTGTCGATCTGCATCGACGACACGCCGATATCGAGCGCGATGCCGTCGACCAGGCCGATGCCGCGCTCCGCCAGCACCCGGTCCATTTGCGAAAAGCGCTCTTCGATCAGGGTCAGACGCCCCGAGCTAATGGCGTCCGGAACGAGTGTCGGCCCTTGCGCGATCGCATCCGGATCGCGGTCGAAGCCGATCACTCGCCCCGCCCCCGCCGCAAGCATGGCGGCCGTGTAGCCGCCCGCCCCGAAAGTCCCGTCGACCAAAGTCTCGCCACGGGCAATGGCGAGCGCCTGGACGACTTCATCGAGCAGCACCGGCACGTGCGAGGAGCTTGAGCGGGGACCGGAGGAAGAGCGCGTCATGCGCCAAGCCCCCTCTCCTCGAGCCGGTAGCGCGCGATGTCCTTCATGTCCTCGGGGATGCGGGCATCCTCGAGGAACAGCGCCGGGTTCCAGATCTGGAAGGTCTCGCCGGCGCCGAGGAACAGCGCGAGGTCCTCGAGCGAACCCTTGCGGCGCATCATCGGCGGCAGGACGATGCGGCCGGAGCTGTCGTAGGGCACTTCCTCGGTGGCGGCGAAGGCCATCAGATTGCGTTGCTGATATTCGAGCTGGGCGTCGGGGCTGGTCTCTTCCTTTTCGAGCAGCCGCTCGAGCTTGCCGTGCTTCAATGCCGCGTAGGCGGGGTCGTAGGCGCTGAGGCAGGGGAAGGATTCGTGGGCGGCGAGGACGATGCTCCGGGCATCGCCGCGGCGCTCGATGACGCCGCGCAAAAAGGCGGGAACGGAGACGCGGCCCTTGCCGTCGACCGCGTTCAGCGCGCTGCCCTGGAACAGATGCTCAAGCGCCACGACCACTCCCCGTTCGCAGCGCAACGGGATCCGTTCACGGGCGCGCGGATTGACCGCCACGTTCCCGCGTCAGGGTAGAATTGGATGGGTCTTCCCCCGCGCTACAGACGATGTTGGTAACTCAACCATGCGCGGGATACAATGGGTTTTGATGCCACTTCATGGGAATTCATGGAAAGCGGCGGATTAACGCGGGTTTTTCGCGTCAGATCTTGGGGTTGTTCCTCACCTGTTCTTCATTGTCTCCACTGTGGATAAGTCTGTGCGCATCGATTCGCCTTTGCGACTCGGTCGGGGCGAGCCGAATCAGCGGTCGATCGCGGCCAGCTCCGCCATAATTGCACTCAGGTTG